>NZ_JABXGB010000003.1:0-254618 GCF_022627935.1 Ochrobactrum sp. C6C9 | reverse complement strand
GCCTCCAGCGACAGGAGGTTCGGAGCAGATGTATAAGTCCGCATGGCCGATGCGTCGGCGGGCAAGTCCCATACACTTGGATAAATGGCGTTGGGATTTCTATTGTCGTTATAGATTAACTGCTGTTTCCAAACAAACCACTCGCCCATCCCAACGAAACCGGATTGTGAACTGCTGATAATCCCATTGTAGACCGTCGGGAAAGTCGTTTGTCCGCTAGTGGTTCCAACCAATCTTCCCATGACAGTATAAAACTGTCTTGCTGTGACAACGTTGTGGTTTGTCGATCCGACCAGTGCGTAGTAGCTTTGAAAAGCACCGCATTCAACTCGATTGGTCAGAAGATCAACCTGTCTGAATTCAGACATCGGAACATACCCCATATTTGGGTACGCATTTGTTATTCGATAGAACGTATTGACGTTAAAAAACGCGTCACTCGTACTGCCAACATTGCTACCTGAAATAACAACATTGTCCCGATCATTGGTGATGTTGAATGTCGCCGGAAGCGCGGATAGCTCTGCCGAGCGATAGAAAAACGGGTTGGTCGGGAACACATAGGACAGGTTTTGCGTCTCCGAATTGAAGAAGAACCTGTCAAATGCCGTGTTTGCCAGCGTCAGTGGATCATCCGTGTCATATTTCAGGCACTTCAGAACCGGGCCGACACCCGGTTTGTAGCCGATAAATGTCTGGGTCATGTGAATATCCGCAGATCGGCCAAGTTGTCATAACCGCGCATGATCATCTTGCTGTTGTTGGACTGAAGCACGTCGAAATACAGCGTTCCGAGACGGGCATTCTGAATGTAGACCTGCCCATTCTGCACAACGAACGGATAGGTGAAGGTGCCGTTATTGTTCGGATCGGCAATCGCAAACTGGTTGGACACAACAATGAACTGGCTTCCCGTCGGGGTGACATTGATGAACCAGCCAGCCTGTTTCCAAGTGTCGCCTGTGTTGATACGAGCGTAAGCCGATATTCTGGCCGAGGTGCCACCGCCGCCGACTGTTGACGTCATGCGCCAGCCAGAGTTAGCCACGGTTCCGTCAACAGACGCATTCACGTCTGTGATTGCATCCGCGACGGCTGTGTACTGCCCTTCGACATTATCCACTCGCGTAGACAGAAGCGTCACAACGCTTGCGTCTGCCTTGTCGTCAAGCTCGGCGTTCAACTGTGTCAGTTGCTGGACAATGGCGCTGTTGGGCCCGGTCGCTACATAGATATCCTCCGACCACGAAGCTTTCGCCTTGCCGTAAGTACTGGCAAGCTCGCGTCGAAGAGAACGACTATCGGCATAACCGGCCAGCATGCCGTCAGCGGTCTTGGTGGCGTTTTCCTGCGCTTGCCTAATAATCTCGCGTCGGTCGTCTGTCATCCAGTTGATGAGGCCCTTCACGTCACCGTCGAGGCTCTCGTAATCAACCGGGCCTCCCGAACGGGCCTTCAGCGTCGTGAAGGCAGTATTCGCTGACCACGCTACCGACCGGCCATTGTCCACGCGCAAGCGTGTCCGGACGAACCAGTCAGTGAGCGAGGTCAGGCCTTCAGATAGAATGACGCTCGTTACATCCCATGTGACAAACCGTGTGAACACCTGCGAAGGATCGTTGGCAGGCCAATATTCTATGTTCACGCCAATGACCGAGATATCCTCGATGCTGTCCCACAGAAGTTGTGCAGCGGGCAGTTCGCCCTCCCCGTTCGAAACCACGATAAGGGGGATTACGTCGAAGTTCTGCACTTCAGCCAGGTATTGCGGCGGTGGAATAACGATGATGTTCGGCGGGTTGGTCTCGTAGGCTGTCGGATCAAATACACCATTGCTAATCTGCTGCAAAGACAGCGAGATATCGCGAGCGCCATCAGTATTGATCCCGCCAAGCTGGCGCGTCAGAACCTGAAACGTGCGGTCGCCATACTTGGCGCTATTCCAGCGAACCCACCGGCCTTCCTTGATCGTGTCGAGGAATTTCGGATGAACGACGATTTCCGCTGATGCCTGATAACGAGCGCCGCGAATGGCAATGTCTGCCAGCCTGTCCACCTGCCGCACGTCAGTGACGGCTGCATATGGAATGGCGCTAGCCAGCGTTTCGCGGTCTTCAGCCAATGCGCCTGCATCGATCCGGGTTGCCGCATCCTTCGTCTCATAGAAGTCATCCGGCGAGATATAGGACGCCGCGACTGTATTGATCAGTTCCGTGCGCTTGCGTTTGACGCTGAAGCGCAGCGCCGCACCACGCTTGATATCGTCATCGGTGATCGTGGCAACGATGGCCTGTGGAGCGCCAGCAATGGGGAACTCGCCGTCAACACGCTCAACCCACGAACCGCACATGGCTTCAAGGATCGGTGTCAGGTTCGCATCGTGGTTAGCGCCGGGACCGTCCTTGGCAATGGCGTGGGCGCGATAGCGCTTCGAACCATCGACCATGAACTCGTCGCAGATGTTTGCGGCTTGGGTGTAATCACCCAGTGGTAAGCGGCTTGCGCGGACGGCCTTACCGACCATGCGCTGAGAGCCATTGAAGAAACCGCGCTCCAGATTGTAAATCTCGACAACCGGATTATCGGAATATTCCCACGTGCTTTGGTCTTCCCAGCGATGTCCGCCAGAGCCGCCAACTGTGCTGTCTTTGCGCCAGTCATAAAGCGGAGCGCCGACGACTTCGAACAGCAGCTTTGCTGGCGAGGTCAGGCCATCGCCATTCTTGCGAAGCTCTGAAAACACGATTGCATAGGCTACGCCTGCGCCGCGATGGTTTGCTGTCCAGCGCCCGGAAGGACGGGCATTGTTGATCAGCGTCGGCTCGGCCTGCTGATCCATCGTGCCATAGAAGAACTTGACGCGGACGTTATCATGATCGTCGCCGCTCGTCCCTTCGTTCGGCACAAGCCAGTAGCCGTCAGCGTCTTGCACCGAAAGAACCCGCCATTCGCCGTTGTATCGAACACGCGGCACGGACGTGATGCGAAAGCTCGACAGAACGAACACATCCTGAATGAGACGCCCGCCACTGCCGTAGCTGTTTCGGTAGATGTGATGGCCTTCGGTCGCACATGTGCCGAGAATGACCGAGCGAGGGATATTCGAACCGTACTGGGTTTCCAGCTCCGAAGCGCGGCTTTGCGTCTTGGGCGGAAAGAGTGCATTGAGCGCAAACTTTGCCGCGATCCCAAATGCTGTTTGGGCGATCCCGGCAAGGATCGGGCTTGCAGCAGCCCATGCGGCCACGCTCGATACAATGCCACCGATAGCGGTAAATATTGGTGCGAGAAATGGCATTCAAAAGCCTCATGCAGGCGCAACAAAATAGGCCCGCTGTCAACGGACCTTGAAAGGCGCGAATTGTCGTGTGTCTTAAATGCCGACCTTGTAGGCCTGCTCGATTTCGGTCACCGGATAGAATGCAAGGCCGTTGGGCTGCTTGACCGCGAACCCTGTGCCACAGATAAATCCGGCCACATATTCGTCATTGATGATCATCACGCCGACATCCCCCCGGCGCGCCACGAGCCGATTGACGGGCTCAAGCTGGAGATAGGTTTCGAACACATCCTTGACGGTTTCGCAGTCATTGGCGCGCATCTTGCGAGCGGCACCGGCTTCCGTCTTGTACTTGCCGCGGAACTTCGCGAGCGGGTCATCTCCGGTGACAACCTTGATCGCATCTGCCGCCGTCATCAGGCAGTCGGATACACCCCATTCAGGAGCGATAGAGACATGAGCGGTTGCCAAGTCTTCAAGCGCCCGATCCCAGCCGGGAACCCTAGCCGAACTTGATTTTGAAATACTCATTCTTGATCCTCGCTGCGTATTCGAACAGCATGTCGCCGGGAGAAACCAGCTGCTGATCCTCATGGGAGGCGTAACGATAGCCTTCACGGAAGTTATCGATTGCCCCGGTTTCGATGTGACCTTCCAGCCAAAAGTCCTCCCCCTCTTCACGATGATCGATATTGTCGATGTAGCCGTACCAAGTCGGCTCAGCGTGAAGGAACTCGTTCGTGTCGGGATCGATATAGAAATCGTAGAAGGTGATCGGGCGGTTCTTGTAATCTTCCTGCTCGATCTGGCTGAGCTTATCCGGGGTCAGGCCGAAATCGGCAGCGGCGGGCAGCTTCATCGTTATTGGCTGGGCAGCAGTGCCCAGAGCATATCGCGGCTCATCGATATCGATCAGCGTGTTGCCGTTGTAGGTAAGGCCATTATAGACGATGCTGCCCTTGCCGGCGAAAAAGCCATATGTGCCCGTGCCGAACTCGGCCTTGACGGCAGAGGCGATCTTCCCCCGCCCCCCATCTAGCAATTGCTGCAATCTTGCTGGAAACGCCATTACTTGGGCACCTCGACAAGCTGGAATGATGCGTCTTGATAAAAACCGTCTCCAATGTCGAGACTGTTCGGCAGAAGGCGCATATTCATGACAGGGTTCTTGAAACGCACCGTAGCGCCGACCGTGATGTAAGACGGCAAAAACGGCTCAATCTTCACCTGCACGCTCGTGCTCGCTGCCGTGGCGTCAGCAACGATCCGGGCGATAAACCTGTAATCGCCTATTGAAAAGCCGATCAGGTCACCGTCCATCAGCTTCAGACCGACAGCAACGCCGTTAAAGGTCAGCGTGTTGCCATTGATCGCAGCAAGCGAGGCCGTGCCGGTGATAGCCGGATTGTTCGCATCGCCCCAGTATGCTTGCGGGATGCATGCATGTTTCGGGGTGTAGAGAACCGTAACCTGACCGCCCCGGCAACGATCCACGAAGGCCTCAAGTTTCTGGCGCTGGGCTGGCGTCATGGAAATGATACGCGCAGTCCACTGCCAGAACGGATCTCCGTTCTCGATAAAGGAGACTGCCCGCTGCCCATATCGCGATGTCGAAACACTGCGAACGAGCTTCAGCGGGCTATCCAGATAGTTGAGGCCGGTAGGAAGACTTTCAGCCATTACTTTACCAGTCCTCTTGCATTGACCTGTCGAAGGTTCTGGGCCGTTCTGACTGCGCCTGCACGGTCATAGGCCGTGATGCCCTGCTTGAACGTCTGCTGAGAAACGTCGCGGATGATCGGGGCGATATTGCCGTCTGCATCCTTCGACCAGCCCAGAGTGACGTGAACGCCACTGGCGCCATTGGAATTGGCAGCAGCCGGAATGGACGGCACACGCGGGGCCGATATACCACCCCGTGCGATGGACCCAAGGATATCATTCGGGATCACCTGCGCACCCCGTGGAAGGTTCACAAGTTCGGGGCCATTTTCGCCTACCCAAGCCATGCCGCCCGGAGCCGAATTGGTGCCCGTGGCAAAACCGGGAATGCCCTTCAGGAAATTACCCAGCGTGGTATTGGCCGAGAACCCGCCACCAAGCCCACCGCCGAAATTGGCGAAAAAGCCATTTATGGCGCTATTCGTTCCCATCTCGATCAGCATTTGCGCTAATCTGCTAACCGAATTGCGAAGTATGTCCACCGCATCGGCGCTGTTCATGATGTCGTTCGCGAGGCCTTGGGCAAAATCCAATGCGCGTTCTCGACCGATTGCCAGCTGTTCGTTCAACCGGATCTGGTTGCCGATGGCCTGCCCATATTCGCTATCCGGGCTGATCCCGGCATTGCGAAGCTGGCTTGCCACGCGCTGTTCTGTCGGGCTGCGGAACATCTGGGCACGTTCGAACTGCAACTCTTCAACCATCTGCATTGCAGAGACCTTCTGAGCCGCATTGCCGTATGACGTGGCCAGTTTGTCGATTTCCGCCCGCTGCGCTTCGCTGACGGTGCGCCCCTTATCCTGCGCCTTCTGCAAAAGCTCCAGCTTCATGCGCATGGTTTCGGCTGCGACACCTGTCTTGCCGACAAGCCGTTCTTCGAGCTTTAACTGCTCGATCCGATCATTAGCGGATTTCACCAGATCACGGTAGGCGTTGGCATCGCGCTCCGCTTGACGTTCAGCCTTCCGTTCGTCGCTCGACTTGCGCGTTTTTTCTGGCGCGAAGCTTTCGATGTTTGGCTTTTCGCCCGGAACCGGCATTTGAGACGCGCGAATACGCCCAAGCGCCTTTTGCAACTCATCAGCCGATTTGATGCGGTTCTCAATGCTCCCATCATTTTTGATGGAATTGGAATACGCCTGATACGCCCTTTCGCTATCACTGAAATCTGGCGGAGCTATTTCAGACAACTCTTTGAGCGCGTTTTTAACTGCATTAATCTTGCCAATTTGGTCCGCTGCGATGCCGCCTAACAGGCTCAGTGCAGCGCCAACGCTTGGGATGGATCGAGCAGCCTTAACCGCCTCCGCATCCATATCGCCCATGAATTTTGCGGCTTCCTGAATATTCTTTGGGGCCGTTGTGTCATTCGCGATACCAGACATCGCCTCTCTGAACGAAAGTATGTCTGGCTTACCTTGGCGAATGGATGCGTTAAGGTCAGCAAAAGCATCACGCATTTTCTTGGCCGCTTCCGGGGCTTCGCGAAACGATGGCGCGAGTTCCGTAAGAAGAGCCGCGCCGAAGGATGCTTTATTGGAGGCGGCTTCTCCTACGACAGCATAGAACGATGAAAGCTGGTCTTTCAGCGCCATAATCTGCGATGAAGCGTCATCAGTACGGATCGTGAGGAGTGACGCTCCAAGGTCGCCGTATTGTTCCTTTACGAGAGCGATGCTTTCAGCATGCTTCTTGAAAACCTCCGTTAGATCAGCGGTCTTTTTCCCAGATGTTATATACTGGAACAGCGCTGCGCTCGCGGCAATGACGCCGATTGTAACGAGCGAGACCGGGCTGACTAGGGAAGCAAATGCCGCCCCGATACCCTGAAGAACGGCCTTTCCTTTGCCCATTTCATTGAAGACGGCGGAAAGCTGTGTTCCCTGCTGCAAAGCGATCTGGATAGGCGACATGCCCATAGCGGACGTGACTGCTATATCCTGAAACTGTGCAGCGATGTTCGCCGTCTGAAAACCACGCGAACCAGCGGCGGCGGCGGGCTTCATCGAAGATACAGCACTATTTCGCTGCTTAATCGCCGCGATGCTGTCTAACGTTGCTTTGCGCTCACGCTGGATCGCGGATGTCATTTCTTCGGAAGAGATAGCACCAACGCGATGCGCCTGCTGAATGCCGACGACACTGGCCTGATACTGTTTCACGGCGGCAAAGATCGGGTTGTAACGCAGCCGAAGCTTTTCAAGCTCTGCGCCCTGCTGGGCAAGCGCCCCCGTCCATTCCTTCGATGCCTTGGTGCCAATTCCCACCATGTCGTTGATGCGCGACTGCATGGCTGTCGTAATCGAATTGTCGATGCCCTTGCCCATGGCCTCGAACTTCTTGACCACGCCGCTTGTCGAGTTCGAGATATCGGCCTCAAGCTTCTTCAGGCTACGGCGAACCGTCGCCATGTCAGTGCTGATGCTGATAATCAGGTCATCTGTCTTGTCGGCCATGTGAAAGGCGTCCTATAAGAAAACCCGCCACAATGGGCAGGTTGGGAAAAAGCATGAAGATTTCAGTTATTTGCGCGGCTGCATTGATAGCGTTTGGTACCAACGCCTATAGCGCCACTGTACTAGATGACAGTTTCCCAAAAGGAGCGCCAATTAGTTTCGAGCAAATGCATAAGGCTGTTAGTAAAGATTTTACTGATCCATCGTCATCCCAATACAAAGGGATAACCATTCACGACCAACCGGGTAGAGGCCTATCTTTATGCGGATGGGTAAATTCGAAGAACGCTTTCGGCGGATATACAAAATTTTACCCGTTTGGGATGCTTGTTGATTTAAATGAGGGCGAGATAAACCAGTCTTTTGATAATCCTATCTTGTTCGATTTGTCCGAACTGGCTTTTGCACGATATGGATGTAGCCAAAAATTAGGATACCCAAAGCCAGAATGAGAAAAGCGCCCTACCGGGCGCTGCCCATTAGCTGACCGACAAATGAAAATCACCCATACTTCGCCAGCAGCTCAGCCATTTCGCTGTCCGTCGGCACGTTCGATTTCTTCTTTTTGATGCCTTTGGCCTCACAGTGCCCGTCAATCGCATTGACCAGTTCCGTGAGTGTGGAGCGCCAGAAACTTTCTGGCGTCCATCGCAAAGCACCGTAGGCGGTTTTCTGCCACTGCCGCCAAGGAAAAGGCTCTTCTACTTCTTTCCCTTGACGGCTTCGCCGTTTCCCTCGTCATCATCGAAATGATGTGAGAGCGCCTTAGAAAAGGCTTCGGCAATCGCCTTGAAGTGCTTGAGCTTCAGGATCTCGACTGCCTTTTTCGCATCACCTTTGACGGCCAGCGCAGGCAGAGCAGCCCGTGTTGCCGCTACTTCCGTACCCGACAGCCGAACGAACAAGTCATGAAGAGACTTGCATTCGAGATGCGTAGAAAGGGTCGAAAGACCCTCCATCTCGGCAGCAATCACCAAGGGCACGTCTCCAACCCAGAGAGCGACTTCGCCACGGGCGCCATTGACAGAAAGCGGAAATTCCTTCTCTGCCATGGATTAAGCCTCGATCTCGAAATCAAGAACACCGGCAGCAATGAACGTGCCGCTAAAGTCCATGTTGCCCTCATCCTCGCCGGACAGTTCATAATCCGAAACGAACCAAGGGCCGGTGAACGTGCCCATGCCGGGAACAACCACCTGCGCATTGAACTTGGTCGCGTTGATGACATGCTGCACGAATACAGCCGTTTCATCGCTCTTGATGAACTTGCCGTTGCCGGTGAACGTACGGTTCTTGATGCCCGGTTCAGCCGTCTTCTGTGGCGTTGCGGCTGGGTTCGCGCAATCGCGAACGGTGGTATCGACTTCGTTTGCCGACATGTTGAACGAAGTCGTTTTCAGTCCGCAAAGCGGGTTGAATGTTTCCGGGCCGGGAGTGGTATTGCCGTCACCGATCTTGATCAGAAGAAGGCGACCAATCTGCTGTCCGTCTGCCATGGTAATAGTCCTCGATTGCCGGATCGACCATCGATCCGGATCAGTTGCGTTAAAGTTTTAAGGGGCGGCGCTTACAGCGCTTCTATGTAAGCCGCGAACCGGCTGACCGAATGAGCGAGCAGCCCGTCGGGATCGCGAACGAACGTCGTTTTTCTGTGTGTGAGGCTGACAAGGCGATAGCCGTCAACTTCCAGCGGGAAATTATGAAGAGCATCTTCGACGGCCTGCGCCATGTTCTTCACTTCCTTGTAGCCCCGATAGTCCGACCATCCATCGACATCGAAAAGAACCATGGACGATGCTTTGCAGGTCACATCTTCCTGATAGATGTCGTCATCACCAAGGGCGATATATGGATAGCTGGCATTGGTTGGCGGCATGTCATAAATGCCGGTGCCCACGATTGATGTCAGCGGCGCGAATGCAGCCAAACGGTTGAACACTGCGACCTGCAAGCTGTTGCTGAGTGATGCCATTACTTGCCCATCGCCTTTCTGACCGCCTTGTTGATCGCCGCGTTGACCTTGCGCTTCGCCTTCTTCTGCATGGCTCGCCATGTCGGGAAGATATGCGGTTGCTTGGCCGTACCGGGATGGCGTGAGCCAGGTGCCGCACCTTTGTTGATATGCGGCTTGGTGCCGAACTCGATGAAGCGCCAGACATATTCCGCATAAACGCCGGTCGCATCCGGGTCTTTGGAACGTGTCTGGCCGATACCAACCATGCCCTTATTGTCGCGCTGCAAACCGCCTTGGATGCTTTCACGATACTGCCCTGCCCGCCTTGGCTTGCCGGTGAAGGGATCGGTTGCTGGGCCGATTGGCGCTTTCGCTGCAATGGCTGCGGCAGCTTCCTTTGCGATCTGCAATTTTGCTTCAGCCGCGTTTTTTTCCGCGTCTGGTACCAACTGACGAAGCCGTCTGTTCAGCGCCTCGCGCCCCTGAATTGTCGCTTTGATCGCCATTGATGGGAGCCTCGCCTTTGCGCGGGGTTGGAATGCGGGTTGCTTTACCCTGCGCTTCAGCCATGTCAGCGCACCGCGTAGTGACATTGCCGGTAAAGCCAACCGGATATCGTTGCGTCACTGCTGGGGTGACCGGAAAGTTGAACACTTTACTGAACCGAACCCAAGGCATCGCTATCTCCTAGATGGTAACGCCCCGCTCAGCGGTAATTTCGATGAACTGGCGATCTTCAGCGATCACAATCGCCCGAATATTGTAAACCTCTCCCGTCCGCAGATCGCGCATACGACAATCCGTGGTGACCAAGCGGGTAACGCCTGCATTCCGAATAGTTGCGACAACCGGCTGCTTGCCTTGCAGACGCGCCGCTTGAACGGTCTCGCCACCCCGCAGATTGCGTATGTTGGCCCGAACATTTGCAATCTCAACCCATCCTGAAAACCCGCCTTGCCCATCAGGTTGAAGACCAGGCTTATCAAATGCTACCGAATGAAACAGCTGGCCTGCGCCGATTGCCATGGCTACACCCTTGGTTTTCTATAGGGCCAGATTAGCGCCTGATAAGCCGAATTTTCTTCGATCCTGGGCACTTGCGGATCCCCGCGAAATGAATAGAGCAGGCCGACATGCAGAAGGATCGCCGTTTTAAGCTCAGGCGGGAATGCATCGGCCTCAAAGCCGCATGAATATGTGACGGATACTGCGTCTGGACGATTAGCCAAACGCGGAAGCGCTGCACCAAAAATTTGCAGAAAATAGCCCGACACATCTGCAAATAAGCCATATGATGAAGTGGGGAACGTCTGCATGTCGCCGTTTTCATCGACGTACTTCACGCTCGACACTTCTTTGATCGGCCCCGGTTGCAAAATCGTTATGGTAGACCAGCAACCCATGTCTTGCCGCCAAGTCTGATCGACAAGTGCAAGCGTCAGAGTCTTTTCCAGATTGGCGACAGCAGCTTTGATGAAGCCTTCGAGTTGCGGATCATCATCTGTGAATCCAATCGCGCCAACATGTGCTTTCGCCTCGGCCAAAGTCACCGGCATGACAGTCGCAATGCTCAAACGCACCGGGGCCAGCATATTACTTCCCCTTGTTCTTTGGGGCGGAACTCTCGGCCTTGTTCATGTCGGCATTTTCTTCCGACTTTTCGGCAGACACAGCATCCTGTTGAGAGATTGCCACTCCATCCGCTCTGGCTCCCGTGTCGGCATCATCAGACGAACCCGGCACGATGGCCGAAGCGTCAGTGAACGCCAAGCTGCCAACATCACCCTGAACTGTGTCCCCGCTCCCAATCGAATCGAGATCGATTCCGTCCTTGTTATCGGACGTATCCGAACACGCCCGCAAAACGCCGTTGCGAATGAGATGTTTGACAGTGAGCTCGTCAGACTCGCGGATGTCGCCGGTCTTGTAGAACTTGTCACCAATATGCTCGCGAAGTACGTCGAATTTCATGGTCTTTCTCCTTCGGTTCAGGAAACGGGCGGCAAAACCGCCCGTCGATCTGAGCCGATCAAGATCAGCCGCCGCCGCCAGCAGGCGGAGTAATGTTGCCGTAGATGAAGCCCTCAGGGCGATAAACGGCCAGTGCCAAGCGTTCTTCACCAAGTATGGTGACCTTGTTCCTCACGAAATCATCGTTCTGGAAACCAAGCTCGATACGGCTGGTCCACTGGTCGAATATCTGGGCACCGAGGCGGAATGCGCCGGTCAGGAATTTGCCAACCGAAATGGATTGCGTCTCCACAACCGGAAGATTCCAGAGCGTCGGATTGAGCGAACCCTGCGGGTTGCCAATCACGTAACGACCTTCGGTATCCTTCAGAAGCTCGATGCTGGCCCAGTCAATCGGATTGAGTACGTGCCCCGTGGCAGGGTATTCAGCAAGCGCTGCCTGCAACATAGCTATACGCAGAATGTCGATGCCGGTAACTGGAACAGGTGCGGTCAATCCGGCTGGTACAGCGTAAGCCGTAGCCTGCGGAATGATGCCCTCCAGATTCTCGCCCGTACCGTCACCATTGAGGATCTGGTTTTCTTCTACCAGCTGAAGCCCGTAAATAAGGCGTTCATCGATCAGAGAGCGTATCTGGGAAAAGTCACTCAGGATCTGTTTGGAAGCGCGGAACCAGTGAGCAATAACTTTGGTCGAGATGTTCTTGTCCGTCAGCTTCAGATCAGATTGGGGCTTCAGCCCGCCTTCAGCAGTTGGAGCCGCACTATTGGTGAAGCCTGTCTCCTGAACATAAAGAATATTCGGGCTGTCAGTTTGGCCAGGAGAAAGCAGATCACGGATGGTCAGCTTGCGCTGCGGAAGAGCCAGCACACCGGGCAGACGGTTTGGAGCAATCGCAGCACCCGCAGAACCGGGAGCGTCAGCCGTTGATGTCGTAATGTCTGCCTTCACCATGAGATTTGCCGACGCGCCGCTACGCGGTGCAGACTTCATGGATTCCAGTTCTTCCAGTTCGATGAACTGCTGACCGAGCGACTTGTGGCGCTCATCACCAGAGCCGCCACGCGCGGCTTTCTGTTCGATATCATCAAGACGGGCCTTGATTTCGTTCATGCCCAAAAGCGCTTCGTCAGCCTTTTCCTTAAGATCCTTGCTGATGTCACCGTTCTTCTGTGCTTCGGAAAGTGCCTTTTCGGCAAGTTCCTTCACGGCATCATGCTTGGTATCGAACTTTTGTTTCAGTTCGGTCGCGAGCTGCTCCAGCTCGCCAGCGGCAGCTGTCCCAGCCATCGCCATGACGGCACTATTCGCCGACGCATGATCGAGGCCAAAGAAAACGACCGTTGCAGCGAGCGCGAGGCAGGCAAAAATGCCAAGCGTAAACACCCCATGATTTTTCATGAGTTTCATAGCTATTCTCCAGAGTTGGAAATGGTTAGGGCTTAGTCACGCAGGAGCGCGCGATACAGTTCAGCCCGTTGGTCAGCCTTTTCGCCCTCTGGCTCACCCAGAATGGCCTTCGCATAACCGACAGAGGCTATCTGTGTGGCCATGCTTTTCGGGATCCCTGCCTCACGCAGGATATCCTCAAACTCTTTCACCGGAAGCGGCTCACCATCGCGAAGGTGACGTGCCAGCAGTTCCAGTTTTTCGAACGCTTCCGATTTAACGTCATCGACCCGCGCCCGCTCATTCATTGCCATTGAGACAACGGAAACCTCGACAAGGCGCACCTGTTTTAGCAGATATGCCCCTCGTTTTTCATCAGGCTCGCCGTCAATGATGCTGTAGCCAATGGAAAGCCCGTCAATATCGCCTTCCTTCAGCAGCGCATAAGCTTCACGCCCCTTCTGGACACCCATATTGAGTTTACCTTCGACAAAAAGGCCTTTCCCATCCTCCGACAATTCGGTCCACTTGCCGATAGGCTGATGTGGATCGTGCTGCCAGAACATTTTGACACGAGTGCCCTTCTGGCGATGATCAGCCAGACTTTTCGCAAATGCACCCGCAACGACAATATCGCCGCCATTGTCACGATTGCCGAAAATAGAGCCGTAGCCAGAGAATACGCCATCGTCGCTAATCGCCTTGATGTCGAAGATTGGCGCGGAAACCTTGCTTTTCATGGATCAATCCTCAAGTGGCGGACCGCCATTGTGTCCGATCATTTCATTGTCGGTTTCAGTGATAGGCACATTCTGCATCTGGATACGCGGGACGTCGCCGCCTTCAACCGGAGGCAGGTTTTCCAACCTGCGAACCTCATTGATCGTCATGGCGCCGATAGCGGTCATCACCTGATAGAAGGAAGCTCGACCCTTCGTATCGCCGCGCAATAAACCTTCCTGATTAAATTCGATGACTATTCCCGCCGCCCGATCTGCGGGGGTAAGCAGCTGCTTTTCCAGAGCCTGTTCGATGCGTTTGAAACGACGGCGCAGCGTGAACTTCTGGAAACCAAGCGTCTGGCTTTCAATCCCGGTTCCAAAGCTGGTCGCTTTCGATGTGTGGCCCACCATATGTGGAGGAACCCCGAAGAACCGGCATATCTCTTCAACCGAGAACGTCCGGGTTTCGATCATCTGAGCATCTTCAGGCGAAATAGTGAGCTGCTGCCACTCCGTATCGCCTTCTAGGATCAGTGGCTTACCACCGTTTCCTGTACCAATCTTGTCTGCCAGTTCCTTTCTGGCAATGTCTCGCTGCGGATCTGTCAGCCACGGTTTGAATTTGAGTACGCCTGACGGGCGCAGGCCGTTGCGAAACATCTCGCCTGCGGAGCGTTCCGCAGACATAGCCAGGCCGAATGAATTTCGCGCAAATCGTAGTGTCGACATACCGCCGACCGGATCCCCGCCAAAACCGCGAATATGCAAGATATCGCGGTCACTCGAAATGTAGCTCTTTCCGTGAGAGCTCCAGCTGTATTGCAGCGCACCCGATGGTAATCTGCGTACATTCATGTGCGCAGGATTGATCGGAGAAAGAGAAATCACTCGACCACCGGCACGAATAATCTGCGCAAATCCGTTGCCCCTAAGTTCGATCGAAGCGGCAATGAAGTCCCAGAAATCCAGCGCGGATTGATCATAATTTGGACTGTCGTGCAGCAGTCGATATAACGGATGATCTTTTGCGATCTCACGACTCCCGTCCGCTTTCGTGCGATAAACCATCAATGGTAACGAAGAAATCGTACCTGAGACCAGGTTTACACATGCCCATACAGCCGAAAGGGCGAGAGCGCTTGTATCTGTTACCAGTTCTCCCGATGTAGATGCTCCACCGTATCGCAGATCTTCCAGGGAAGTGTTCCGGCGAATCTGCAACAATCCGGACAGGCCGTCGAACATTTTTCGAAGTACGTTCACCCTGCACCTGCCAAGCTGTTAAAGTAATCGTTCATTCCCGTTCCGGTGGCCGTCGGGTTCCAACTCATAAGTATCGCAGCGCAAAGCATTGCAATAAATGGGTCGATTTTTGCTCGGCCCGCCGCCTGCTTAGTGGCGAGATTGCCATTGCCATTGACTTCGATTTTGACGTTGCCGACGCACCAGTTCATGAAATTGCTGCCGTCGTGGCTAAGCGTATTATCGCTGAGCTTATGCTCCAGCCCCCAGATTGCGGGCGAGAGAGCCGTACCCTGTCGGAGACGGCGAAACATCAAATCAACAATTCCGCGCTGAGCCAGCGCATCGACCAAGGCGGCAATGTTATTCGGATCCGCACCAACACCATCTTTTTCTGGGAGCAATCCCACATGAAGGAGCTGAGCAGCAATGTCAGCGATCATGTTGAGATATTCGGACACCTCACAAATTGTAAGACTGCCCTCTTCCACGAAATCCAACAAATGAGACGCGATGTCCTTACGGGTCTCAAGAACCTTCGGATGGGCGTAGCCGTGGCACCAAACAAGCCAGCGGCGCGTGCCCTTTTCTCGTCCGATCACACAAATACCGAACAAATCATCAAGCCCACCGCCATCTATGCCCATCACCGCGACTTCAGAGCGCTCCATCAGCTCTTCAAGGGTGATAGTTTTATCGGCTCGCTCTTCCCAGTAGTCAGCGCCCCGCCAACCATCGTCGGAGATACCGACACCGATCTCGATATTCAGATGTTGGGATGCCCAAATCTTTACAGCGTGCTCACCTTTGTCGCGTTCGGAGTTCCAATCGGCTGTAAGGCTTTGCAGATGAACTGACCTGCCCATGTTCGGCATGACCAATCCCCAATTGTCCGGGTCCTGCCACTTGGTGCGATCCGCCGCAATTTCCTTCGGAAACTCATAGAGAACAGGCAGCATCGGGCGGATAACCTTGCCCGACATATGACCATCGCGTATTCGGCGAGCGAGCTTTAGCTCATCCTTGAAAGCACCTGCCGGGGCCTCATCGCTCTGGGTTGTGGTGATTATCAACAACCCTTCCGGAGTCTTTTCCAGACCGCCTCTGATCTGGCGCATGACTTTCGTCGTGTGGGTATTTCTACCCAAGAGATGCAGCTCATCGACCAGAGCGAGGATAAGGATCGTGCCCGTCAGAATATTTACATCGAAGGTTTTGACGCTGAGAACGGTTCCGTTGGATAGATCCTCAATTGTCTTACGGTGGTCTCGCGGACGAAACCGGCGCTTGAGGTCCGGTGAAAGATCGATCATGCCGACCGACTTTTCGTAGGCGTTTTCCGCGATGGCCTGCGTCGGTGCCACGAACAAGGCCTCCGCATTGGGGCGCTTGTTCATCAGCATGCCGGTAAGCATCAGCCCAGCTGAATAAGTTGTCTTCGATTGCCCTTTCGGCAACATGGCGAAAATATCGCGGATATAGCGCAGCTGTTGCGATGGATCCCATGACCCAAAGGCAACTTGAACAATCTCGCGGAACCATTCGCCGCAAGCATCCGCCATTCGCGGCATTCCGGGCACATCAGGCAACTGCAACTCATCGAACAGTGCCAGCCCCATTTCGGCTTCTGCTGTGATCAGCGGCAGTCTCGGTACCAAGGACTGGCCAAGCATGATCTTATCTTCCCAATCCGGACACGATAGATCCCACATGTCAGTTCATCTTCCCTTGACGTTCTGCGATCAGACGGCCCAACGCCGACCCTCGGTCCGGTTGCTTGGCGTCGATCAGCGCAGCCTCTTTCTTTCCAACCTTAGGTTCTTTGGCTGGCTTGGCAGCAGCCTGCGGCTTTATCGTCTGGCCGTAGAGCATCAGATCGTTTTTCTCGACCAGACGGTCGAATGCATTTATCGCGCCAACGTTGCCTTTTTCGACCTGTTCCCAAACGATCTGGGCTTTCCGCAAGTCCAGCTGATCTCTGGCGAGGTCCCGTTCTTCGAGCTGACGCCTGTAACACTTCCGAAGTGTAGGCAGCGAAATGTTCAGAGCATTGGCGATGCGATCATTGTTCCACCCCAAGGCAAGCGCCATCTGAACTTTGCCAATGGTTTCGGCGTCTGGCGCATGTTTTGGTCTGCCTCGACCGCCCGGCCTGGGGCGATAATTTCCCCAAAGGTCTTTGACAAAGTCGTCGTCACTCATCGGAAAAATAATACCCAGATTTGTGCGAAATCGCTTCGCCAGCGAGAAATAGCAGGCGCTTAATACGCTGTTTATATTGAACTTTTCGACGCTTCATCCGACGGCGCACCACTCACACACGGGACAACCCGGCCAAAATGAAGCGATATCGGAAAAAAAACCTGCGCATGAGGGGGACGCGGGTCTGGGATGAAGAGGGCTTCTGACTTTTGACCCGCCCCCCTTTGAGGGTGGTTAATGTTTCACGAGCGTTGTTTCACGCGCTCGCAGTGGGTCGTGCAGGGTTTACTCGAATCGATGTTCGCGTCACTTCAGTGGGCCGTCGAGATAACCTACAACACCGAAGCCACCGACGATCACGACATACGTGTTCCAGTTCGTATGCGGGTCGAAGCCCAGCGGAACGATATCGAAATAGACGGCAGGTGGTATTTGATGATCTTCCTCAATTGCCTCCAGCATTTCAGTTTGTCCGGAGATTTCGCGAACCGTAGCCAGTGATGCTTCAAGGGATGCGCGCTCTAGTCTGAATTTCATGTGCTCAATCCCCTTGCCCGCACCTTCATTCGCTTAATCCCAAACGCCACGATGATGCAGGCTCGCCTGCTCTTGCTTTTGCTTTTCGCTGTCGTGGCATGTCTTGCAGATGCAATGCAGGTTGCGCTCGTCCCAGAACTTGCGCTCATCACCGCGATGCGGGTCGATGTGATCGCATACCAGTTTAGATGTCTGAGCTTCGATGCGTCCGCATCCAGGCATCTGGCAGGTGAACAGATCGCGCTGAAGGATTGTCCATCGCAGCTTCTGCCAACGTGATGTCTTGTACCACTTGCGCCATGGTGCACCTGCATCACGCTCGCGCTCAATCCGGTGGTTCATTGCACCCCTGATACTCATATGGAAAGAGCGCCACACGGGCGCTCATCAAAATCAGTGAAGTCTGGACATAGCTTACGCACTGGCCCTGAATCGATATCTGCCATTCTGGCAGTCAGGGCGGGGTCCGAGCGCGACGACCTCAGGAGCTATGTCCCCACGTTTTACCGTGTATCGAGGTTCACTATTCTTACCGGATCATCCCGTAAGCAGATTACGCTCACAACGGTTCGAGAATTGCAATAGGCACAGTCATGGCAACCGGCCGTCCCAGAACCATGACCTCAATCACAACAAGACCATGGCCCTTTCTTCCGCCGGAGATCAGTTCCGCCCTAGATCCGGCGAACGGTCCGTCAGCCATACGAACCCATCTCACACCAATAAACTTACGATAGAAGTGCTCATAATCATATTTACCATCCTCCGCTTTGTTCTTGAAAAGACTGATCTTTTCATCGCTGACCAGGAATGGTCTTTCATAGCCACCAAGAATGGCGACAACGTCATCGAAGCTCAAAAGGCCAGCCATGCATTGGTTCGTAACAGCGCATCTGGCGAGCACATAGCCACTTATAACCGGCTGCTTTTTGGGCGGGATGACACGATGCTGACGCTTTACTGCCGGTCCCAATTTAATGGGGACAAGCACCTCAATATTCTCTTTTTCCAATGCATCGCGGACAAATAATTCACGTCCAGACACTACCTGAAGCACAAGCCATGGCGAATCATCGCTGACGCGATTCGCTGCTGCCGACCTCATACGTGCAATCCGACGCCGCTCAGCGATGACCTTATCTATGGCGGATGCCTGCACCGCAGTCGGCGTTCTGGCAATCGCGTTCTCGATCTGAGATTTATCAATTGCCATCATTTTCACCCAATCCCCTCAATGAAGTTTCAAAATCGTAGATGGCAGAAGGTCCGCCGCGCGGGCAAAAGACGACTTGCATGCGGTCAAACTCGGCAGGCCATGGCCACGCACGCCGCCTGAACTCATCTCGCCAGGCTGAAAGCATCGTCGTTCCTTGCGGCACGGGCTCCATTAACTCGGCAGCGGAATGCCAGACTTTCTGAAAGACGGTGCCAGTGCGTTGCTGCTGGACTTCGCGCAAGCGCGTGAGTGCTGGCCATGCTTTGGCAAGCATCGCTCTGGGCAAGAATGGATTCTTCGCCAATTCGGTGTCCGCAGGCCCGTCCAGCAGATATGCAAACATACGCGCCATTCCGACAGGACCATATCCAGCCGCCCAGCCATCTGGCTTGGCTTCCTCGGCACGAGCAGCTTGAGCCTTCACAGTCTCAGCCTTTTTCAGAATCTCTGGGTCGAGTGCATTCCAGAGCCTATCCCGAAAGAAAGCACCCACTGGCTGTGGCTTCACTTTCCGCTCTGCTGCATCCAGCAGATACCCGTCACGCCAACGCTCAGCTTCCTTACGTTCTGCAATGGACAATCCTGCAAACTGGCGCTTGATCCAGTCCAGCGTTGTGTTGTGATCCCACCGAGGCCAGATACCGGCGTGGAAGCCAACGCCATTGACGAAATGGATCACCCGCTTCTCGAACGCTGCAGTTTTCGGATCGTCATCCAGCGAGCCGGAATTTTGGTTTTCAATGCCATCCCTATTTTCGCTTGCGCGCTCTTTTTTTTCTTCGTTTGAAGGGGAGGTTAAATAAGGGTCGTTAATAGGTGCCGGTCCAGAGGCGGCAGGGGGTGCCGGTTCTAGACCGGCAGGGGGTGCCGATATACCGGCAGGGGTGCCGACATACCGGCAGGGTGCATCAGCATCTCGAACCAATGCCGGATCCGGATGTTTGGGGTCAAGGATGACGCGATAAACGTGCGCGCTATCCCGCCCGCTGTCGCTTTCCTGTTCGTGGCGTTCAAGATAACCAGCTTCGATAAGACGATTAATGGCGTCATAAACAGTCGCGCGACCGCAGTTCATCTCAGCAGCCATTTTTACCTGACTGCGACGACACCAACCGTATTCGTCTGTATGGCGTCCGAGGACGCACAGCACCTGCAAGTCACGCGGCTTCAATGCCGGATCTGTCGCAGCTCTTGCAGGGATGATGGATAGACGAGGATTACTCACCCGAATCCCCCTTCCCGCGCGCCCAGACGCCACCGAAATCTACAACAACGGATCGAGCCATGCCTTCGCTACCAACGAATACGGGCGCTTGTGTGCGGCCCGAAAATACGGACAGAAACACTCTTCTCGTGCGTATTACCTCTGCAAGTTCCTCATCGGAAAGCTCCCAGCACGAAACAGAACAAATACCGTTCGTAAAAGTATGAAGAGGCTCGACATTCTCAGACCCTTGAGGCGGGTTGAGTTTCATATTCGTGCCATGGAAATTGACTGGATATCCCATAATCACCCCGCCCGTCGCCACGCTTCGAAATCGCCGCGCAAAGAGCGCCACCGATCGGCCGCAGCGGTATCTCTATTGAGTTCACTTCTGGATGTGATGCCAAGCAGCGTGCGCAGTTTCTGCGCCGCTCGATCAGCGGTTAATGGCCGCTCAAGGCCATGCTTTTCTTCGAGAAACACCTTGAAAGCAGCGTCATCGCACTTCATCGCCGCTTCCGCCGCGAAATCCTTCGCCTTGCTAGGCTTGTGGTGCGAGCGCGGCGCGCCATGGCGAGCCTTCGCTATCGCACGATCCACAAGACGCAACAAAAAGGAGACCATTTCCGGCGCATTGACAAGGAAATCAATTTCCTCTGGCTGCGCGCCGGGATGAAAACGCACGACCTCATTCAACTCACCTTTCGGCGTGCTGACCTCCATAAATTCGCCACGCTCATCAGCCGACCGAAACCATTTGGTATCAGCCAACGCCGCCATTCTGTCGCGGATTCTGCGCAACTGGATCGCGTCAGTGCTCATTCTGCACCTCGCCATTCGACAACGTGCAGGCCGAGATAGTGCGCTAGCGAAAGCTCAATTCCCGCGCCCTTGGATGCCCTCCAGCCTGAAAGCAACACAATCGTATCCGCGCATTGGCATAGAAAGGCGCAATGCGCCGCCATCGCATCACGAATGGGATACGCATCCATCGGGCCATCAAATGGAAATTCAGCCGGGTTATAGACGTAGTGACCACCCGCCCTCAGCTCACGTGCAACTCGATGAAATGCGGGATAGTTAAATTCCGGTAGGCCGGTCATCGGTCCGGATAGGTAGATGGTTTTTCCACGCTCACCGGCGCGCACTGGCAGACAGCCCGTCATTGCTCGGTCCCCGCAGCTTCATAGCCCCACGCATCCCAGCCGGGACGCGGAGAGCGGCAGAACATTTCCAGCTTCGGAAGATCTGGCCAAAGTCGCTCTATCGTTTCCGCAAAATAAGCAGGTTTGGCCGAATGTTTGCCCTTCCGCTCCCGGTGCACTGTCTGTGGCTGAGTTCCCAGGATAGGAGCTGGAAAGTCGCCACGCTTTCCGATTAGCAACAACTCATGTCGGTCGCGGCCCCAATAGCCGGTGCCAGCAACTTCCTTGTCCCAGATCCAGTGGTGGACATAAGAAAATCCCCACGCCTCCAGCACACGCAACCCGTCGAGGAGCATCGGATTTGTCGCCCAGAGAAACAACAAAGCGTCATCGGTGCTGGGCGAACCGATATCCGCAAACAGCCGACATATGTCCTCAGTCTCCATTGTCGGATAGTGATTTTCTGCCGATTTATTGTGCCCAGTTACTTCCGACCAAGCACCAAAACGCCACGGCGGATCCGCATAGATCACGGGGTATAACCCTACAATCCTGCCCGGTGCCGTTTCGCGTCCCTTTTCCGCTATTAGCGATAAGGTCGCAGTTCGAACGGCATGCCTAATCTTTGCCTGCTCGGCACGGATTTCCTTGGCTTTGGCGACGATAGCCTTCTTTTCCTCGCGGACCACCCTCGCCTGTTCGGCGTGCTGAAGTTCGGACAAAGCTTCACCCGCATGGATTGAAACCTTACCAGCCCGGATGGCCTCAATCAGTTCCGGCGCACCGTGCTCACGGATGCGCTTAGCCGAGCCGACAGCGCGCTGCGAAACCGAAAGAGCCTTTGCGGCGCGGTGGGTCGGCAAATTTGCACGATCTGCGGTATTCTGGTTAATGCCCAGCTCCCAATCCACAATCGCAGCGGCGACAAGAGCGCGTTGGCTTTCCGTCAGGTGACGGCGGTGCAGGTTTCTTGACAGCACAAAACTGAGAGGATCAACGCCGGAAAACTCGACATAGATCGGCTTGATGCCTGCCAACCCGCAAGCAGCCTGTCTATTGCGACCGTCCAGAACCTTTCCATCCAGCAGTAATATCGGTTCAACTTGACCGTTCGCCGCGATATCTTCCGCAAGGACCTTCAAATCCTCAGCAACTATCATTGGGAAGAGGTCGGCGAGCGGATGTGATGGATAGGTCATGCTCACCATCCCGCGTTATAGATTACAAAGAAGAACGGAGCCGCCGCGAGCAAAACACTGACGACGGCAAGAATTAGGTCAAGGTTTCGGATTTGATGGCGTCTGCTCATGAGCGCACCACCCGCAAAACCGGCAGACCTTCAATCTCGCGAAAGGTGTTCACGAGTTTCAACACAGCGGCTCGTGAAACATCACGCCATGGGCCACTATTCTGGGAAAGCTGATATCGCCATCCAAGGCGTCGAAGTTGGATGCCAAAGCCAGAAAGATATGAAGCGCAATATTCGAAGCTTGATCCAGCGCCTGGTTCATATTTTTGGGGCGCGCCGCGCGCAGCGATAAAGGCGTCAATGAGTGGTGCAACGGAGGTCATACGATTGAGCCTCCATCCATGCCGAGCGCATCCATATAGAGCTGCAACATGGTTTCGGCCTCGTGTCGCGTCGTATCGTCCATGGTTCGAAGCTTGATGATGCGCCGCATTGTTTTTGGGTCGAAACCAGATGCTTTGGCCTCGGCATAGACTTCCTTGATGTCCTCGCCGACCGTCTTTTTTTCTTCCTCCAGCCGCTCGATCCGTTCAATGAAGGCGCGCAACTGGGCAACGGCGATAGTGTTCGCCGAGGATGTGATTTCGTCACCCGAGTGTGCTTCATCCCGTATTTCACCAGTATCGGGATCATGAGGCGTTTCAGCCTTAGCTGCAGCTTTCTTCGAACGCTCAGCTGGCTTTGCCGACTGGGCAGTCCAAGGATCGTAATTGTCCGATGCTGCCGTCATTGTACGACCCGAAGGCCATCAACCCTCGCCTCAGCCAAGAGCTTACGAAACTCAGAAATCGAGCGCTCAACATCGGATGCAACGCGGTCAAGTTGTGTGGCTTCAGCTGGCGTAACCTTGCCGTCCGCGAAAGCTTGCGCGCCAACGGCCATCAGTTCACCTGATTGGCGCACAGCCTCTGCATAGCGGGCGAGAATGTTACCCGTGCCTTTCCCAAACTCATCCGGGTCAGCAAGCCGCCTTCCGTTCAGTTCGGCCATGACTGTGGTCACGAGCGGCGTTCCGCACTCGGCTTCCAGCAATAAAACGGCAGTCATGGGCATCAGTTCGGAATCGGTGCCATTATTCCAGCGTCCGACCGTACTTTTGCCAAACGAAGAGATATCGGCAGATCGTTCGATGCCACCGCATTGCTTGATCAAGTCGCGTTGCGCCGCCTTCAGACGGTAAAACCAAGCGTCGGAAATCTGTGTCATGGGCTTGCCCTTAAAATGCAAAAAGCTTCCCGCGCCGGGAAAACCCAGCGTCGTTTCCCATTGTGGGAATTGTCAGCGAATGAGAGTTTCAGACCGTCAAAACGGCTTTAGGAACGATCAGTCATGGACCACCGCGCCAGCATCGATAAGTTTTCATGCGACCTCGCCGTGAGAAGTTGGGGCGCGGCAAGCCTTACTCAGGCGCCGCGCCCCGGTGTCGCCCGATGGGAGGACTTCAGGCGATTGGAAACTGGTTGCAGGAGCGGGATTCGAACCCGCGACCTGTTGGGTATGAATCAACTGAGCTACCTCTGCTCTATCCTGCTTAGAAATGGCTGGAGCGCTGCCGGGGTTAGCGGGGGGCGACGACGCTCCAGCCTCACCCGCAAAGGAACCGACGGGCGAATTCGTGTCGGCATCATCAACGATCGAAGAAACGGACGGACCATAAATGTCAGGACGAAGATCATGCCGTGAGATACCAGTCACACCCTCGACCGTTAGAACATGCTTCGCAGGCACCTGATCCCATTGAGAAACAGCGCTTCGAGTGATTTTACACTGTCGCGCTATCTCGGCGAGCTTGGCTGTCTCTTGAAGAGTGTCGGTTAACTTGATCATCGCTCTTTTGCTGACTGCTGGTTATTGCAGCTGGAACGTACAGTTTAACTAAACTTACGTCAAGGCAGACTAGCGACGATTTTCCGCACCCGGAAAGTTATGTTGTTCACATGGAACTCAAAGACCGAATTTTGAAAGCCCGCGAAGACGCCGGCCTTACGCAACAACAATTAGCTGACGCCACCGGGAAAACTCGCGGCGCTGTCGCTCAATGGGAATCAGGAAAGACCCGGCCACGCCACGACGTACTCCTTTCCATTGCAGCATCTACGGGACGCGATATTGCCTGGCTTGAAAGCGGAGTTACGCTCGACATAGAGAAAAACGTTCGTCCAAAACCGAATGCAAGTTTCCCGCCACGATACCAAGAATTTCCGCAGGATCACTCCATTCCATTGTTAGGCCAGACAGCCGGAGGCCCGAACGGCCGTTTCATTTTGAATGGCACGGAAATTGGAAGAGTTTTCTGCCCGCCGATGCTGGAAGGCGTAGAAGGCGCCTATGCGGTAATGGTATACGGAACATCGATGGAACCGCGCTATTTTGCGGGAGAAACCGTGTGGGTTAACCCTCACCTTCCCGTGCGCGCTGGCGATGACGTGATTGCGCAGCTCATTGAAGACGGCGACGACAATCCGGTCGAGAGCTACATAAAGCGCTTCGAATCCCGGTCGTCGCGTGTTCTTCGCCTGTATCAGTATAATCCTGACGAAGGCGAAGAACGGGAATTGGAATTCGACGCAGACCGCGTGTTCTCAGTTCACAAGATCGTCTTTCATGCGAACGTCTGATCTACCTCGTCACAGCGCCAATATGGGCGAATGGTGAGGTTGCGAGCGTGCGGAGGCCTTGGCGGGCACTCGCCGCACCGGATCTTCCTACATAGTTCACGAAAATCCTGCACACCCAAATCTGCGACTTTCCGCAAATTGGAAAGATGCAGGATACGGGAATGCCCGCAATCGTCGCATGCAACGTACACGCTGGCTAGTTCGATAACGAGGCGTTTGCCTTCTTCAACAATCCCCCCGTCCAACATTAGACCCGCTCCATCTCTTCGACTTCTGGAGGCAATTGGTCTCCATGGGCGTATATTAGCTTTGGCGGATCAAAATCGCCTGTGTCTGCATCGCCGGTATTCGTGAAGGCGATAACCATGGGGCTGATCGCCGCCATACGTTCAGCCGTTCGCTTCGCATGCGCTGCATCCTTTGCGATGAAAGGCGTATCTGGCCGCAAGCCCCCGCCCTTAATCTTGATGTAGCTCTGCACGATATAATTGGTTTGCATGCCCATACTCATTACTCCCTGTACGCTTTTTATGTGCGTCAGGATGACTCAGAAATGAGAACATAACAAGAACTTTGGCACTGAAAAGTTAACGTCATTTTGCCGCCGCTAGATGTTGTGGCCAGTGATTTCTCGCTCACAAGAGATGGGCAAAAACGCCACCCCTAAATGCGAATAAATCAATGATTCTCATTCACGGTCGCGCTGGCTGCATACATGTACAGTTATTCTAAACTTTTTGACTCCATCGCCATTGCAAAATGTTTAGTTTAACTATACGTTTTCTCTCATCACGCGCTGATGAACCATTCAGCCCGGCAATATGGAGAGAAATTATGATCCAGTTTCGGCCTAAAACCACTTCCAAACTTCCGCAAAGCTGCATGACCAACGTTGAGAGCCGCCTCGCCGACAAGATGCGCGAGATGGCATTTGCAGGCGAGAACGTTACGCCTGAAACTCTTGAAAACCATGGCTTTTCCCGCGAAATCGTTGCGAAGCTTGGTCAACGGGCCGCTGCCCTCGCCCGTCGCCAGTCGATCAAAAGGATCGACCGCCATGCGTGATGAAGTCCAATTCCACACCGAGGCGGGGTTTTCGCTGCCTGCAAACTACAAGATCGAAGATCGAGAAACGACGTTCCGCGTCATGCTGGCGGTTTTCGGATGCTGTTCAGCAGCTGGGTTTGTGCTCGGTCTGCAAATTGCGGGGCTGATATGAGCGAGAAATCCTACGAGCTGACATGGCTGCCCGCAGATTGGATGGACGAATATGTCCCAGCACCGCTTCGGCACCCGACCGACTTCATTCATCGATGCGACGATGGCTCGTACATCGTCATTCCGAAGGAGAGTAAGGACGACCTTCGCCCCGACGGTGGCATCGAAGATCAAGAGCATCTTCTGTTCAAAATTTCGGCTGGCGATATCGTCCGCTTTCAACCAACCGAACAGTATGGAACATACACCCTGCACTTGGCAGAAGATCGGTCATTTTGGATCGATGGTGACTACCCCAGTAAGGCTAATTGTTTTTACCACAACGATACCCAGACCCTTAGCAGTTCGCTCAATGAGTTGATCGAAACCGGCGACGGGATCAATAGTCCGCTCGAACCGGGCAGCTACAGCGTTGATGTTTATTGGTGGGGTAATGACGTAGCGTTTCGGTTCGAAGGCCATACGCACGGCGCTGCGCGCTTCGTGAAAGTCGGCGAGGCGCACTGACATGGCCGACAACACCAAAATTGAATGGACCGATGCCACCTGGAATCCGATAACGGGATGCAAGGTCGTCTCACCCGGATGCACCAACTGCTACGCGATGAAACTTGCCGGCACGCGGCTGGCTCATCATCCCTCACGAGCAGGCCTGACAATCGACACGAAAGCCGGTCCTGTATGGAACGGTAACCTGCGCTTCAACTCAGAATGGCTGTTTCAGCCCCTTCATTGGAAACGCCCTCGCCGGATCTTCGTTTGCGCGCACGGCGATCTCTTCGCTGAAGGCGTTGATGATGCTTGGCTCGACCAGATTTTCGGGGTGATGGCTTGCAGCCCACAGCACATATTTCAGGTGCTGACGAAGCGTCCGGAACGGATGCAAGCCTATCTGACAACCATATTGTTAGAGCATCGCCTCGCAGCCGCACAAGCACAGTTTGATTTCCCGTTGCGATCACCGGGTATCTGGCCGCACTTGCCACTTCCTAACGTCTGGCTTGGCGTTTCCGTGGAAGATCAAGTCCGCGCCAATGAACGCATCCCGCACCTGCTAACAACGCCGGCGGCTGTTCACTGGATCAGTGCAGAGCCGCTGCTCGGCCCCGTGGATATAAGGGACGCGCTCGCGAACCCCAAAACGATCGGCGAACCGCTTTGGCAGTTAAGCAGAATCGACTGGGTTGTCGCTGGCGGTGAGAGCGGAGTTGATGCCCGCCCGATGCATCCTGACTGGGCACGATCTCTGCGCGATCAGTGCGCGGCTGCTGAGGTGCCGTTCTTTTTCAAACAATGGGGCGAATGGGCACCGCAGGTCGGAGCAGTTGACGGCTGGGCACTCGGCGACGACGCGGAAATAAGCCGGTTCGATCACCGAGACTGGGAAACCGATCACTGGGGTGAGTCCTATCGCCCGACATGGTGTGACGACATCGAGGACGACACCGTTTCGCGCATTGGCAAACGTAACGCCGGTCGATTGCTCGACGGAATTGAACACAATGATATGCCGGGAGGCGAACCATGACCCGTGCTCCGATCAGCATCAACATCCACGATAGTCATTTTGGTATCTGGCAGGACAACGCCCAGGACTCGACGTTCAATCAGGAAGTTTTTCAGCCGATCCTGAAAAGCTTTCAGAAACGAGGATGGCGGGTAACGGCGGATCCGCAGGTCTACAAGCATCATCGGCGCATTTCAAAAAGCTATCGCATTGCCGCGAAAGGGCAGTTGCGTGCTGAAATCAAGATCTGCGGACGCTGCATTGAACTCGAATTTTGGTCTGAGGCCGCGACACCCGGCACGAACAGAAACGGCCCGCGTTACGAGTTCGATAAGTTGAAGCGTATGCCGTATCTCGACCGTCAGCGCACGCGACTGGAATTTCGTCGCCTGATCGCATGGCTCGAAAAGCTGGCCCCAGTTTCGGTTTCCTACCGGGACAAGACTTGTCTTTCCCCCATGGAGAGAATCCAGAAGGACTACGCGGAAAGCTGGCATACAGTCAAAGAACTCGGACGCCCCACATGGAGCGACGACTACAACCGCAAGACCGCCGATGGTCGCTTGCTCGACCACGGCCAGACTGTCTGGTTTCGAGGTGATTGCGGACGCTACTTGCGTGGAACAGCGTACTACAACATCAACAGTATGTGGTGGGTGATCGCGGGCGGATCCCTACGCAACAAATCCTCTTTCGATCTCTATGCTAAACAGCCAGTCGACCTGCGCTCAAAAGTTCAGCGTCGCACCCGACGTGATCGCTTAGAAGCTGAATTGCGAAAGGCCATCGCCAATCGCAACTATCGGCGCGCGGAGACGCTTGATCGCATCCTGTTCGATGGGCAGCCCATCTATCTGATCTGGTCGCGGAAGAACAACCTCTATTACCGCACAAACTACAGCGGCTACTCCAGCTCCAAATCGGGTGCTGGAAAATACACCCGTGCCGAAGCCGAGGCCGAGGTGCGCCGCGTTCCGCACATTCTGGAAGCTCATGGCGACAATGGCGAAATCATCAAATTTGGAGAAGCAGCATGAGCATGGCCGAACTGCGCGCGGCCAATGTCGCCCGCGATCAGGAATGGAACACCGGCAGCGAACGTGTTTCGATGACATTTCGCGCCACCGAGCTTGCCGGTGAAGTCGGCGAGGCATGCAACGTCATCAAGAAGCTGGAACGTGAGCGCATAGGGCTCGTAGGATCCCGCGACACGAAAGAGCATCTTGCCGAGGAACTGGCTGATATCGTCATCTGCACAGACCTTGTCGCGATGGACGCTGGAATTGATCTGGATGCGGCAATTGCCGCCAAGTTCAATGCCACAAGCGAAAAGAACGGATTAGCGACACGGCTGTCCGTATCTCCCGCCATGGCACTCCCTTTCGAAGCAACCCCAGAAATGGTCAAAGCCGCGCTCGATCTTGTCTGGGAAGAAAGCGAGACACATGACAATCTCGTTTGCCGTTTATGGCGCGCCATGGCGGCGGTTGCCCAAGACCAGACAAACGCAGCGCGCGACGTGTTGGTCGAGCGCTGCCGTCAGATCGATGCAGAAGGCTGGACGCCAGAGCACGACGATCAGCATAGCAGTGGTGAAATGGCCCGTGCAGCGTCATGCTACATTTCTGACAAGGAACGAACGCATCTCCCCACAGTCCCTTTGAAATGGCCTTGGTCTGACGTTTGGTGGAAGCCTGACGGCTATCGCCGAAATCTGGTCAAGGCAGGCGCTCTCATCCTCGCTGAAATCGAACGGCTCGACCGCCTCTCTGCACAATCTCAAAAGGTGCCGGGATGAACCTGCGCACGTTGAAGAAGCTATCTAAACGCGCCGCACCTCTCCTGCTGTTGCTTGGCGACACGCGCGAGCAGTTTAAGGCCAAACCGCATGAGAATTATCATCATGGTTTCATTGGCGAGCGGAAACATTGGGAACGCAGACGCTGCCACCCCTCTTATGAAGGCCGAAACAGTTGGCTTCACAAGAGAGGTGCAGAGATCCTTTTCACCACGCGCCAAGGCCGCTCAATGGTGATGAGTCCACCATCTCACCCGCGCAAGGGCACCGTTATGGTCGGCTCTATGGTGGGCTATTATGAGCCCGAATGGGATGAACAAGATGCATGGTCGGCGTTAGAAGACTTTGTGATGGGGCATTTCTGCGATTTTGACGGCGATAACCTTGTGCCCACTCGCACATTTTCATCGGTTGCCAGCGTTATTCAAGCCGCGAATGAGATTATTGCGGTCACCCCACCAAAGAGAGGCGACCGTCATGGCGAGTGAAGATCTTTTGAAGAAAGCCGTTGCTGCTTTCAACGCCCTGTCACCAGAGCAACAGGCAGAAATGCTGGAAGAGCAACGCCAGTCATGGGTACGCGGTAATGTTGATCTGAGCCGGGATGAGCGCGGTATGACTTCTCCAGTGATGCCCCGCCCCGCGCCAGCCGCTACAGATACGGGACTGGAAATTGATATCGAGGCGACTGCCGAGAACATTGCCCGAAGTATGTCCAACTACAAAAATTCAGGTCGCTTGCACGGCCCGACTTACGAGGTGGCGAAGGCGGCGGCAATACTAGCGTTGACATGCGCGAAGGTTGACACCCGCTCGCAGGCTGAGGAGCTATTGGCGGCGGAACGGGCGGAGAGCGATGAAGCCTATGAGCTTGGCAAGCGTGACGGCTATTCCGAAGCGGTGCAGGAAATCGACCTGAAAACAGGCGGTGACGGCGAATACCGTTATTGCACCGATCATGATCCTGACCGGCATACTCCAGACCCGGCAAGCATGATCCAGCGCATTGTTGAGCGGTTTGAAACCCTCAACACCATGGAAAGCGTTTCCGAAATCAACGAGTGGAAGAAACGCGCCGAGAAGGCCGAAGCCGACAATGCGGCGAAGGATAAGCGGTTAAAGGAGGCTAACCATGTTTGACTGCGAGACCACTCGGTTGATGCCTCTGCAGGAAGTGATAAAGATCACAGGAATCCAACGGGCAACCATATACAAGAAAATTAACGAAGGCAGCTTTCCAAAGGCGGTTAAGCTCAGCCCCACCTGTGTCAGGTGGCGTTCAGACGAGATTCAGCAGTGGATCGAAGAACTGCCAAGGCATTAGAGAGCGGGTTCCCCCGCTCTTTTCTTATTCCCCGATTTCCCCAAATATCGTCGGAGATGACCGCCTACGTCCGCCGAGAAGATCGGCGGCAGGTAACGCACCTTCTAACAACTTATCGGCCCATATCTGCGCCAGCTCAGCGCGGCGAACCATGTGTTGGGCTCGATTGTACGCGGCCTCGACCTTGTCCTTCGGCTTATGTGCCAGCATGGCGTCGATAACGAACCTTTCGGCTGGAAACTCTTCATTCATTACCGTCGAAAATGTTGACCGCCAGCCATGCGGCACATGCCTATGAGGAAATCCCGCCCGATTGAGAAGATATCCAAGCGCATTTTCACTCATTGGTTTGTGTGCATGCCGAGCATTCGGAAAAACATAAGGACCCTTTCCGGTCAGAGTATGCACCGCCTTGAGCGTTTCCAATGCTTGGCGCGATAGCGGAACCTCGTGATCGTTGCGATCATCATCCTTCATCGCTTTGCGCAGCTTCATCCGCGCTGCCGGGATCCTCCATATTGGTTTTTCTGGATCCACGTCTGCCAGCTCATCCCACCGCGTGGTAATCAATGTGCCGGGGCGAACAACGGTCAGCGCCAGCAGCCGCATGGCGAGCCGAGTAACGGGATGTGCAGGCTCACGATCGAGTGCTGCAATTATCTCTCGCGCCTCGGCCAATGTCGCGACGGCAGGCTGGCGTCCTTTCTGGATTGGCGTGAGTGCTTTTTGAACGATTGCAGCAGGATCATTCAATCCTTTGCCGCTAGCGATGGCAAAAACAAACACAGCAGACATGCGCTGCCGAACTCTATGTGCCGTTTCGATTGCAGGGCGCTTTTCGATCTTTCTCAGCACTTCAAGCACGTCAGGCGGAGTGATGTCGTTTATCGCGGTTGAACCTAGGTCAGGAAAAACATCCCTCTCCAGGCTGGTAATCACGTCATCCGCGTGCCGTTCGACCCAAGACGATTTCTGCAGCTCGAACCAGTCTCGCGCCACCCTCTCAAATGTGTTTGCGTCGGGATCTGGCAGGCCTGCTTTTAATTTCCGTCTTTCTACAGCCGGATCTTTCCCGGCCTTGACGAGCTTCCGCGCCTCATCGCGGAGCTGCCTCGCTTCCGCGAGCGAAACTTCGGGATAGGAGTCGAAAGATAGCACTTTGGGTTTACCGGCGAACCGATATCGGAAACGCCAGACCTTTGAGCCAGCAGGCGTCACAAAAATGGATAGCCCTTGGGAATCGGTCAGATGATAACCTTTATCGCCTGCCCTCGCTTTTTTTATGGCCGTATCTGTAAGCATCAGCCCTCCCAGACCGTATACACATCGCACTTTGCGCGATGTACACATTCCCGAAGGCCGCTATACACATCATATACACAAAATGTGAAGCTTGACGTAGCTGGCGGTAGATCGCGCTGGATAGTGAAGTGAGGAAAAACGCCCGGAAATGCAAGAGAAATAGCGCAACATGGCGGAGAATGGATTTGGCTCTGGCGGAGGGGGTGGGATTCGAACCCACGGTACAGTCTCCTGCACGCCGGTTTTCAAGACCGGTGCCTTAAACCGCTCGGCCACCCCTCCAAGTGATTGTAATGTCTTCTTTTCCCTCAGCGGGAAAAGCAGCAAATCACCGATTTGCGAACCAATCACTCAACGGGTGACTTCTTAGCAGCTTTTATCGCCGCGTCAACTTGATCGCGACCGTTCTGTACGATCTCTCAGGGGAACCGCAACTTCGCCGGAAAACAAAAAAGGCCGGGGCGAAAACGCACCGACCTTCCTGATCCATCGCTTTCCTACCAGTGCCAGTACATCCGTGGTCAAAAGCATTAAACGATGGCGGCAATAGCGAGCAACAGACGCGTCCAGCGCTCTTAAGCTTTGCCGATGGGAGCGATATAGGTGGCCAATGTGTTCAAAACAAGTCCGTGCGGGAAAAAATAGCATCTGCGCCACATCATGCTGTCCATCCGATCTGCATTTCGTCGTTTATCGGCAATTATTATTCAATTGACCAATTCCACCAAAATTATAACAGTTCTAGGGTTGCTCTCATCGTTAATGAGACATAAACTTGAGTTTAATTATCATCATAAAGGGAAGCCATGAGTCTGGAATCCGTAAAGGCATTTTTTGCTGACAAGGCGCCCGAAGTCGAAGTCATCGAATTGCCGACCAGCACCGCGACCGTAGCTCTGGCTGCAGAAGCGCACGGCGTGGAACCTGGCCAGATCGCAAAGACGCTTTCCTTCTCGACCAAGGACCAGACAATTCTTGTTGTCACACGCGGCGATGCGCGTATCGACAATCGCAAGTTCAAGGATCGCTTCGGCACCAAGCCGCGTATGCTGGACGCCGACACCGTACTGGCCGAAACCAGCCATCCAGTCGGCGGCGTGTGCCCCTTCGGCTTGCCGAGCGCGCTTCCCGTCTATTGCGATGTCTCGCTGAAAGCATTCGAGGAAGTGGTTCCGGCAGCGGGGGCAACCAACAGCGCGGTTCGTATTGCGCCTGACAGGATGGCCGCATTGGTAACCGCCGAGTGGATCGACGTTTGCCAGTGAAATGCAAGCCGGGCACAGGAGGGCTCGCAATCAGAAAAATACGACTCGTTTTTTCCACTTTAAATGTGGTGAAAGACCTCGTATATATTAAGAATGATTCTAAACTGGGCCATCAAGGAAATCCGGTTTCCATGAAAATGCCATGAGCTGAGAGTGTTCTCGGCGCGGCTTTGTGGAGTTCAACCGAAATTTCGGTCCAGATTTTGGAACCAGGATACAAAGAGCGAGGGCATTTTCCGACCTGACTTGGTCGGGTTTGAAAATGCTCTGGACGTGCTGAAAGGAACTGTCATGCGCCTTACTCGCCAGACGAATTATGCCGTTCGGATACTCATGTACTGTGCCGCGAATGAAGGCAAGCTGAGCCGCATTCCGGAAATTGCTCGCGCTTACAGCGTTTCGGAGCTTTTTCTTTTCAAGATTTTGCAGCCGCTCGTGGAAAACGGGCTGGTAGAAACCGTGCGCGGTCGCAATGGCGGCGTGCGCCTTGGCCGTGCGGCCAACGATATCAGCCTGTTCGATGTCGTGCGCGTCACCGAAGAAAATTTCGCCATGGCGGAATGTTTTGAAAACGATGCGACCGAGTGCCCACTGGTCGATAGCTGCGCCCTTAACTCAGCGCTGCGTGAAGCGCTGAACGCCTTCTTCGGCGTCTTGATGAAATACAGCATTTCAGACCTCGTAAAAGCCCGCCCGAATGTACGCGCCCTGCTCGGTCTCGATGAAATGGAAGAACAGCGCGTCGCGAGCTAATCCTGCGACAGCGTGAGAAGCAAAAGGTCCGGTGAAAACCGGACCTTTTTTAATGCGTTGAGGTTACTCAGCGGCGGCGCGATAGGCCGATTGCGGCAGCACGAAGGGCACACCACGCGCAGGCGGCACCCCTACCCGCAGCGCGCATTCATAAACCCGTTCCAGCCGTTCATCGGTCAGCGCCTCCTGCGGGGAGCCGATTGTGTCGAGCCTGCCCTGACACATCACCGCGATCCGGTCGGCGAACATGGCCGTCAGATTGAGATCGTGCAGAATGGCGATCACGCCGCCGCCTTCAGCGGCAAAATCCCGCGCGATCTCCATCACAACGATCTGGTGCCGGATATCGAGGCTCGAAATCGGCTCATCCAGAAAAAGATAACGCGCGGAGCCATCGACCACGGGCCTCCAGACCTGGCAAAGCACGCGGGCGAGTTGCACCCTTTGTTGCTCGCCGCCGGAAAGTTCCTGATAGAGCCTGCCGCCGAAGCCGCCAAGGTCCACCCGCTGCAAGGCGAGGTCGGGCAAGCCAGTTTCCAGATCGCGCGACAGGCCGCTATAGCCGCCTGTCAAACCAAGGCCGACGATCTCGCGTACCGTGAACGGAAAGGACAAGGCGCTCGCCTGCGGCAGCACCGCGCGACGCGCCGCCATTTCCCATGGCTTGATATCCTTAAATGACCGCCCGTCCAGAAAGGCACCGCCTGTAAAGGGCACATCGCCGGAAAGAGCGCGCAAAAGCGTCGTCTTGCCCGATCCGTTGGGACCGACGATTGCCGTCACCTCTCCAGCGCGCGCCGTAAAATCGATGTTCTCGATAATCGACTTGCCCGAGAGACGAACACTGAGTGCCTTGGTTTCAATCATGACAGTTTCACAGATCAAGAAGGCCGCGCTGGCGCAGCAATATCCAGAGGAAGAACGGCGCGCCGCACATGGCGGTGATGATGCCGATGGGCAATTCCGCCGGTGCAACGATGGTGCGGCTGACCGCATCGGCCAGCAACAGCAGTATGGCACCCAGCAGAGCCGACGCAGGCAGAAGATAGCGGTGATCCGGGCCGATGCTGAGACGCAGCATATGCGGCACCACGATACCGATAAAGCCAATGCCGCCCGCTACCGCCACGGTCGCGCCAGTGGCCGCAGCCACGGTAACGATGGCGACATTCTTGATGCGCTGCACCTGAATGCCGAGATGTCCGGCGGCGGCTTCGCCCAATGCCAGAGCGTTGAGACCGCGCGCCAGCATTGGCGCTGCAATCAGCACCACGGCGATAATGGGTCCGGCAGCGACGATCTTGCTCCAGGTCGCACCCGCAAGCGAACCAAGACCCCAGAAGGTCAGATCGCGCAACTGCCGGTCGTCGGCCATGTAGACCAGAACGCCGGTCGCAGCCCCCGCCAGCGCGCCAAGCGCGATGCCCGCCAAAAGCATGGTGGCAACAGAGGTGCGCCCGCGTCGGGTCGCAACCCGGTAGAGCAACAAGGTTGTGGCAAGGCCGCCGAAGAAGGCAGCCAATGGCAGCGCGTAGATGCCGAGAACGGCGATAACAGGCGCCAGAACGGTGCCGCCCAATACGATCATCGACACCGCACCAAGACTGGCGCCCGAGGCCACGCCCACCAGACCCGGATCGGCAAGCGGATTGCGGAACAGGCCCTGCATGACGGCACCAGACACGGCAAGCCCCGCACCGATCAACATGCCGAGGATAATGCGCGGCAGGCGGATTTCCATAATAATCAGATGATCACGCTGGAAGGTTTCCGCGCCCTCGCCGCCAGCAAACCCGCGCAGCAGCGTGAGAAGCGAAGCATCCGAAGCCCCTGCCGTGAGGCTGAACAAAGCTGTCAGGCAGAGGACAACCGCCAGCACGACCAGCACCATGCGCGCGCGTTGCGTGCGATCCCCGACCTTTGCGCTGTTTGAGCCGGCGTTCTTCCGACTGTCTCCGGCTCGATGACGCATGGTGAAGGGCTCTCCGCCTGCCACACGGCCTTGGCTGGTCATTTGCTTATTCCTCATGTCGGATGCGTGATCCGATTATTGCGCTGCTGGCGCACCATAGAGTTTTGCCGACAATTCACGAATGGCAGCACCGGTGCGCGGGCCAAAGCCCAGCAGATAAAGCGCGTCCATGGCGACGACATTTTTGTTGCGGCCCGCAGGTGTGCTTGCAATGGCCGGGTTCTTCAAAAGTTCATCCGGACCGACACCGTCACCACCGTTGTTCATCATCAAAACCATATCCGGTGCGGCCTTGCCGATGGCTTCATCGGTCAGCTGCTTGTAACCGGGATATCCAGTGATGACGTTCACACCCCCTGCAAGCTTGATCATGCCGTCAGCCGCCGTACCCGTTCCAGACGCCATCAGACGCCCACTAGCGCCGTTCAAAACGAACAGCACGCGCTTGCGTTGCTCATGCGCAGCGGCGGCCTTTTCAGCAGCCTGAAGATCGCTCGCAACGCTATCCGCCAGCGCCCTGGCTTTGTCTTCGAGGCCAAGCGCCTTGCCGACAGCTTCGATCTTCGCAATGACGCTTTTGCCGGTATAATCTTCCGGCACGATGACCATCGGCACCGAGGCCTTCTTCAAGACCTCCAGCGTGTCCTGCGGCCCGCTGCCCTGAATGAGCAAGATGCCGGTCGGGTTGACCGACAGCACCCCTTCGGGCGCCAGCTGGCGCATGTAGCCGACATCTGGCAGAGCCTTCGATTCCGCTGGATAGGTGCTGGTCTGGTCGCGTGCGACAAGCATCTTTTCCGCGCCAAGCGCATAGATGATCTCCGTCAGCGGCCCGCCGACGGAAACAATGCGGGACGTATCGGCAAAACGCTCGACGGTATCGGCACCGGCAATGCCGGTTGCCAATGACCAAGCCAAAGCGGCGACAGCCCCAACGCGCATGAAACGTGCTGAAATGACAGACATGATGCGCGTCCTATGCAGCGGTCGACCGGGGAAGACGCGGCAGGTTTTCAGCAATCATGCGCCAGTCGGCCAATTCCGCCTCACCCTCGTGACGCTCACCGAAGAACTGCACGATCAGTTCGCCATTGGCGTCGTAAGCTTCCAGCGAAGTCACATGACCGTCCTTGGTCGGCTTGCGCACGACCCAGGCATCGGCAATGTGATCGAGACGCAGATGCATGTGGAAGGTCGGATCAAGCACATTGAGCCATGGGCCCATCATCTTGATCTCATGGATCGGGCCGGTATGGATCTGGATGCAGCCGCGATTGCCGACAAAGCACATGATCGGCAGCTGTTGCTGCACAGCGTGGTTCATCATCGCTTCCACGGATGAAAGATCAACACGCCAAGCGAAATCCTGTCCGGCAAGATGCATGGCCTGATGGCGGTCAACGCCAAAATCCTTCAGCAGCCCCATGAACTGATGCACATCGGTCAAAGCGCTCCAGCGCTCGCGGAAGGCATCGGTATCGACAAGCGCGACATTGGCCTTTGCACCTTTCGGCGCAATCGCGGTCGTTTCGATAGAACCCGACTGATCATCAAGCAGAAGTTCGGTGACAAGCGCCTCATAGGCTTCAACATCGGATGCCGGGCGCAGGTGAATCTTGTGAACGGCCTCACCGGAGGCATCGAAGAATTGCAGGCTGCGGCGCAGTTCCTCGCCGTCCTTTTTGCGAACCGCAAAACCATGCACCCAATGCTTCGGGAAAATACGCAGATCAATCTGCTTGCCCAGCACGATCGACGCATGCGGGCCCCAAACGGCCTTTTCGAACGGTCCGATCTTTTCGTGCACGACACTTTCGTTGCGCGTCAGCGCCATCACTTCGCCAAGGGTCGATGCGCGCTTAAGCAATGTCTCGACATCCACGCGAATGCGGCGGGCCGAAATGGCGGCATCGTCGCCGAGGCCACAATGGGCAGCAACGAAATCAGCTTCTGAAATACCGAGGCTCTGCGCGAAATCGCGTTCACGCGCCTTCGGGTTGTCCGCCCGTGCCTGAAGAATCTGCTCTGGGGAGGGCTTGGAATGTTGCGTCATGTGTGTCGTGCCTACTTGTTCAAAATGAGCTTGCCTTGGCGGGTAATCTTGAGGCGATAGAGCGATCCGCCATGCTCTATCCCTACCTCGCGGGAGCCGTCGAAAAGTTCGCGGCTGCCATAAATTTTGATCTGCGCTTCTTTCAGGGTCGCGCGAATCGGCGGCGCGGTGCGCTCAACCGAACGCCCCGTTCGGTCGCCAGTATTGTCGCCTGCCGGACCGTCGATCATGCGATTGGCAGAACGGTCGGCGGCGTGCCCGCGGGGCAAACGCACTTGCATGTCGATATGAATACGCCTGTTCATTTTATCGCCCTGACGTTGACTTGAAAGCTCCGCTCGGAAGCCCCGTTTTCACAAAACCATATCCGCCTGTTCATCGCGAAATTGATTTGTTGACATCACTAGTCATGTTTACTAATCACTGCATTACTGGATTAATCGAGTCAAGTTTAAATCTCGCCCTTCCAGCGCAAGCCACGAAGAATTCGTCTTCGCCAGCCAGCAGAGCTGCCTCCATATTGGAAGCATTCTAAACAATTGAATTCTCAGGGCTTCCTGCCGTGTCTCAGGTCGGCGGGGGAGCACATTTGCGCAGAGGAAATACAGCAATGCGGGCGACTGGTGGGGTACACAAGCGTTCATTCCTGGCGAGCAGCGGGCTCGCAGTCATTCTTGTCGCGATGGCATCGCAGTCATGGGCGCAGGAGCAAAAAGCAGCCGAAGGCGAAAACGACGTCAGGCTAAAGACGATCACCATCCGGGGCGATGGCGCCAGGGGTGATGCGACCTACAACACGCCCGCCGCCGTCAGCACTGTTTCCAGCGAAGAGCTTCGCCGCAACGGCGATGTGAAGCTGGACGATGTGCTACGCGACAAGCCGGGCGTCTTCACCCGCATGAACGGCTCCCAGCCGGGCGTGGCCGTCAATATTCGCGGCTTCGAAGGTTCTGGACGCGTCAACATGATGGTCGATGGCGTTCGTCAGAACTTCCGCTTCACCGGCCATGAGGCGCAGGGCTTCACCTATGTCGATCCGAACCTTCTCGCCGATATCGACATTTCGCGCGGCGCAGTGACCGGCACCGGCGGCGGCGGGCTCGCAGGCAGCGTCAATTTCCGCACGCTCGGCGTGGATGACATCGTCCGTCAGGGCCAGCAATATGGTGTTCTCGGACGCGCCTCGTGGGGCAGCAACGGCGTCGGTTTCTCTGAAATGCTGGCCGCCGGTGCGCGCGTCAATTCGATGGGCGTTGCCGCAGCCATCAGCCGCCGCGATTCCAACAATTACAAGAATGGCGATGGCGTTGAACAGCCGGATACCGGTCAGGAACTGACCTCCGGGCTCGTCAAAACCGAGTTCGGCTTCGGCGAAGATCACAAGCTGGCGCTTGGCGGTGTTTTTTACAACAACGATTTTGGTGCCAATTCCTACGATCAGAACGTCAAGAACAAGACGTTCACGGCGAATTACACCTACAATCCGTCGGATAACGACCTGATCGACCTGCATGTCAACGCTTACTACAATCGCCTCGACATGACCTATTACAACAGCCTGTCCACGGGCCTTCCGGGCAGCGCGACAGGCCGTGGCATCACCGACAAGGGCTATGGCTTCGATATTTCGAACACATCGCGCTTCAATGTCGGCGAAGTGGGCGTCAAGTGGAACTACGGCGTCGAATATTTCCGCGACAACATTTCGGGCGACAATTCCGGCGTCAATCCAGTCGACGGACGCAGCAGCAACGGCGCAGTCTTCTCCGAAACCACCTTCAGCTACGGCATTGTCGACCTGATCGCCGGCCTGCGCTACGACTTCTTCAACACTTCTGGCAGCGCCGATACCGGCCTTGCCAATTTCGGTGACGGCGGCCTCTACGACGTCGATATTTCCAAGCAGCGCCTCGATCCGAAAATCACGCTGGCGATCAACGCGACCGACTGGTTGCAGCCATACGTGACCTATTCCCAGAGCATGCGTTCGCCAACGCTGCAGGAAACCATGTTGGGCGGCAACCATCCCGGCTCGACAAGCGTCAGCTTCCTGCCGAATCCGACCCTATCGCCTGAAACCCAGAAGGGTTGGGAAATCGGCGTAAACCTCAAGAAAGACGATCTGTTTCTTGCTGGAGACTTGCTGCGTCTGAAGGCCGATTATTACGACATGGATGTCGAGGACTACATCACGTCCACGTTCAACCCGACCTATCGCAAGTACCAGTTCGTCAATGTCGACGGCACTTCGCAGGTGCGCGGCTTCGAACTCGAAGCGATGTATGACGCAGGCATGGCCTTCGGCGGCATTACATATACCCACTCGAAGTCGGAACTTCCGGCGCAGACCCCAGGTCTCGGTGCAGGTCAGTACATGCCGGATGATGTCTTCTCCGTCAGCGGCGGCGCACGCTTCCTCGAGCGCAAGCTGACGGTTGGCGGTCGCTACTCCTATGTTTCGGGCGGCGATACCGTCGGTTACACCGGCGTTACCCAGTCCGACAGCTATGGCCTCGTGGATGTGTTCGCCAATTACAAGTTCACCGAGAACGTCGATCTGACTTTGAAGGTCAATAACCTGTTCGACAAGAGCTATACGCCATTCCTGAGCACATCAGGCTCCGGTCAGGGTCGTACGTTCCTCGTAGCGACACAGTTCCAGTTCTGACCATGGCGGGCGCCTGATCGCCCGTTTTAACCGTCGCATCTGTGAAGACTGGCCCACCTTCTGACCGCGGCTGTGGCCTTCTGATCCCGAGATGCGACGCGGCGCGTGCGGCCTTGACCCCGCACGCGCCTGAAATTCGAATTCAGTTTTCTGGCCATGCCGGCCCGAAAACCCATATAGTCGATCTAAAGCCAGTCCAAACCTAATGGAAAAGGATGAGCCATGTTCATAGCCATGAATCGCTTCAAGGTGCGCGTCGGCAGCGAAGCCGATTTCGAAGCCGTCTGGAAAAACCGCGATTCCACGCTTTCCGATTTGCCGGGCTTTGAAACGTTCCACCTGCTGCGCGGCGCAACCAATGAGGAAGAAGGCTATACGCTCTATGCTTCCCATACGGTCTGGCGCAGCCGCGAAGACTTTGTCTTCTGGACCAAGTCGGAACAGTTCCGCGAAGCGCATCGCAATGCCGGAACCAACAAGCCTCTCTATCTCGGACCACCGCAGTTTGAAGGCTTCAGTGCCGTCGAAGGCGCCTAGTGGATTGAATTTGGCGTTTTAATCCCGGCTGACACATAAGCTGTTTCAAACGTCAAATTCGAAAAAGCCATCGGATTACGCTTCAAGCCATTGCCACGCCCACCTTTTCCACATGGGTGCGGCGAAATGGCACAGCCTCTATCGGCATCGCTTCAACGCCCTTCCCGATAGAGCATTTTAACAGACAATTAGTGTTTAAACATGGGTAGTTAACTCATATTTAGAATGATTCTAAGTTATTGTTTTTTAGAACATTTCAAAAACATAGAATTTGACAGATACCCCGCTCGCCAGCCATAACCTGACCTAGTTTGGCGAGTTTAACAGACCGTCGAAATAGACCTTTAATGTTCGGGCCTTTAACCCTTGCAATTGGAGGAACCATTGTCCGGTTCATCTTGGCCTTGCGCCACCAGTAAAATAACGCTGCGCGTTTCCAGCAGCGATCTTGAAGTAGAAGTACCGGGCAATCAGGTAAACTTCCTCCGTTTTTCGCATTCCGCGTCGGGTTTTTACTGCCAAAACGGCATGGGAGTATCCATCTCATGCTAGTTTGCAGCTGTAACGTCATCACAGATAAAGATATCGAAGCAGTTGTGATCGAACTTCTCGATCAGGACTGCTGGCAGCTTATCGTCCCCGGCACCGTCTATAATGCCATGTCCAAGCGCGGCCGCTGCTGCGGCTGCTTCCCAAACGTCGTAGAAACGATCATAAGGGTGACTGAAGAGTATCATCTTCGTCACAACCAAATGGACGAAAACGTTATCCAGTTCATGGATCGTGTACGTTCTCTACGCGACAAATTCGGGAGTTCATGGAATGAAAGGCGAACCAAAGGTCATCGAGCGGCTTAACGAGGCTCTGTTTCTCGAGCTCGGCGCCGTCAACCAGTATTGGCTGCACTACCGCCTGCTGAACGACTGGGGTTTCACGCGTCTTGCCAAGAAAGAGCGTGAAGAATCCATCGAAGAGATGCATCACGCTGACAAGATCATCGACCGCATCATCTTCCTCGAAGGTCACCCAAACCTGCAGACTCTCGCACCGCTGCGCATCGGCCAGAACGTCAAGGAAGTTCTGGAAGCCGATCTTGCCGGTGAATATGACGCTCGTGCTTCCTACAAGAAGTCGCGCGAAATCTGCGACGAACTCGGCGACTACGTTTCCAAGCAGCTTTTCGACGAGCTTCTGGCGGATGAAGAAGGTCATATCGACTTCCTCGAAACCCAGCTCGACCTGCTGTCCAAGATCGGTGAAGAACGCTACGGCCTGCTGAACGCTGCTCCCGCCGACGCTGCCGAATAAGCCTGTTTCACAGGATGTTATGAAACCGGGACCTCGAGTCCCGGTTTTTTTATTGCCTATAACAACCCGCCGCTTTTCGATGCTGCGGCCCTGGCTGCGGCAACACTACCCGGCATCCAAGCTTTACCTTGGCCCCTTGGTCGTGGTATTGCGCGCGCAATTTCCGAAATTTGCAAGGTTTCCCCCAATGAGCGCACCGCGCGTCAGTTTCGTTTCACTTGGCTGCCCGAAGGCGCTGGTTGATTCCGAACGCATCATCACCAGCCTCCGCTCGGAAGGCTATGAAATCTCCCGCAAGCATGACGGCGCCGATCTGGTGATCGTCAACACCTGCGGCTTTCTCGATTCTGCCCGCGATGAGTCGCTTGATGCCATCGGCCTCGCTCTCAACGAAAACGGCAAGGTGATCGTCACCGGCTGCCTCGGTGCCGAACCGGAGGTCATCCGCGAACGTCACCCGAATGTTCTCGCCATCACCGGCCCACAGGCCTATGAAAGCGTCATGAGTGCCGTGCACGAAGCTGCCCCGCCCGCGCATGATCCGTTCGTCGATCTGGTGCCGCCGCAGGGTGTGAAGCTCACGCCGCGCCATTATGCCTATCTGAAGATTTCCGAGGGCTGCTCGAACCGCTGTTCTTTCTGCATCATTCCGGCGCTGCGCGGCGATCTCGTCTCGCGCCCGATCGATCAGGTGCTGCGCGAGGCCGAGAAGCTGGTGAGCGCCGGGGTCAAGGAAATCCTTGTTATCTCTCAGGATACGAGCGCCTACGGCCTCGACATCAAGTATCAGGAAGCCATGTGGCAGGACCGTACGGTCCGCACAAAATTCCTCGACCTTTCGCGCGAACTGGGCGACATGGGCGTCTGGGTGCGCATGCACTATGTCTACCCCTACCCGCATGTCGACGAAGTCATTCCGCTGATGGCGGAGGGCAAAATTCTGCCTTACCTCGATATTCCGTTCCAGCATGCTTCGCCTGCGGTTCTGAAAAACATGCGCCGCCCAGCCCATCAGGAAAAGACCTCGCGCCGCATTCAGGCATGGCGTGAAACCTGCCCTGATCTGGCGGTACGCTCGACCTTTATCGTCGGCTATCCGGGTGAAACGGAAGAGGATTTCCAGCTGCTGCTCGACTGGCTCGACGAAGCCAAGATCGAACGCGCGGGCTGCTTCAAATATGAGCCGGTCAAGGGTGCAAAGGCCAATGATCTTGGTCTTGAGCAGGTGCCGGAAGAAATCAAGGAAGCCCGCTGGCATCGTTTCATGGCTAAGCAACAGCAGATATCCACCAATCTTCTCAAGAAGAAAGTCGGCAAGCGTCTGCCGGTCATTATTGACGAGGCAAACGGCACCGTTGCCAAGGGCCGCACCCGCTATGACGCACCCGAAATCGACGGCAGCGTGCATATCCAGTCGCGCCGACCGCTGCGCGTCGGCGACATTGTGACTGTAAAGATCGAAGCGAGCGACGCCTACGATCTGCATGGCATCGCGGTCTGATGGTGGCTCCGGCTGCCATTGCCATCAGAAAAGCAACATCGGCAGATGTGGCGGCTATCGTCGCCATGCTTGCCGATGACGGGCTTGGCGCAAAGCGCGAAGACGCCAGTCTGCCATTGCGCGACGAATATCTGAATGCCTTCGCAGCCATCGACGCCGATCCGAACCAGTTTCTGGCCGTGGTCGAGCATGACGGGCGGATCATTGGCTGCATGCAGCTGAGCTTCATTCCGGGCCTGTCCCGCCTGGGCCAATGGCGCGGCCAGATCGAAAGTGTGCGCATAGCGAGCGATATTCGCGGCGGCGGCATTGGTCGTCAGATGATCGAATGGGCTATCGAGAAATGCCGCGAACGGGGCTGCGGGCTGGTGCAGCTCACCACGGACAAATCCCGTTCCGATGCGCTGCGTTTTTATCAGTCGCTTGGTTTCACCGACAGTCATGAAGGCCTTAAACTGTCGCTTTAAGAAAGCTCTGTAAAAAAGCTTATAAAAAAGAAAAAGGGCGCTTGAGGCGCCCTTCTTTTTTTGCCTGTGAACTATGCTTACTGCGGGAGCTTGTCGTCCACGCCAGCGACATAGAAATTCAGGCCAAGCAGGGTCTTGTCGTCGGCCTGTTCGCCAGCCTTCAGCCATTCCGAACCGTCCTGCTTCTTGATCGGGCCGGTGAAAGGCTTCAGTTCGCCAGACTTGATCTTGGCTTCGGTTTCCTCGGCCAGTTTCTTCACGTCATCCGGCATGTTGGTGTAAGGCGCCATCTTGACGAGGCCTTCCTTCATGCCCCACCAGACATTCTGGCTCTTCCAGCTGCCGTCGAGAACAGCCTTGGTGCGGTCGATATAGTATGGACCCCATTCGTCCACGACTGCCGTAAGCTGCGTGTCGGGGGCGAACTTGATCATGTCCGAAGCCTGACCAAAAGCCTTGATGCCGCGATCATGCGCCACCTGAATGGCAGCGGTGGAATCGGTGTGCTGGGTGATGATGTCCACGCCCTGATCGATCAGAGCCTTGGCGGCATCAGCTTCCTTGCCCGGATCGAACCAGGAATTGACCCAGATTACCTTGACCTTGAATTCAGGATTGATCGACTGTGCGCCGAGCATAAAGGCATTGATGCCCTGCACGACTTCCGGAACCGGCACTGAGGCGATGTAACCGGCAACGCCCTTGGTCGACATCTTGGCGGCGATCACGCCCTGCACATAACGGCCTTCATAGAAGCGCGCATTATAGGCTGACATGTTGTCGGCGGTCTTATAGCCGGTCGCATGCTCGAACTTCACCTTCGGGAACTTCTTGGCGACCTTGACGGTCGGGTCCATATAGCCGAACGAGGTCGTGAAAATCAGCTGATTGCCAGCGCGCGCCAGACGTTCGATGGAACGCTCGGCGTCAGCACCTTCCGGCACGTTTTCAAGAAAGGTGGTCTCGATCTTGTCGCCCAGCGCTTCGACCAGTTCCTTGCGCGCCTGATCATGCTGATAGGTCCAGCCGAAGTCGCCCGGAGGTCCGATATAGATGAAGCCCACTTTGAGTTTGTCTTCTGCATGCGCCGCGCCGCCGAGCATAAAGCTGGCAGCGGTGGCGATGGCCATAAGCGTCTTTTTCATGGTCCCTGCACTCCTTGTTTGCACCCTATAAAAACGAAACCGTCCTGTCGTGGGAACCGGTTCGCGTTTAACCCCTATCTGTCCGGAACGAACGGCTTACCGAGCGACGCAGGCGTGTTCATCATCGTCAGGCGCTTGTTGCGCGAGATGATGACCAGCACCACGATGGTCGCGATATAGGGCAACGCCGAAAGCAATTGCGACGGCAGGCCGAAACCAAGCGCCTGCGCATGCAGCTGGCCGATGGTCACAGCGCCAAAAAGATAAGCCCCGATCAGCACCCGCCATGGTCGCCACGACGCAAAAACGACGAGCGCCAAAGCGATCCAGCCGCGACCGGCGGTCATGTTTTCCACCCATTGCGGCACATAGACGAGCGAGAGTTGCGCGCCCGCAAGGCCTGCGCAGGCACCGCCGAACAGCACCGCCAGATAGCGTGTGCGCACCACATGCACGCCAAGCGCATGGGCGGAACCGTGGCTGTCGCCAATGGCGCGCAAGGTGAGCCCCGCGCGCGTGCGAAACAGGAACCACGTCACTGCTGCAACCAGCATGAGCGAGAAGTAAAAGATCGGGTCTTGCCCGAACAGGAACCGCCCAACCAGAGGAATATCCGTGAAATAGGGAATATAGATAGCATCGAGCCGGACACCCGGAACACCAACAAAGCTTTCGCCCAAGAGTGCTGAAGCGCCGATACCCAGAATGGTGAGAGCAAGACCAGTTGCCACCTGATTGGTGACCAGAGTAAGCGTCAGGAAGCCGAAAATGGCCGAGAACAGGGTTCCAACGGCTATGCCCGCCAATAGGCCGAGCCATGCCGAGCCGGTGAGCTGCGCTGCTGCGAAGCCGGAAACAGCGCCCATCAGCATCATGCCTTCGACGCCCAGATTGAGAACGCCCGAACGTTCAACCACCAATTCTCCAATGGCTGCGATCAGCAGCGGTGTTGCGGCGGTGGCGATAGTGAGAAGAATGGCCTGTGTCAGTTCCATCGGATCAGGCCTTTCCCGTTTTGTGTGCGCTGACAAAACGAATGCGGTAGAGAATGAGCGTATCACAGGCCAGCACAAAGAACAGGATCATGCCCTGAAACACGCGCGCCGATTTTTCTGAAATGCCGATGGCAACCTGCGCCGCCTCGCCGCCGAGATAGGACAGCGCCAACACAAGGCCTGCAGCGATAGCGCCGAGCGGGTTCAGACGCCCGAGAAACGCGACGATGATTGCGGTGAATCCGTAGCCGGGTGAAATGACCGGACGAAGCTGCCCGATAGCGCCAGATGTTTCCGCAATACCGGCAAGGCCGGCCAGCGCGCCTGAAACGGCAAAGACGAAAAACACTAGTTTGCCGGAACTGAAGCCCGCGAAGCGCCCTGCCCTCGGGCTTTGGCCGATGACCTTGACCTCGAAGCCCTTCAGCGTGTGCTTGAGCAGGAACCAGACCAATAGCGCGGCAATCAGCGCCAGAATGAAGCCCCAATGGGCGCGTCCCGATTCACTCCATATTTCCGGCAGAATAGCGCTGTCATTAAACTGGCGCGTTTCCGGGAAGTTATAGCCTTCCGGGTTACGCCACGGTCCGCGCACCAGCCAGTCGAGGAAGAGTTGCGCCACATAGACCAGCATCAGGCTGGTGAGAATCTCGTTCGTATTGAAGCGGACCTTGAGAAAGGCCGGAACCGACGCATAGGCAGCACCGCCCGCCATGCCCATCAGCATCATCAGCGGCAGCACGAGCCACGACTGAAAGTCGGGAAACATCACCGGCAGAATAGAACCGGTGACGGCCCCCATGATGAATTGCCCTTCAGCACCGATATTCCAGTTGTTCGACAGGAAGCAGACGCACAGACCCACCGCGATCAGGATCAGCGGCGCGGCCTTGACCAGCAATTCATGCCACGACCAGATATCGAACAAAGGTTCGACAAAGAACACATAAAGCGCATTGAGCGGGTCTTTGCCCATCAATGCGAAGGCGAGACCGCCGAAAATGAAGGTCAGCGCCAGAGCCAGCAAGGGCGACAAGGCGCTGAAAAGCTTCGACGGCTGGGGGCGTTTGACGAGTTCGATCCGCATCAGGCCGCACCCATCTCTGCTTCACCGGAAATGCCGCCCATCAGCAGGCCGATCTTTTCAAGAGTCAATTCGGCAACAGGCATAGGCTCGGAAAGCTGACCGTGATTCATGACCGCTATCCGGTCACTGATTTCGAAGAGTTCATCGAGATCCTGGCTAATGACAAGAACGGCAGAGCCCGATCGCGCAAGGTCCACAAGGGCCTGCCGGATATGAGCCGCAGCACCCGCATCGACGCCCCATGTCGGCTGGTTGATGACCATGACCGATGGCGAACGATCAAGTTCACGACCAATGATGAACTTTTGCAGATTGCCGCCGGACAGTGCCGAAGCTGGCGGGTTTTCTGCGCTTTTGCGCACATCCATCCGCTCAATAATGCGTCGCGCAGCGGAATGCAGTGCGCTTTCGGCGATCAACTTTAACGCGCCGCCGCGTAGGAACGCTTTCGCATCGGTCTTGTAGCGCGACAGAAACAGATTGTCGGTCAGTGACAATGACGGCACCGCACCGTGGCCAAGCCGCTCTTCCGGCACAAAGGCCGCCCCCATCATGCGCCGTTCGCTGATGCCGAGCCTGCCTGCATCCTTGCCTCGAATACGTACAGTCGATGCAGCCGATTGCAGCACCTCGCCGGAAATGGCTTCAAAGAATTCGCCCTGCCCATTGCCAGCAACGCCCGCAAGCCCCACGACTTCGCCAGCGGCCACCGAAAGCGAGATATCTTTAAGCGCTGTGGAAAACGGCCCCCGTGGCGGTTGTGACAAAGACTTGATTTCAAACAGCGCTTCGGCGCGCGTCGCCGGAGCATCCATCGGGCTGCGCGCCACCACCTTGATGTCGTTGCCAACCATCATGCGGGCGAGCGACGCCGCCGTTTCCTTGCGTGGATCGCAATGCCCAACCACCTTACCGTGGCGCAACACCGTTGCGCGGTCGCAAAGCCGCTTCACCTCTTCCAGACGATGACTGATATAGAGAATGGATTTGCCTTCAGCCTTCAGCCGTTCCAGTGTTTCAAACAGGCGGTCGGCTTCCTGCGGCGTCAGAACCGAGGTCGGTTCGTCCAGAATGATCAGGTCCGGTTCCTGCAACAGACAACGCACGATTTCGATGCGCTGGCGCTCGCCGACCGAAAGGTCGCCGACATGGGCCTGCGGATCGACCGGCAAGCCATAGGTCTTGCCCACTTCGCTGGCCCGTTTTGCCACATCGGACAGCGACAGAGCGCTATCCAGCGAGAGAGCGATATTTTCAGCGGCAGTCAGCGAGTCGAAAAGCGAAAAATGCTGAAAAACCATGCCGATGCCGAGCGTTCTTGCAGCGGCAGGTTCGCCAATGACGACGCTCTGGCCCTTCCAGACGATTTCGCCTTCAAGCGGTTGCAGCGCACCGAACAGCATCTTAACGAAAGTGGATTTTCCAGCGCCGTTCTCGCCCAGAAGCGCGTGAATTTCGCCCTTGGCAATGGTGAGATCAACCCCATCGCAAGCTCTGAGCTGCCCAAATAGTTTCGTGAGCCGGCGGACATCCAGAAGAGGCCGGTCGGATAAATTGGCTGACATTATTCCCCAAATGTATTTTTGAAAGACCTTAGCAGCAATTTTGCACTTGAAAAGAGCAAAAGCAGGCTCTGCCTAACATATGCACATCGGCGATAGGTCGCCCCTCACCCGCGCCACGAAAACAAGGTCAATCAGACGACATTACGGGAGTAAAATACTGGTTCCGGTGGTCTTGCGCGCTTCCAGTTCCTCATGCGCCTTGCGGGCGTCTTTGAGCGCATAGGTCTGGTTGATTTCTATCTTCACCGCACCGCTGCCCACCACGTCGAAAAGCTCGGCTGCGGTCTTTTCGAGGTCGGAACGCTTGGCGACATAGTTGAACAATGTCGGACGGGTTGCGAAGAGCGACCCTTTCTGCGCCAGAAGCCCAAGATCAAACGGCGGAATGACACCCGATGACTGGCCGAAACAGGCGAACATGCCGAGCGGCTTCAGGACGTCCAGCGATCCCATATAGGTATCGCGACCGACAGAGTCGTAAACCACGTCCACGCCTGCGCCATTGGTCAGTTCACGCACTCTTTCGGCGAAATTTTCCGTGCGGTAATTAATGACATGGTCATAGCCATGCTGCTTGGCAAGCGCGATCTTGTCTGGCGATCCGGCTGTGCCGATAACCGTTGCTCCAAGATGCTTGGCCCACTGCCCTGCGATCAGGCCGACACCGCCAGCCGCCGCATGAAAAAGGATCGTCTGTCCGGCTTCAACCCGGAAGGTGCGCCGCAACAGATATTGCGCCGTCATGCCCTTCAGCATCATGGAAGCGGCAGTTTTGAGATCAATGCTTTCCGGCACGATCACCAGACGGTCGGCAGGCAAAATGCGCTCGTCGGCATAGGAACCCGGCGTTGCCACATAAGCGACGCGGTCACCCACCTTCACATTGTCAACACCGGCACCAACGGCAATAACCGTGCCAGCACCTTCATTGCCGGGCGTGAACGGCATTTGCGCTGCCTTGTAGAGACCCGTGCGGAAATAAACGTCGATGAAATTGAGGCCGACGGCTTCATGGCGAACCTTCGCTTCACCCGGCCCCGGCTCACCGATTTCGATCTGCTCATAGTTCAGAACTTCAGGCCCGCCGGTCTGATGAACGCGAATGGCATTGATCATCATACGTCTCCGCTCTTTTTTGCAGCTGCAACTTTCTCGGCCTCAATAACGGCGGCGGTGCGCCCAAGGCCGGGGAAGAACTGCATCACTGCGCCAATGAAATAGATATAGAGCCCGGTCACGGAAATGCCCACGCGCACCCAGAGCGGCGCATCCAGCGTATAATAAAGCGCGATCGCACCAAAGGCGCACCAGAGCAGAAACACCGTGAGATTGATCGGGCGCAGGCGCACAACGCGCACCGGATGCAGGAAGTTGATCGGCAGGAAGGACAGGATCGCCGATGCAACCACGGTGCCGAACGCCACCCATTCTCCCGGCCTGACGATGAACAGGGTGAAGACCACCATGTTCCACACCACCGGGAAGCCCTTGAAGAAGTTCTCCTTCGTCTTCATGCCGGTATCGGCATAATAGATCGCGCTCGACACGACGATGATCGCGCCGGATATGAAGGAGAGGTTCGTCCCCATAAAGCCGCTCTGATACAAGGCAAAAGCAGGGATCAGGACGTAGGTGACATAGTCGATGATGTTGTCGAGCAGTTCACCCGACCAGTTGGGCAACACATATTTGACTTCGAGCTTGCGCGCGATTGGCCCGTCGATGCCATCTACGAACAGCGCGAGGCCAAGCCACCACCACATCGCCGTATATCGCCCGTCGCTGGCCGCGACGATGGACAGAAAAGCCAGAAACGACCCCGATGCCGTCAGCAAATGGACAGAAAACGCCTTGGCTTGCGGCGCGGTGACTTTCTTGGCTTTGAGTTTTCCGGTCAGTTTGGTTTTCACGCTGTTCGCCATTCCGTTTTGTCGCCGCGCAGTTTCCGCAGAAGATACAGCGATTTTATTTCAAATCTCGCCTTGGCTCACCTTGGGCTTACCTTAGGCTCATCGTGGGCGTTTACACCAAACAAACTGACGCCCCAACTGTTCTGTTGGATCCTGACGTGATCTATCCCAGAAAAGCCGTGTTCTTAGTGGAAGCTTTCCCCGAATAAGCTCAAAAGAGCAAGTAAGGCATGAGGCAAATCAGCCTTAATTCCACGGAAGAATGGCCTTTGCCGGCATTTCGGTCTAAGTGCTGCTTGAGAACGGCACGGAAGAATCATCTTCATAGCTGCACTTCTGGCCGACACGTCCCGACGAAGGATGAAGCGAATGAACGATCTGGTTGCGAACAAGCCAATGACTGACATCGTGATCAGCGGTGGCGGCCCTGCTGGCATGATGGCCGCGCTTGCGCTTGGCGCGAAGGGCTATCGCACCATCCTTCTGGGACCCGAAACGGACAAGGGCGACCGCCGCACGACGGCGCTGATGATGCCCGCCATCCGTTTTCTCGAACAGATCGGCGTCTGGTCGTCCATCCAGCCGGAAGCCGCACCGCTCGCCTCCATGCGCATTGTCGATGCGACGCAGCGCCTTGTCCGCAGCCCGACAGTCACCTTCCGCGCCGGTGAAATCGGCGAAGAGGCATTTGGCTATAATATCCCCAATGCCGTTCTCAACGCGAAGCTTGCCGAAGCTGTGGCCGAGAGCGCCAATATCGAGCGCAACACGGCGTCGGCTATCGAATATCGCCCCAATGGCGACCATGTAACGGTGACATTGGCGGGTGGCGATACGCTCCATGCCCGCCTTTTAGTCGCCGCTGATGGGCGCAATTCCGGCGCACGCGAAGCCGCAGGCATCCGCGCGCGCCGCTGGAACTATCCACAAACCGCTGTTGTCTTGTCCTTCGCCCACAGCATCAGCCACGAAAACATCTCGACAGAATTTCATACCGAACACGGCCCGTTCACGCAGGTTCCACTGAAAGGCAAGCGTTCGAGCCTTGTGTGGGTGGTGAACCCGGAACGCGCAGAAACCTTGCTCACGCTGGACGATCAGGCTCTGGCCGCACAGGTCGAGGAGATGATGCAGTCGATGCTCGGCCGGATCGAAATCGACGTGCGCCCGCAGGGCTGGCCTCTGTCCGGGCTGGTGCCAAACGCATTTGCAGCCAAGCGAACCATCCTGATTGGCGAAGCAGCCCATGTTTTCCCACCCATCGGTGCACAAGGGCTTAATCTCGGCACACGCGACGTGGAAACGCTGGTAAAGGCCATCGAAAGCGATTCTGTCGATCCAGGTTCTGATCGTGTGATCCGCGCTTATGACCGCGCACGCCGTCCAGATATTCTGGCCCGAACCGGCTCGGTCGATGCGCTCAACCGCTCGCTTCTGTCGCCCATGCTACCTGCGCAGATCGCGCGCGGCGTCGGGTTGGAAATGCTGCGATCCTTCGCGCCGTTGCGGTCATTCTTCATGCGGGAAGGCCTGCGCCCCGGCAGCGGCTTTACGCATTTTCTCCCCAAACTTCCCAAGCTGGCAGACCGTCGACGCGACAACGCCAGCAAATAAAGGCTTCCCTCAAAAACTTCATGTTTCACGCCCGCTTTAATTTGGCGGACGGTGAACTACATAACATCTCATGGGTATGACACAGATAAAACACGCGAAATTCCAAATCGGCCAGGTGGTGAAACACCGGCTGTTCCCGTTCAGAGGCGTTATCTTCGACGTGGACCCCGAATTCGCAAATACGGAAGAATGGTATGAGTCCATACCGGAGGACGCACGTCCTCAGCGTGACCAACCCTTCTATCATCTCTTCGCGGAAAATGCGGAATCCGAATATGTGGCCTATGTGTCCGAGCAAAATCTGCTGCCCGACGTCAGCAACGAGCCTTTGCGCCATCCGCAGATCGACGAGATTTTCGACCGACTCGACAACGGCACCTATCGGGTGAAATCGCAGCACGCGAACTAAGTTGTCCTCACCTTTAAAAGCGATAGTTCAAAGAAAAAGGGCGCTGAAAAGCGCCCTTTTATTATGACCATGGTTTTGCCGATTAGTTGGCAGCGCCCTTGGCTTTTTCCTGTTCAGCCTTCATCTTGGCTTCGAAATCTTTCTGCTTCTTCTGGACGGCGTCCTGAAGTTCCTTCTGGCGGTCTTCCAGTTCCGACTGCTTCAGAGCCGGGCCGGTGAGAGCCTGCGAGAAGCCGGTCAGGGCAACCGGGATCGGGTTCGGCTTGTTCTGATAATTGACCGAGGTCAGCGTCAGCTTGCCGCCCTTCTGGAGAGCCTTGATCAGATCGTCGTTCAGCGGTGCCTCTGCGATGCAGCGATCAGGGAAGCAGATGCCGTATTCAAGCTTTACCGCTTTGTTGTTGTCGATCTGCATGCCAACGCCAGCCGGAATCAGGCGGCCAATCGGCACGGTGACCTGGAAAATCTTGCGATTGATCTTGCCCTTGATCTCGATGAGGTTAACGGCGGTCAGCAACTGGCCGGAATCGGCAGTGATGATGTTCTGCGTGTTGCAGATGTCGTTATCTTCCTGCTTCGAGCAGACCTTGAACCAACCCTGCGGCGGCTGCTGCGCCGATGCAGGCATCGTTGCGGAGGCAAGCAAGGCGAACGCGCCAGCGATGGCCGATGTGGCAGCGATTGTCTTCGTGCTGGACATGATCAACAGGTTCCTTTCAACGCTCTGATCTGTAGTTCCCGTATTCTGGTTAGTCAGCGATAGACCGTCACTGGTTTGAAAATGCGGCAACAGCGTGACCTTTAGGACTCTTCAATCCTATTCCGGGGCGGTGTTACAACGACTGCGGGCGCGAATCCAGACCAGTTTCCATCTGGAAGGCTCGGAATCCCGTAAAATCACCATTTTCATTTGTACTGTAACGCGCGGAACACGCCCAAAATACCTATATATTATAGGATCATGATAATTTCGCCTAACGAATCAATGCTATTTCGTATTTCCTGAAAAACAAGCGCCTCACGCTTACTTACAATGGACGAATGAAGTTGAACGGATCGATCGCTCATTTGCGCAGAAAATTCCTGCTGGCAATCACGCGGGGGCTCAGATTAGGGCTTCCGGCGGCTATGGTCGTCTCGATGACGGGAATCGGTGCGCGTATGGCGCAGGCCGAAACAGCAGCTGCGCCCGATTATGCTCTCTCCATGCATGGAGACGTGGCGCTTCCTGCCGACTTTACGCATTTTCGCTATGCCAATCCTGATGCACCCAAGGGCGGCAAACTGACCGTCGGTGTTGTCGGCACGTTCGACAGCCTCAATCCGTTCGTGCTCAAAAGCATGCGCACGACTGCGCGCGGCCTGTTCAGCGATGGTGAGTTCGGCAATCTCGTCTTTGAGACATTGATGCAGCGCTCACGCGATGAACCTTTCACGCTCTACCCGCTGCTTGCGGAAAAAGTCGCCATAGACCCCGAACGGAAATGGGTGGAATTCACGCTGAACCCGAAGGCCAAATGGTCGGACGGGCAGCCAGTGACGGTGGATGATATTATCTTCACCTATCAAATTCTCACCGAAAAGGGCCGTCCCCCTTTCAACAACCGAATGAGCCGGATCGACAAGATCGAGAAGACTGGCGAGCGCTCGGTGCGTTTCAACTTCAACGACAAGTCGGACCGCGAGTTTCCGATGCTGATCGCGTCGGTGATGCCGGTTCTTCCGAAACACGCAACCGATCCGGCGACCTTCGGTAATTCCACACTGAAGCCGCCGCTCGGCAGCGGTCCCTATCTGGTGTCCGGCGTGCAGCCCGGCCAGCGCATCATCTATAAGCGCAACCCGGATTATTGGGCCAAGGACATTCCGTCCAAGCGTGGCACGGACAATTTCGACACGCTGACGATCGAATATTATCGCAACGAAACCTCCCTGTTTGAATCCTTCAAAAAAGGACTGCTCGATGTTTTCATCGAGGGCAATCCGACGCGGTGGGAAAAATCCTATGATTTTCCGGCTGTGCAGCAAGGCAAAGTCATCAAGGAGAGCTTCGAAAAGGGTACGCCCGCGAACATGCTGGGCTTCGTGTTCAACACGCGTCGTCCGATCTTCGCAGACCGTCGCGTGCGGCAGGCGCTTGGATTGCTGTTCGACTTTGAATGGGCGAACCGCAATTTGTTTGCAGGCCAGTACAAGCGCACCCAGAGTTTTTGGGAAGGCTCCGAGCTTTCTTCCGTCGGCAAACCCGCCGATGCCCGTGAAAGGGAACTTCTGGCACCCTATCCCGATGCGGTGCGTGAAGATGTGATGAATGGTACATGGCATGTGCCCGTCACCGACGGCACCGGCCATGACCGGACGCCCGCCAAACAGGCCTATGATCTTCTGATGGAAGCCGGTTTCCAGTTCCACAATGGGCTGGCCGTCGATTCCACCGGCAAGCCGCTGCAATTTGAAATCATGACGCGCTCGGCGGAAGAAGAGAAGATCGGGCTTGCCTATAAGCGCAATCTGGCCCGGCTCGGCATTACGGTGGATATCCGCACTGCTGATGACGCACAATATCAGCAACGGCTCCAGACCTTCGATTACGACATGATCCTCGGCGCTCTGTCCAGTTCGCTGTCGCCCGGCAATGAGCAGTGGATGCGCTGGGGCGCGGCGTCGCGTGATGCGCAAGGCAGCTTCAATTATCCAGGCGTGGCCGATCCCGCCGTCGATGCGATGATTGATGCGCTGCTCGCCGCGCGCACGCGTGCTGATTTCGTCAGTGCGGTGCGTGCGCTCGACCGGATATTGCTATCGGGCGATTATTATATTCCTCTGTATCACCTCCCTTATCAGTGGGTGGCACGCTGGGACCGGATCGAACATCCTGCAAAAACAGCGCTCTATGGCTTTCAGCTACCGACATGGTGGCGCGCTCAGCCTTGAGTTCTGTTTGATAAGGTCGTAATTCGCCCTAAATCCATTTCCTATAATATGCATATCGATGCGGGAGGCGTGCCTCCCGCAACCACACGGAGCATCCCGCATGAGCGAAAAGAAAATCACCATCGATGTTGTATCGGATGTCGTCTGTCCGTGGTGTTTCCTCGGACGCAAGCGGCTTGAAAATGCGCTCGCCATGCTACCCGATGTGGAAGCTGAAATTCGCTGGCGTCCGTTTCAGCTCGATCCGACACTGCCGCCGCAAGGCAAGGACCGGCAGGCCTATATGCGCGAGAAATTCGGCAACAGCTCTAAGATCGATGACATTCATAAGCAACTGACGGAGCTTGGCGAAGAAAACGGCATTGTCTTCGATTTTGAAGCCATCACTCGCGCGCCCAACACGCTCGATGCGCATCGTTTGATCCACTGGGCGGCACAGGCCGCACCCGACACGCAGAACAAGCTCGTCGGCACTCTGTTCTCGCTCTATTTTGAGCAGGGACAGGATATTGGCGACCATGAAGTGCTGGTCGATGCGGCAGCTAGCGTCGGCATGGATGCAGCCGTTGTCGCCCGTCTTCTGGAAAGCGACGCCGACAAGGCCACGATCCGCGAGGAAATCGACACCGCCAACCGTATCGGCGTGCGCGGCGTGCCCTGCTTCATCATCGATCAGAAATATGCCGTCATGGGCGCACAAAACGCCGATGTTCTGGCCGATGCCATTCGCCAGACGGCGGAAGGCTTTGAGCCGGGGATTTCGGAAGATCGGTAGACCAATTATGGCGGCGGGTTAACCCGCCGCGATTTTCGCCAGCTGCGTCATGATGACAGCCGAGCCGTTGAGACGTTTTTCCGGCGTCGGCCAGTCGCGGATGAACACAATGCTCTGATCCGGCCTGATCTTTGCCATGGAGCCCTGCTCGCCGATCATCTTCACCAGACCGACCGGATTGTTAAACGTTGCATGACGGAACTGGATGACGACGCCCTTCGGACCGGCATCCAGCTTTTCAACATTAGCGCGACGGCAGAGCGCCTTGATATAGACGATCTTGAGCAGATGCTGCACTTCTTCCGGCATCGGACCGAAACGGTCGATAAGTTCCGCACCGAAGGCGTCGATATCCTGTGGCTCTTCCAGATCGGCAAGGCGGCGATAAAGGCCGAGGCGCAATTGCAGATCCGGCACGTAGTTTTCGGGGATCATGACCGCCGTGCCGATGGCAATCTGCGGCGACCACTGGCTGTCTTCCACTTCGCCCGAACCCTTGAGGGTCGCGACGGCCTCTTCCAGCATCTGCTGGTACAACTCGAAACCGACTTCCTTGATATGGCCCGACTGTTCCTCGCCCAAGAGATTGCCGGCACCGCGAATATCCATGTCGTGGCTGGCAAGCTGGAAGCCCGCGCCAAGCGTATCCAGCGATTGCAACACTTTCAGGCGACGTTCCGCCATCTGCGTCAGCATCTTGCCCGCCGGAAGCGTGAAGAGCGCGAAGGCGCGATGCTTGGAACGACCCACGCGCCCGCGTAGCTGATAAAGCTGCGCCAGGCCAAACATATCGGCGCGATGCACGATCATCGTGTTCGCGGTCGGGATATCGAGGCCGGATTCCACGATGGTCGTCGAAAGAAGCACGTCGTACTGACCGTCATAAAAGGCGTTCATGATATCGTCGAGCACGCCCGGCGCCATCTGGCCATGCGCCACGGCGACTTTTAGTTCCGGCACATGCTCTTTCAGGAATTCTTCGATATCGCCCAGGTCGGAAATACGCGGACAGACATAGAAACTCTGACCGCCGCGATAACGCTCGCGCAGCAACGTTTCGCGAATAACGAGTGGATCGAATGGCGAAACAAAGGTGCGGACCGCCATGCGATCCACCGGCGGTGTGGTGATGAGCGAGAGTTCGCGCACACCGGTCAGCGCAAGCTGCAAGGTGCGCGGGATCGGCGTTGCCGAAAGCGTCAGCACATGCACATCGGATTTCAGCTCCTTGAGCCGTTCCTTATGCTTGACGCCAAAATGCTGCTCCTCATCGATGATGAGCAGGCCGAGATTCTTGAACTTGATCGAGTTGCCGAGCAGCGCATGCGTGCCGACGACAATATCGACCGTGCCTTCTTCCAGACCTTTCTTGGTGGCGGCCAGTTCCTTGGTGCCAACCAGCCGCGAGGCATGGGCAACGGTGATCGGCAGGCCGTGGAAACGCTTGGAGAAAGTCTTGAAATGCTGGCGCGACAAAAGCGTGGTCGGCACCACGACAGCCACCTGAACTCCGTTCAGCGCTGCGATAAAGGCGGCGCGCAACGCCACTTCCGTCTTGCCGAAACCGACATCGCCGCAGATCAGGCGATCCATCGGCTTGCCTGCGGCCAGATCATCCGCCACCGCTTCGATGGCCGTCATCTGGTCTTCGGTCTCATCATAAGGGAAGCGAGCGGAGAATTCCGCATAAAGCCCATCGGGCGGCGTCATCACCGGCGCACCGCGCATCTGGCGTTCGGCGGCGATCTGGATCAGATGGCCCGCAATCTCAAGCAGTCGCTTCTTGAGCTTGGCCTTGCGCATCTGCCATGCGCCGCCGCCAAGCTTGTCGAGAACCGCGTCGGAGCCTTCCGAGCCGTAGCGCGAGAGAAGCTCGATATTTTCGACCGGCAGGAACAGCCGGTCATCGCCTGCATAGTGAAGTTCAAGACAATCATGCGGTGCGCCCGCTGCGGTAATCGTCTTGAGGCCGATGAAACGTCCGATGCCGTGATCGACATGGACGACAATATCGCCTGCCGTCAGCGACGCCACTTCCGAGATGAAATCCTGATCACGCTTGCGGCGCTTGGAACGGCGGATAAGACGGTCGCCGAGAATATCCTGTTCGGCAACGACGACTAGGTCACCGGCATCAAAGCCGCTTTCCACGGCAAGAACTGCCGCCGTCACCTTATCGCGAGACAGCGCCTTGACGGTTGAAAGCCGATCAACCGTCTCGATCTTTTCCAGCCCGTGCTCATCGAGAACCTGCAACAGACGGTCAAGCGAACCTTCCGTCCAGGCGGCAACCAGAACTTTCTTGCCGGAGGCGCGCAGTTCGGCAATGTACTTCACCGCGGCCTCGAACAGGTTCACGTCGGTGGCGGCCCGTTCCTCGGCGAAGTTGCGGCCCTTATGGGCGTCGGCGTGTACAATGGTGCGGTTCGATACGTCCGGTGTGCCGAAGGGCGTAAGGTCGATGCGAAGTCCGCTCGCCTGCACCGCATCTTCGACCGCTTGCGGCGTGAGATAGAGGGTTTCCGGCTTGACCGGTTTATAGGGTACGGCGTCGCTGCCTGCTTCATTGCCTTCAGCCTGACGCAGCCGCGCTTCATAATGGTCCACCACCATGGTGTGACGCTCGGTCAGCGCTTCATGCACCAGATGGTCGAACACTACAGGCATGCCGCCCGCATGGTCGAAAACCGTTTCCAGATGATCGTAGAACAGCGGCAGCCAGTGTTCCATACCGGCAAAGCGACGTCCCTCGCTGACTGCCTGATAAAGCGCATCGTCACGTTGCGGCGCGCCAAACATCGCCACGTAATTCTTGCGGAACCGGCTGATCATATCGGGCGAGAGCGTGATTTCGCTCATCGGCTGCAGCACGAATTCCTTGCGCGTTCCCGTCGTGCGCTGCGATGCGGGATCGAAAGCGCGGATCGTTTCCAGCGTATCGCCGAAAAAATCCAGCCGCAAAGGTTCTTCCGCGCCCGGCGCGTAAAGATCAAGGATGCCGCCACGCACGGCAAATTCGCCAATATCGCGCACGGTCGACACACGCTCGAAACCGTTGCGTTCCAGCCGCGAAGCCAGATCGTTCATGTCGAGCTGATTGCCGGGACGCGCCGAAATCACCTGTTCGGCAATGGCCGCCTGCGGCGGCAGTTTTTGCAGTACCGCATTGGCCGTGGTGAGAATAATTGCCGGATGCGGCGTCTTCTTGAGCGCTGCCAGAGCACCCAGTGCGGTCAGCCTGCGCGCCGATGCATCGGCACCGGGCGATACGCGGTCATAAGGCAGGCAGTCCCAGGCGGGCAGATGCAGCACCGGTAGATCCGGCGCGACGAAGCCCAACACCTGCTCCAGATCGGCAATGCGCTGCCCGTCGCGCACGATATACATAATTGGCCCGCGTTCGCCGATCTCGTCCACCAGACGCGCGAGGCAGAACGCCTCGAAGCCATCGGCAACACCGTCAATGACGATGTGGCGTCCGGCTTGCGTATCCGTATTGGGCTTGAGACCAAATTTGCTGAAAACGGGCATGGATTTCTTAAAACTCTATGCGGTCACGGAAGGCGACAATATCGCGGAACAGCGGCGTATCATGTTCTGCGGGGATAGGGCTTTCGCCCGTCACCCATTTGAGAAGATCACGATCCAGCACTTCCAGAATCTGCTCGAATTCATCCAGCTGGGCATCGGTGAAACTGACAATATACGCATCAGCATATTGGCCAAGAATCAAATCCATCTCACGCATGCCGCGATGCCAGGCGCGAAACAAAAGCTTGCGACGCCGTACATCCAGATTTTCCGCCGCAAGTGTGCTGCCAGTCATGTCGGAACTGCTCCATTTATCAAAATCGCTGCCGGTATATAGCATCTGCGACCGAACAGGGAACCTGTTTATCAGACAAGAACAAAAAGAGCACGAAAAGATGATGGCGCACACTTGCACCTGACCGCGAAGCAGTTAATGGTCTGAGCCATGCGCCCATCCATGCTCGATCCGTTTTTCGCTTCCGTCCGCTCGCTTTCCGGCATTGGCCCGAAGGTAGCGGTTTTACTTGGCAAACTTCTCGGCACCGATGTGCCCGGTGCGGAACCGAAAGTCGGCCAGCTTCTGTTTCTGCCGCCGAACAGCGTGATCGACCGGCGCAACCGCCCCGGCATTGCGCTGGCGCAGGAAGGCGCCATCGTCACGTTGGAAGTGGTCGTTGATCAGCACCAGCCTGCACCGCCTGGAAGGGGCAATGTTCCGCATCGCGTCTTTGCCCATGACGAAACCGGCGAAATTGCGCTGACTTTCTTCCATGCGCAACTGCCATGGCTGCAAAAAATGCTGCCCGAAGGCGAAACCGTCATCGTGTCCGGCAAGGTGGAATGGTTCAACGGGCGTGCTTCCATGGTACACCCGGATTACATTGCGAGCCTCGAAGACGCCGCCAATCTGCCAATGGTAGAGCCGGTCTATCCGCTGACAGCAGGCCTGTCGCCCAAAACCCTCGGACGTGCCGTCAAGGAAGCGCTGACGCGTGTTCCGCCACTGCCGGAATGGATCGACGGCCCCTTGCTGGCGCGCGAGCGTTTTCCAAGCTTTCAGGACGCGCTTAATACCCTGCACCAGCCGGAAGACCCGTCCGACATTGCGCTTGAAGGCATCACGCGGCGCAGGCTGGCTTATGACGAGTTTTTAGCCGGGCAATTGGCGCTGGCCCTCGTCCGTGCCAAGACACGCAGGCTTTCCGGTCGACCGCTGGAAGGCACCGGACGCATTGTGACCGAAATCATGCGGCACCTGCCCTATCGCCTGACCAAGGGGCAGGATCAGGCCGTGCGTGAGATCATCACAGACCTCAAGTCGCCGGAGCGCATGTTGCGGCTTCTGCAAGGCGATGTCGGTTCCGGCAAAACCGTGGTGGGCCTGCTTTCCATGGCGCATGCCGCCGAATCCGGCGGTCAATCGGCGCTGATGGCTCCAACCGAAGTGCTCGCCCGCCAGCATTTCGCAACCATCGCGCCGCTTGCCGAAAAAGCCGGGCTGAAAGCTGCCCTGCTGACGGGCCGCGAAAAAGGCCGAGACCGCAACGCCGTGCTGGAAGGCTTGAAAAGTGGCGAAATCGATATCGTCATCGGCACCCATGCGCTGTTTCAGGAAAAGGTCGAGTATCACGACCTCGTTCTGGTCATCATCGACGAGCAGCACCGCTTTGGCGTGCATCAGCGCCTGATGCTGACGGCAAAGGGCACCGCCCCCGATATGCTGGTGATGACAGCAACACCGATCCCGCGCACGCTGGTCCTGACCGCATTCGGCGATATGGACGTTTCTAAGCTCACCGAAAAACCCGCCGGACGACAGCCCATCACAACCGCGATCCTGCCGATGGAACGTATGGGTGAACTGGTGGAGCGCATCCGCAAAGCGGTTCAGGAAGGGCAAAAAATCTACTGGATCTGCCCGTTGGTGGAGGAATCCGAAGTCGTTGAACTGACCTCAGCGGAAGAGCGTTTCGAAAGCCTCAAATCCGTGTTTGGTGACCGGATCGGCCTTATCCATGGCCGTATGAATGGGGCCGAAAAAGACGAAGCGATGCGCGCCTTCAAGCAAGGCGAGACGCGGCTTCTGGTTGCCACCACCGTTATTGAAGTCGGCGTGGACGTGCCCGACGCAACCATCATCGTCATTGAGCACGCCGAACGGTTCGGCCTGTCGCAATTGCATCAGTTGCGCGGGCGTGTGGGGCGTGGCGACAAGCCATCGACCTGCCTTCTGCTCTACAAGGGACCACTGGGTGAAATCGGACAGGCGCGGCTGAAGGTGATGCGCGAGACGGAAGACGGTTTCCGCATTGCCGAGGAAGACCTGAAACTGCGCGGCGAAGGCGAGCTGCTCGGCACCCGCCAGTCTGGCACGCCGGGTTTTCGTCTGGCTTCCATCGAGGCGCATGGCGATCTTCTGGAAATCGCCCGCAAGGATGCACGTTATATCCTGACCAGCGATCCCGATCTGGAATCCGAACGCGGGCAGGCACTGCGTGTGCTGCTCTATCTCTTCGGACGCGATGAAGCGATAAGGCTGCTTAGGGCCGGATAACAGAACGAATAAAGGACGCACTACCGCTCCCCTCACCCTGAGCTTGTCGAAGGGTGGGCAGTAACGCCTTGTCCTTCGAGACAGTGCTTCGCACTTCCTCAGGATGAGGCGTTATGAGACGTCGAGGCATAGATCGACGTCTTCTATCACTTCATTAAGATAACTCTATAACGAGCTAATTTTATTCAACCGTAACCGATTTTGCCAGATTGCGCGGCTGATCGACGTCCGTGCCCATCAGGACAGCGGTGTGATAGGCCAGCATCTGGATCGGCAGCGCATAGACGAGCGGCGTGATGAATTCCGGCACGTCCGGCAGGACGATCGTTGCCATCGTATCGACGCTGGCGCTTTCCGCACCTCGTCTGTCGGTGATCAGGATGATGCGACCGCCACGGGCCGCCACTTCCTGCATGTTGGAAACGGTCTTTTCATAAAGACGGTCAGACGGTGCAATGACGATGACCGGCATGGTTTCATCGATCAGCGCGATTGGGCCGTGCTTCAACTCGCCGGCGGCATAGCCTTCGGCGTGGATATACGAGATTTCCTTGAGCTTCAGCGCGCCTTCCATGGCAAGCGGAAAGGACGTGCCACGACCGAGATAAAGAACGTGATTGACCTTGGCGAGATCGGTACAAACTGCCGCGATTTGATCTTCCAGCTTCAGCACTTGATTGAGGAAACGCGGGGCTTCGGAAAGCTGGCGCACCAGTTCCTGTTCGCGCGCATCGTCAATCGCGCCGCGCGCCTTGGCGGCGGCGATGGCGAGCGACGCCATGGCCGAAAGCTGGCAGGTGAAGGCCTTGGTGGAGGCAACGCCAATTTCCGGACCGGCAAGCGTCGGGAACACGGCATCGGATTCACGCGCGATGGTCGAGCCTGTGACGTTAACGACGGCGGCAATCTTCAAGCCTTGCGACTTGCAATAACGCAGCGATGCCAGCGTATCCGCCGTTTCGCCGGACTGGGAAACGAACATCGCCAGCGAATCTTTCGACAACGGCATTTCGCGATAGCGGAATTCCGATGCGATATCGCTATCGACCGGCAGACGGGCAATCTGTTCGAACCAGTATTTACCCACCGATGCGGCATAGTAAGCCGTGCCGCAGGCTGAAATCGTCAGACGATCAATCTTGCTGAAATCGACGCCGATCGCTTCCTGACGCACCTTGCCGGTGGTGAAATCGAGATAATTGGCAAGCGTATGCGAAATCACTTCCGGCTGCTCAAACATCTCCTTCTGCATGAAGTGACGATGATTGCCCTTGGAAATGAGCATATTGGCCGTCTGCGTCTTCTGGATCGTGCGCTCGACCTGATTGTTGTTCTCGTCATAAATGGTGACGCCCTTGCGGGTCAGCACAGCCCAGTCACCATCTTCCAGATAGGCAATGGTGTCGGTGAAGGGCGACAGCGCAATCGCGTCGGAGCCCAGGAACATTTCGCCGTCGCCATAGCCGACAGCCAGCGGCGGTCCCTGACGGGCGCCGATGAGCAGTTCTTCGTCGCCTTCAAACAGGAATGCGAGCGCGAATGCGCCATGAAGCTGCGGCAGGCAATCGCGCACGGCCTCAACCGGCGACTTGCCCTTTTCCAGCTCACGCGTCACCAGATGCGCAACGGCTTCGGTGTCGGTTTCGGTCTGGAACTTGCGGCCTTCGGCTTCCAGCATGGTGCGCAGTTCGGCAAAGTTCTCGATAATGCCGTTATGAACCACCGCAAGGCGCTCGGTGATGTGCGGATGCGCATTACGCTCCACCGGCTTGCCATGGGTAGCCCATCGCGTATGACCGATGCCTATCACGCCCGGAAGCGGCTCACCGGCAAGGCGCTTTTCCAGATTGACGAGCTTGCCTTCCGCACGACGGCGGTCAAGCTTGCCGCCCTGCAAGGTGGCGATACCGGCGGAGTCATAACCGCGATATTCCAGTCGTTTCAGAGCATCGACCAGAAGCGGCGCGACTTCATCCTTGCCGATAATACCGATAATTCCACACATGCATCTGCTCCAGATCTGGGTCGCTTGCTTTTGCCAGCCGGTTTAAAGACTCTAAAGCGGAACGGCAAGCCAAGCCATCCGCCCTGGGGTCGTCTGATAGTCGATTTATTTCGATGAGGTTTTAGCCGCTTTGATGGCGGCATACTTCTCCCGCAGGATCTTGCCCCGGCCTTCTTTGGTTTCCTGTCGGGCACGACCGAAAGCCAGCGCGTCGGCAGGCACATTGTCGGTGATCGTGCTGCCGGATGCGACATAGGCGTTGTCGCCGATTTCCACCGGCGCCACCAAAGAGGAATTGGAGCCGATAAAGGCATTTTCGCCGATAATCGTCTTATACTTGTTGTAACCGTCGTAATTGCAGGTGATCGTCCCTGCCCCGATATTGCTGGATGCGCCGACGGTCGCATCGCCGATATAGGTCAGGTGATTGATCTTGGCACCCTTGCGCACATCGGCGTTCTTCACTTCGCAGAAATTGCCGACCTTGGTTTTCTCGCCGAGCTTTGCACCGGGACGCAGTCGTGCAAAAGGCCCGATTTCCGCGCTCGGACCGACATTCGCGCCTTCCATATGCGAGAAGGAATGAATGAGCGCACCCGTTGCAACATGTACGCCCGGACCGAAGAATACGTTCGGCTCGATGATGACGTCAGCTTCAACCAGCGTGTCATGGCTGAAGAACACCGTTTCCGGCGCGATCAGCGTCACACCGGCCAGCATCATCTCGCGGCGCTTGCGGTTCTGCCAGATGGCCTCGGCTTCCGCGAGTTCTGCACGGTTGTTGATGCCGATGACATTATCAACCGGCACTTCGATGGCGGTTACGTTGAGGCCCTTGTCATGCGCGATGGCCACAATGTCGGTAAGATAATATTCGCCCTTGGCATTGTCGTTGCCGACTGCATCCAGCAGTGCAAGAGCATGACTGCCGCGCACGGCCATCAAGCCGCCATTACAGAAGCCGATCTTCTTCTGGGCGTCCGTCGCTTCCTTTTCTTCGACAATGGCGACCAGTCGGTCACCGTCTTCGATCAGGCGGCCATAGCCGTGCGGGCTGGTCGGACGGAAACCGATTACAACGATATCGGCGCCATCGGCCAGACGCGAACGCGCGGCCTGCAGAGACTGCGCTTCGATCAGTGGCGTATCACCGAAGACGATCAGCAGATCATCATAGCCATTTGCAATCGCCTCACGCGCGGCAAGCACGGCATGGGCCGTACCGAGGCGTTCCGTCTGTTCGAAAGAGGACACTGGACCCGCGATTTTCTCAACCGCGCCGCGCACGTCTTCCGCTCCGCGTCCGACGACCAGCGCGACATCGCTTTTGCCTGTCCCCTGCACGGCCTTGACCACATGGCAGACCAGCGGCAGGCCCGCGACTGCATGCAGCACTTTCGGCAGGCTTGATTTCATGCGTGTGCCTTCGCCGGCAGCAAGCACGATGGAAAGGCAAGTACGGTCTGTCATGACATTATCCAGAAAATCGTGATGTTCATCCGCTTTAACATCAAAGCGTATATGGAAGCTTACGGTTGTTGCCTAGCCCAGACGCCCCAACGCTGGAAAAGTCTCCAGTAGCCAGAACGAGAAGGATTGCATGCCGCCGGTCAGGAACAGGACCCCGGCCACGACGAGCAGTGCGCCCATTGCCTTTTCCACCTTGCCGAGATGCACACGGAAGCGGGACAGGAAGCGCATGAAGGCGCCGGAGAAAAGCGCAGCGACCAGAAAAGGAATACCAAGCCCCAGCGAATAGATTGCGAGCAGAAGCGCCCCCTCGCCGACGGTGCTGCTGCCACCGGCCAGTGTCAGGATCGGCCCCAACACAGGGCCGATGCAGGGCGTCCAGCCGAATGCGAAGGCCAGCCCCATGACATAAGCGCCGAGCGGCGAAGCAGGCGCATTGCGTGCCTGAAAGCGCGCCTCGCGCGACAGGAAGGACAAGCGCAGCAGGCCCAGAAAATTGAGGCCCATAAGTATGATGACCACACCGGCGACAATGGCGATCTCCTGCTGCCATGCGCGCAAAAATGCACCGATAGACGATGCGCCAGCACCCAGCGCCACGAAAACTGTGGTGAAGCCGAGGACGAAGCAGATAGCGGCAAAGGCAAGCGAGCGACGCGCGGACGGTTCAGCCGCAACGCGGGCGGCTTTATCAGCGCGGAAATCTTCAACGCTCACGCCAGCCATATAGCAAAGATAAGGGGGCACCAGCGGAAGAACGCAGGGCGATAAAAAGGACAGCGCTCCCGCACCAGCCGCCGTCATGTAGGAAACATCGAGCACGATTACCTCATTCGTTCATGAAATTGCTTGCTGCCCGGGCGAACCGCAGGCTTATATAGACCAAGTTTTGTGCAACTCTGAATATTTTTGATACAATAGGACATTAGAACACAAGTTTGCCCAAAATCGGGATCACTCCCCGCCTTTACTATAATTTGTTGATTGCTCCAACTGGACGACGCTCCGATGAGCTTGATTGATGATGAAGTGCCTTCTCAACATAACGCTGCGTCTTCCGGGCCTTTAGGCTGGCTGAGGCGATATCAGCATTTTCTGTTTCCGGTTGCGGGCATCGCCATCGCGCTGCTGGCGATCTATGTTCTGGAAACAATGCTCCAGCACACGTCGCGTTCGGAAACGCTTGCAGCACTGCATAGCATTTCCTGGACGACGCTGGCGCTCGCCGTCTTCTTTACGGTGTTGAGCTATGCCGCTGTCGCTCTTTACGATGTCGTGGCCGTAGACACCATCGCGCCAAACCAGATTCCGCGCCGTATCGCGGCGGTTGCAGGCGCTGCGGGCTATGCGATTTCCAATGCGCTCGGCTTTTCGCTTTTGACCGGCGGCGCGCTGCGCTATCGCATCTATGCCGCCGAAGGCGTCAGCCTCGCCGATATCGGCAAGATCGTCGGCACATCGTGGTTCGCAATCTGGTTTGCGCTGATCATCATGGTCGGGGCTGCACTCCTCATCGATCCCCAGGATGTGCCTTGGCTATCCGCCATCGATTCGCGCATCGATATCGTGGCGGGCGTGGTTATCCTCGGCGGCATCGGCTGGCTTATCTACTGGCTGTCGCATGGCGAGCGCAGCGTCAGGATCGGTTCGTTCAGCCTGCGCCTTCCCAATTCCAAAGGCGCACTGATCCAGATTTGCGCCGGATTGGTCGATGTCGGCGCTGCCGCGGCCACACTCTACGTCCTGATGCCCGCTGATGCAGTGCCAAGTTTCGCCGTCTTCGCACTCGTCTATGTGATCGCCATTGTTCTCGGCATCGCCAGCCACGCGCCCGGCGGCCTCGGCGCCTTCGAAGCAACGATCATCGCCGGGTTGGGCCTCGGCGGAAAACCGGACGCGATCGCAGCACTTCTCGCCTATCGCATCATCTACACGGTCATGCCGCTCGTCGTGGCAACGGCTGGCATTCTCGTCTGGGAAGCGATGCGGCGGCGTCAGATGCTGGGCAAACAGGCCGCCTTCGCCAAACGCCTTTTCGAGCCTCTGGTGCCAAGCCTTTCCGCTGGCATCATCTTTCTGGGCGGCATCATCCTGCTCATTTCGGGCGCGACACCCAATTTGCGCTATCGCGTTGAGCTTTTGTCCGACATCGTGCCTGAATTCCTGATGGAAATGTCGCATCTGGCGGCAAGCCTCGTGGGCGTCGCGCTGCTCATCGTTGCGCGTGGCCTTTCCAAGCGTCTGGAACGGGCTTGGGTTGCGGCGATGACGCTGCTTCTCAGCGGAGCGGTGTTTTCACTCGCCAAGGGCCTCGACTGGGAAGAAGCCGTCATTCTCTGCATCTTCGCTTCAACGCTCTGGAATTTTCGCGATTCCTTCTATCGCCGCCCGATATCCGGACCTTTCGAACTGAGCTGGAACTGGATCACCACAGTCGGCACCACGGTGCTTGTTTCCACATGGCTTGGCTTCTTCGTTTACCGGCACGTCGAATATTCGAGCGATCTTTGGTGGGATTTCGCATGGAGCGGGAATGCGCCACGCTTCCTGCGGGCGACCGTGCTGGTTTTTGCAGTGGTCGCCGCTGTCGGCCTGCATTCGATCATCAACCGCAACAGCCATCGCAGGCGAAAGGTCGATTATTCGATCCCCGAAGTAGTGCCTACTCTGGTGGCGGAATGTCCGCATACGGACGCGGCGCTGGCCATGTTGGGGGACAAGCAGTTTCTGCTCGCACCGGATAACAGCGCCTTCATCATGTATGCCCAATCCGGTGGCAGCCTGATCGCGCTCGGCGAGCCGATCGGCAACCCCGAAACCGGCAAGGAAACGGCATGGTCGTTTCACGCGCTTGCGGACAGATTAGCGCTGCGCACGGTTTTCTACGGCGTTGGCCCGCAAAGCCTGCCGCTGTTTCTCGACATGGGGCTTGTCGCACTGAAACTAGGCGAAGTGGCCCGCGTGAACCTGACGGACTTTTCACTGGAAGGGCCGCGTCGCCAGCCATTCCGCTATGCCGACCGCAAGATCGACAAGGACGGCCTCACCTTCGAAATTATTCGGGCGGCTGACATTCCACCGATCCTCCCGCGCCTGCGTGAAATTTCCAACGCCTGGCTCGATTTCAAATCCGGCAGCGAAAAGGGATTCTCGCTCGGCTATTTCGATGACGACTATATGCAGCGCTTCGATGTCGCCGTGCTGAAAAGCGAAGGCGAGATCGTGGCCTTTGCCAATCTGTGGCGCGGCGCAAACAAATACGAGATCACCGTGGACCTGATGCGCTATATGCCCAATGTGCACAAGCTGCTGATGGATGCGCTTTTCGCCAAGCTGCTCATGTATAGCAAAAACGAAGGCTACCAGTGGTTCAATCTCGGCGCGGCCCCGCTTGCCGGACTGAGCGGCAGCAGGCTCGCCTCGCGCTGGAACCGGCTCGGCTCCTTCATCTACAAGCGCGGTGCGGACCTCTATCATTTCGACGGATTGAAAGCCTTCAAGGAAAAATTCGATCCTGTCTGGACCCCGCATTACATGGTCTGCCCCGGCGGACTGGAAACACCGCGCGCCCTTCTCGACGCCACAACCCTGATCAACGGCAGCCCACTGGAGTTCATCCGTAAATGAAGAAAGAACGCGTCCTCTTTACCGTGGTCGGGCTTGTGCTGCTTGGAGCGGCGGGCGTTTACGCGTCGCTGCATACTGGCAAGATCGCCCGCATGTGGACCAAACTTACAGGCTCTGAAGAGCCGGTCATTCATGCAAGCGCCGAACGGCTGTCGAGCATCCCGGTCTATATGCCGAACGGTGACCCGGTCGGACTTACGATCCTTCTCAGCGACGAGGCGGGCATCGGCGAGAAGGAGCGCGCCTATATGGACGCGCTGCTTGCGAAAAACATGATCGTCCTGCCGGTGGAACTCGGCCCATGGCGGGCTTCGCTCGATAAGGAAGATGGCGAATGCAACTACCTCGACTCCGATTTTGAGGCCATCGCCAAGGAAGCGCTGCGCGGGCTTGATCTCGATGTCTATTTCCATCCGGTGCTGACCGGCATCGGCCAGGGTGCGACGATTGCCTATGCCGCGGCGTCGGATTCGCCCGATGCGACCATTGCGGGCGCTGTCTCGCTCGACCCTGCCCCGGCGAAAACCCGCCTGCCCTCCTGTACAGAAAAGGCGGCTGCGACGAAAACACCGGATGGTGCATTTACCTATGCTTTTGGCGCCCAGATACCAGCACCTGCTCTGGTGGTCGCCCCTCCCGGAACGGAGACCAACAACCCGGTCGAAGCACGGCAACAAAATATCGCCATTCTCCAGAGCGCCAAGGATTTCCCGGCGCGCATGAAAATGGCGGTTGATAACATTGTCGCCATGGCTGATCAGGACGCCAAGAATGAAGCCCTGCCGATTGTCAATCTTCCCGCCAAGGGCGGCAATGCGGAGATGGTCGCGGTCTTCTATTCCGGTGACGGCGGCTGGCGCGATCTCGACAAATCCATCGGCGAATGGCTGCAAGCGCATGGCGTACATGTCATCGGCGTCGATTCTCTGCGCTATTTCTGGTCGGAGCGCACACCGGAAGAAATCGCCAAAGACACCACGGCAATGATCAGGAAGGCCGATCCGACAGGGAAATTGCCTGTTGCGGTGCTTGGCTATTCCTTCGGGGCCGATACTTTCCCCTTCGCGTGGAAATATCTCGATCCAGCCATTCAGGACCGCACAAAAATGATCGGGCTGCTTGGTGTCGAAACCACGACAACCTTTCAGGTCTCCATTGAAGGCTGGCTTGGTATGGATGGCGACAAGGATGTCGTTCCGGCGATTTCCAGCATTCCGCTCGACCGTGTCGTCTGCGTCTATGGCGAGGAGGAAGACGACACCGCCTGCACGGCAAGCGAGTTGAAGGGCATGGACGTCATGAAACTGGCGGGTGGCCACCACTTCGACGAAAACTACGAGCCGATTGCAGCCGCCCTGCTCGACAAAATGCGCGCACGCGCCGGTCTGCCGCCGCGCCCGTCAAGCTGACGGGCGACTTCCGGTAAAGGCGCTAACCCTTTATCGCGCCTGACGGATTTTGCGCGCCAAGCGCGCGCTGCACCGCCACGCGGGCCGACGCGAGATCGGGCATGACCCAGTTCGGCTCGCCACCCAGAAACTTGTCGAGGAAGGCTATCGCATAGCCCGGCATGTCGGCCACGTTTTCCCGGTAAGACCACCAGGTTCGCAAATCGTCCGCACAGGCGTCGATATCCTGTGCCACGCCGAATTCCTGCTCCTGCACGGCGGCAATCGCGCAAATGCAGTAATTGGTATAGAGGAACCCCTCCGGCCAGAAGGCGATAATGTCGTGTTGCGGCGTATTCTCGCCCTCGTTCGCCTTCGGGATCGATAACGCCCGGGCAGGCGACAGGCGGATCAGTTCACGCAGAACCAGCCCGGCGGCAAAGGTGATGAAATCCTTGCGGTCCACCTTGGCATAACGCTTGTTCTGCTCGACCAGTTCTACCCAGTTCAGAAAAGCTTCCGTCAGTTTCTGCTCGTCGATCTCATAATCGACACCATAGACATCATGGAGAAGACTGGCGTGTTTGCGAAACGTCGCCCTGAACCAGCGCAACTGCCGCAAGCGACGCCGCAAGTCCGGCATCGATGCCATCTGGTTCTTCAAAAGCAAATCCATATTCCACGCCTCCAATGCCGACAGACCATATGCGAAACCGCTACCGTTGTCAGCTTGTCCTTCCCGCAATCTTCACCTCATAATTATACATATTGACATTTAAGAAAACAAATGTTCTGTGAAGAGGCGGAGACTGGCGGCGCTCAAAGACGCACGAAGCCTCCGGTGGAGGAGGAGAAAATGGCTATCTGGCAATGGGCTTTACTGGCTTTGGCTCTTTTATGGGGAGTGCAGTCGCTGGGCGTCTGGTTTCAGATGCGCCATTACTCCGACGTGCTGAAAGGCGTCACATCCCGCTACTCTGACGGATTCGTGGGTGCAGGCCATGTGCGCGGGCGCTTCGGCAAAGGCGTCATTGTCATGATCGTGGTTGACCGCGACCTGAAGGTCCGGCGCTTTCTCGAAATGAGCGGACGAACCGTGTTCGCAAAGTTCAAGCGGCAGGAAGCCTATGAGGGCATGCCGTTCAATGCCTTGCGGCGTGAACAGGAAGCGCTCGAAAAGTCGCCTGTCAATGCTGCCGCAAAGCAGGCGATGGACCAGATCGACCGCATCCGCGAACAATCCGACGGCACGTCTCTCGAAGGACTGAAGCTGGCGCACGCCTGAGCGTGTGTCCAACCGTGAACTGGGTGGCAATGTTCAAGGGGTATCGCCCGACGAGGACGGGCGTGGAGGAGGAGAAATGTCTATAGCTGCAATGCTGGCGCAAGGCGCCGATACGACCTTACAGTCCTTGCATGTGGCGAGCCAGATGGCCGCCAACATAGCAACGGACGCGGTGTTTCACGGCAAGCTAGCCGTCGAACACGGTAGCGATAACCTTGTGCAGCTTGCACAGGCAACCGGCACGGACAATCTGACTGTCGATCAGTTCAAGGAACGACTGCAAAACGTCACTCAAGAAGAACAGCTGGGCTGGCTGGCCTCGATCGGCAAGCACTTCATCGGCATCTTCCAAAAGGGTGGCGAAGTGTTTTCCGGTTTTGTGACCGGCATCATTCCGACCCTGGTGGTTCTGATGACCGCCTTCTACGCAATCACCGAACTCGTCGGCGAAAAGCGCGTGCACGGTTTGGCACAGGGTGCGGGCCGCATCGCGCTAACCCGTTATACGGTTCTGCCGGTGCTGTCGGTGTTCTTCCTGACCAATCCGATGGCCTATACCTTCGGTTCGTTCCTTGAGGAAAAGCACAAACCTGCCTTTTACGACGCGGCAGTGTCCTATGTGCATCCGCCACTTGGCCTCTTCCCGCATATCAATCCCGGCGAATATTTCGTGTGGGGTGGCGTACTCGTGGCGCTGCTTGAACTGGAAAAGAAAGGCGCTGTCGCCAATGGCTATCACATCAATGTGGCCATCTGGTACGCCATCGTCGGCCTCGTCGTGATCCTGCTCAAAGGCATGCTCACCGAACGCATCACCGCCATCATGGCGCGCCGTCAGGGCATCGAGCTTTAAGGCGCGCGGGAGGACATCATGGCCAAAACCTACAAATCCGTTAGAATTTCCCATGGCTCCGGTGGCTGGGGCGGACCGCTCGTCATCCAGCCGACCGAACAGCGCAGCAAAATCGTATCCGTGACCGGCGGCGGCATTCATCCGCTCGCCAGACAGATCGCGGAAATGACCGGGGGCGAAGCCGTAGACGGTTTCCGCGCTCCCCCCATTGAAAGCGAAATGGCCGTCGTCGTGGTCGATTGCGGCGGCACCGCCCGTTGCGGCGTCTATCCGCGCAAGCGCATCCCGACCGTCAACCTGACGCCAGTCGGCCAGTCAGGCCCCCTGGCGCAGTTCATCACCGAAGACATTTATGTCTCCGGCGTAAAGCCAGAAAATGTCGTTCCTGCTGATGGTTCCGAGGCTCCTGCAGCCGCAGCTTCCTTAGGAGCTGCCGCCGCCAAGGCCGATGAAAAGCCTGCAGTGCCGATCGATACGTCGAATGATGGCGGTCTCGTCGGGCTGATCAGCCGGATCGGCCGCGTCATGGGCCGTGTCGTCGGCATTTTCTTCAACGCCGGTCGCCGCACCATCGATCAGGTCATCCGCAACGTTCTGCCATTCATGGCTTTCGTGACGATGCTGATCGGTCTCATTCTTTACACCGGCATCGGCGATATTCTTGCCCAGCCGATGGGACCACTCGCCAACAATATCATTGGCCTGCTTGTGCTGTCGGCTATCTGCGGCTTGCCGTTTCTTTCTCCGATCCTTGGACCGGGCGCAGTCATCGCGCAGGTAGTGGGTGTGGCCATTATCGGCCCGCAGATTGCCAATGGCACAATCGCTCCGGCAATGGCCCTGCCCGCGCTCTTCGCCTACAACACGCAGGTCGGTTGCGACTTCGTGCCGGTGGGTCTGGCGCTCGGCGAAGCCAAACCGAAGACGATTGAAATCGGCGTGCCTGCGATCCTGATCAGCCGCCAGATTATGGGCCCTGTCTCGGTGCTCATCGCCTGGCTCGTCAGCCTCGCCGTGCTTTGACGCAAACTGGCTCGTCGCATCAAAGCGGCGGGCCGCTCCTCCCAATCTCTGCCCTTAATTTTCGGCATCCTCATCTCCCCAATTTTTGGAGGATGTCGGTTGAGTGAAATTGAAAAGGACTGCCGCCATGCCGATACATCTCAAGACACGGATCACCGCAATTGGTCCCGAAGTGGCTGATCTCGCCGAAGGCGGCGTTCTGATCCTGTTTGCAGAGGGCTCCCCGCCCGAACTGGCGGAAGTCTCGGTGATGCACGTAGTCGAAGACGGTCCGCAGGAAGCTGCGCCGCCGGTTGGCGCGCTCATCACCATTGGCGACATTACGGCAAACATTACGGCGGTTGGAACAAGCGCCTGGCAAAAAGTGCGTGACATCGGTCATGTGGTGATATCGTTTACCGGGGCCGACTCGACCGACCGTCCGGGCGAAATCTGTGCCAGCGAAGTTGACGGCGCCGCTCTGGTTGCCGTGCTGCGCGAAGGACATATGATCGTCATCAGCGACTGATCTCAAGAAGCATTCATAATCCAAGGCTCTCAAATGGAACGCTCCACCATCGTCCGGGTGCATGAAGGGCTGCATGCGCGCCCCGCCACCCGTTTCGTCAAGCTCGCCAAGGGGTTCGAGTGCAATATCGAGATCGCAAAGAGCGGCAAAAGCGTCAGCGCGAAAAGCTCCGTTAAGCTCATGCTGCTTGGCGTGAAGGAAAATGACGAAGTCACCGTCAGCGCCGAAGGGGCTGATGCGATTGAAGCACTGGAAGCGCTGATCGGCTATCTCGAAAACCCGCGGGCGGGGCTTGAGGAAAATGACGGCGCAGCCGTTGCTGCGGTGGCGGAAGCTGCTCCCGTCGCCGTCCCGGTCGCGAGTGTTGCGATTGCAGCGTTGCCGGAAGGCCAGATCAAGGGCGTTGCCGCCAGCGAAGGTCTTTCGCTTGGCGAGGCGTTTCCGTTTTTCCCTGCCGAAATCACGCCCGGCACCGGCAAGCTGGCACCTCACGAAATCGCACCGGAAATCAGCCGTTACGAGGCCGCTGTTGCAACTGTTCAAGAGCGGATGGAACATTCGCTCGTGCGCGGCGATCTCGCCGAAAGTGATCGCGGCATCGTTGCTGCATTGAAGGACATTGCCTCCGACGACAGCCTGCGGGACGAAGCACTCGCCCTTATTCGCGGCGGCATGGATGCGGTCTCCGCCACGCTCGGCGCTGCCTCGACGGTCGCGCAGCAATTCGCCAACCTCGACGATCCCTATCTCAATGCCCGCGCCGACGATGTGCACGCAATCAGCCGCCAGATTTGTCTCGCCTTGCTCGGTCAGGAAGACCTCAATCTCGACGGACTACCGGACGGTGCCATTCTGATCGCCGAAGACATCGGCGCTTGGGACTTGGCCCGCGCACCGCTGAAGCGCATTCGCGGCGTGGTTTGCGGCCATGGCGGCGCGACCTCGCATGTCGCGATCATCGCGCGCACGCACGGAATCCCGGCAGTGCTTGGACTTGGCGACGCTGTTCATAGACTGAAGACAGCGCGACAGGTTGCCGTCGATGGCAGTGCGGGCATTGTCCATCATGACCCGGATGCCTCCGTTCTGGCCGAAATCGAAAGCCGCATTGCCAAGGCCACGGAAGAACAGCGTGCGCTGGACAAGTATCGTGACTACACGCCGCATCGCGCCGATGGCGTGGTGATTGAGGTTGCGGCCAATCTCGGCGCTTTGGAGGAAATCGAAGCTGCCCAGACCGCAGGCGCGATGGGCGTCGGCCTGTTCCGCACCGAGCTTCTGTTCATGAAGCATATCCATTTGCCGTCCGAAGACATGCAAATGGAAACCTATGCATCACTTCTGCGCGCTTTCGCACCCCAGTCTGTCATTGTCCGCACACTCGATATCGGCGGTGACAAGCCCGTCGCCGGCATCGAGTTTCCCGAGGAGGAAAACCCGTTCCTCGGCTGGCGCGGCATCCGCATGTGCCTTGACCGCCCGGAGGTGTTTAAGCCGCAATTGCGCGCCCTGCTTCGCGCCGCCGTGCACGGCAATCTGAAGGTCATGCTACCGATGGTTTCCGATATCGAGGAGATTCGGGCGACAAAAAGCCTGATTGCCGAATGCGAGCGCGAGCTGGCAGCAGAAGGCAAGCCTTACGGCACGTTTGAACTGGGTGTTATGATCGAAACACCGGCAGCGGTTTTCGCAGCCGATCAGCTGGCCAAGGAATCCGCCTTCTTCTCCATCGGCACCAATGATCTAACGCAATATGTCATGGCGGCAGACCGTCTCAACCCGACGGTCGCGAGGCTCAACGACGTGCATCATCCAGCTGTAATAGCGGCCATTGAAATGACCGCGAAAGCAGCCACGACAGCGGGCATCATGGTTGGCATGTGCGGGGAAGCGGCAGGCAAGCCGGATTTGATACCGGAATTTATCCGCATGGGACTGACCGAGCTCAGCATGAGCCCGGCTTCCATTCCCCGCGCCAAGAAAATCATCGCCGATCTGTTCGGCGACTTAAGGTAGGTGGGCAATCAGCGTCGCGAAGAGGGTTTCGAGCTTCTTCGCGTCGTGGGTTTCTGCCGCATCCACCAGCCGCTCATAGCGTGCCTCCAGCACCATGAATACACTTTCCAGCGGATCGATATCGGCGAGATCAGCAGGTTTTACGGTCGCCAGCCCGCAAGCGAGGCAAGCTGCCGCAAGCCCGACCACTTCCGCCTTGCGCAGATTTTCCGGGTCGCACGAGGCTTCTGACGGCATCAGGCGGACGGGCTTTTCAGCCAGCGCTTCCAGATAAAGCGCGGCCAGCGCCTGTGCAACCTTTAGAGGATCGCGCAGAAGTTCCGCATGCTTGCGCAACAGACGCCCGTGGATGACCGAAAAAGCCGCTTCGTGGATAAGTGCGTTTTCAAGTCCGTAGCGCCGCATCGTTCCCTTGAGGAAATAATACATATCGCTGCGGAAACCGCGCGCACCTTCCGCGCCGGTGCCGAAATAAAAGGATAGGCTGCGCATCTGTGGCGCGCCATGATGTTTGGCCGGTTCAGACGAAATAATCGAGATTGAGATCGCTTCGGCGGCGGTCAGCGCCGTATCCATCACGCCTGCGGCATGGCCCAGAAGCGCTTCCGGCGCAGGCAGGCTGGTTTCGGGCGCACGCGAACTTTGCCGGGCGCGCCTGATCACATAGCGCACGTCACGCAGACGGTCTTTCAGATTGACGGCGATTTCATCGGAAAGTGTGCGCAGCATGCCGGTCGTCCCTCCCTGCGAGGCCAACAATCGTATCTTAACCGATACAAAAGAAGTATTGTTTTCCTCGTCCCGGAAAAGCAATAGGGTCCATATCACAAAGACGCAAACTGTAAGAATTTTGGGGAATCGATTTGAGAAAGACCGCCAAGGGGAAACGGAACGCAGCTGAAACCAACGACCTTCTGGTGGGATCCGAAGGCGTTGCAGCGGAAAACCGCACCAGCCGCCTCAGAACCCGTGCGGCGTGGATGTATTATGTCGAGCAGATGACCCAGAGCGATATTGCCGATGCGCTGGGTGTTGGCCGCGTGACCATTGTGCGTCTTCTTGCCGATGCCCGCGCCCGCAACGAGGTGAAGATCACCATCGAAGGCAAGCTTTCGGCTTTGACCGCGCTGGAAGCGGCGCTTGAAAAGGCGTTCAGGCTGGAACAGGCTATTGTGGCGCCCCTCTCCTCTGCTGAGACCGATCCGATTCCTCCGATCAGCGCGGCGACAGGCGCTTATCTGTCGGAAAAAATCCAGCACGGCATGCGCATTGGCGTCGGCTGGGGCCGCACCTTGTCCAGCACCTTGCAGCATATCGGCTCGCGTCCGGTGAACGATCTCAAGGTCATTTCGCTTCTCGGCGGCATTGTGCAGCCACGACGCTCCAACCCGCCCGAATTTGCCTGGCAGTTCGCGCAGATGCTGCAAGGCGAAGGCTACCTTATCCCCGCGCCCGCCCTTGTGGACAGCAAGGAGACTCGCACAGCCCTGATTGAGCGCTGTGGCCTGAACACGGTGCTGAACATGGCGGAAGATCTCGACATGGTGTTGCTCAGCATTGGCGGCATCGAGACCGCCAGCAGCACGTCCTACCGCGTGGGGCTCGTCGATGAAGAGCAGAAACAATCGCTGCGCGCCAATGGTGCGGTCGGCGACGTTCTGTTCCATTTCTACAATGCCGATGGCCGTATCGTCGATGATCCGGTGCATGAGCGCGTCATGTCGGCCAGCATCGAAAGCTTGCAAAACACGCCGCAACGCATCCTGACATCCGGCGGCAAGGAAAAGATCGAAGCGCTTCTGGGCGCGATGAAACTTCTGCGGCCAACGGTGTTCATCACCGACGAGGAAAGTGCCGCCGAAATGCTCCGGCGCATCGGACATTCCGTTCCGAACTGAACCGCTTAGTAGTGAGAATACAAATAGTTAGGGCGCTTTCGTGATCCTGCACGAAAGCGCCCTTTGAAATGGGCCGAAATTACTTGCGCAATTCGGCTTCGATTTCGTCCAGAACCTTGTCCTTGCCGATGCCGGTCAGGAATGCGAGGCCCTTGATGACCCGCTTCTCGACTGCGGCGGAAATAGGCGTCGTGGAAACGATGAAATCCACATTGTCAGCCAGAGACGGCACTTCGGTCGCCTTGGCCTGCTGGGCGTTGAAGGTCAGCCCGCGCTTTTTCATCTCTTCGGTGACGGCAGCATTCACGGCAGTGGATGTTGCGACGCCGGTGCCGCAGGCAAAGAGAATCGTTTTCATTTTGGCCATTTTGTTTCCTCCGATTAACCGAGCGCAGCTTCCACGTCACTCAATGTGCGCGATTTCTTGAGATTCTCGAGCGCGTCCTCATTTTGAATGGTCGCCATCACCTGTTGCAAGGTCTCGATCTGTTTGTCCTTGTCATTGATGGCAAGCAGGAAGACAAATCCGACGGGAACGTCCTCTTCCGGATCTTCCATATTGGCGAAGATGACGGGGGTTTTCAGCGTCGCAAAAGCGATGCCCGCTTTCAGGACATGCTCGGGGTCGGTATGCGGAACGGCAACGTTTTCTTCGCGCTCCAGCGGCAGACCGGTTGGCATGGTCTGTTCCCGCTTCACGACCGCATCCGCATAGCTTGGCTTTACATAGCCGAGCCGTTCCAGCTTCGCCGCCAGAATACGGATAATTTCCTCATTGGTTTTGGCCTCGCTCTGCAGCTCAATCGCTTCAGGGTCGAGAAAAGCCGTCAGGCCGTTCGCCATTCCATCCTCCATTGCAGATAGCCGCATACCTCTCCGGTATGCGGCCAATATTGCTTTTGCGCCTTACCAGTTGTTCTGCTCGGCTGGTTCGTCTTCCGCACCGGCAGCGCGTTCCCAACCGTCGGTGTTGCGACGATAGAGAATGAACGCTGCGGCGATGACGACTGCAAGAACCGCGATTCCAACAACGCCTAACCACTGGATTGCGGCGATGATGACATAAGGCACCCACAGGAAGCCGTCGACCACCGAAGTGATCTGCAACGCGTTTTCCGGCAACTTGAAGCCAGACGACACGGCAGCGCTCGTGAAGAGCGGAGCCAGCGCATTGGCCACATAGAAGCCGATGGCGAGCGTCACCGTGCCGACGACAACCATGCGGAACACGTTGCCCTTCAACAGCGGCGCAGTCATGGCGACGATGAACGGAATAACCGCAAGATCGGCAAACAGGATGACGCGGTTGCCCGGCAGTATCACCGACAGGATGATCGCAATCGGCACGAGGATCAGCGACGACGAGATCGCAGCCGGATGGCCGATCAGGATTGCCGAATCGAGACCGACCAGCAATTCGCGATCGCCGGTGCGCTTGCGCACGAATTCCTGTGCGGCATCAGAAACCGGCAGCAGGCCTTCCATCAGGATTTTGACCATGCGCGGCAGAAGCAGCATCACGGCGGCAAGCGTCATGCCGGTGCCCAGCACCTTGGCCAGCACATGGCCGAAATCGCCTGAATTGTAGAAAGCGATGAGACCAAGCACGAGACCGATAATCAGGCCCAGAACCACCGGCTCGCCGAAGACGCCGAAACGGCGTTCGATGGTTTCGGTGCTGATGTGGATCTTGTTGATGCCCGGAATGCGATCCATGATCCAGTTGAGCACGATGGCAATCGGCAGAATCTGCGCCGATGCCAGGTGTGGAACGGAAACGCCCGGAACGCCATAGAACTGCTGTACGGCGCGTGCCGACCAGTCAGCGAACAGCAGCGACAGAGCCGCAACAAGAGCTGCAACGATAATGCCATAGGCGAGATTGTCCGTTGCGGCGACGACAAGCGAGCCGACAAAGGCAAAGTGCCAGAAGTTCCAAACATCGACATTGAGCGTGCGGGTCCAGCGCATCAAAAGCAGCGCGATGTTGACCAGAATGCCGACCGGAATGACCCAAAGCCCCACGGACGAACCGAAAGCGATGGCCGCAGCCGAAGGCCAGCCCACATCGACGATATCGCGCTTGATGCCCGTATTGGTAACAATCGCCTGAGCCACCTCGCCAATGGAGGTGAACATCAGCCCCAATACGAGGTTGATACCGATGAAGGCGACGCCGATGGTCACGGCAGCACGGAAGGCTTTGCCCACCTTTGCGCCAAGAACCACGGCTATAATGAAAATGACGATAGGGAGCAGGACCGTCGCCCCCAACGTATCGATGGCCGATTTCAGGCCGCTTAGAAATGCGTCCATAGTTTTCTCCTCCCCCCGGCCATCCTCCAACGAATGCCAGGCCGTTCGAACGCTTGTATCAAGTTCCGCGCCGCATGCCCCCACAAGATTTTGTTGTGTTGCATTTTGAAACACCGGGCAGAACATTTGTTTTTTATAGCAGACCAATGTTTGTTCACAAGCGATAAAGCACGGTAAGGAATAACAGGTCTGTGGCGCGTGATAAATGTACACTCGTATTGACTTGGAAACAAATGTTCATTATCGGGTAAAGGAAGAGAGGCGCGAAGGCGTCTGGAGGAACATCAGGAGGAAAAGATGGCGACGAATGTGGCGTTGACGGGCTTGGCACGTGATATGCAAGCGCGTGCGGACAGCGGACGGCCGATCCGTATCGGGCTGATCGGCTCCGGCGAAATGGGCACCGACATCGTGACCCGCGTGGCGCATATGCCCGGCATCGAAATCGGCGCCATTTCCGAACTGCGTGTTCCGAACGCTTTGAAAGCGGTTGATATCGCCTATCAGGAAGAAGGCCACGGCAGGCAAGTTTCAAACGCTTCCGACCTGACCTCGGCCATGGAAGGCGGCAAGGTCGCCGTTACGGACAATGCCAGTCTGATCCTCGAAAATGATTTGATCGATGTGGTCATCGACGCCACCGGCGTTCCTGCTGTCGGCGCGGAAATCGGCCTGCGCGCCATGGAACATGGCAAGCATCTCGTCATGATGAATGTCGAAGCCGATGTCACCATCGGCGCTTACCTCAAGGCAGAAGCCGACCGTCTGGGCGTCACCTATTCGCTGGGTGCCGGCGACGAACCATCGTCCTGCATGGAGTTGATCGAGTTCGTTTCAGCCATGGGGCATCCCATCGTTGCCGCTGGCAAGGGCAAGAACAACCCGCTCAATATCGACGCCATTCCCGACGATTATCTGGAAGAAGCCAAACGCCGCAACATGAATGTGCGTATGCTGGTGGAGTTCGTCGATGGCTCCAAGACCATGGTGGAAATGGCAGCCATCGCCAATGCCACGGGTCTGGAGCCGGACAAGCCGGGCATGCACGGCCCTGCCGCAACGCTCGACCAGCTCAACAAGACGCTGATTCCTGAAAAGGATGGCGGTGTGCTTTCGAAGGTCGGGGTCGTGGATTACTCCATCGGCAAGGGCGTGGCTCCGGGTGTCTTCGTCGTCGCCGACATGTCGCATCCGCGTGTTTCGGAACGCATGGAAGATTTGAAAATGGGCAAAGGCCCTTACTTCACCTTCCACCGCCCTTATCACCTGACCTCGCTCGAAGTTCCCCTCACCTGCGCCCGTGTCGTGCTTTACGGCAAGCCGGACATGGTGCCCCTGGCAAAGCCGGTGGCCGAAGTCTGCGCTGTGGCCAAGAAGGATATGCAGCCGGGCGAAAAGCTCGATGCCATTGGCGAATATTGCTACCGCGCCTGGATCATGACGTCTGGCGAAGCGCGTACCGCGCGCGCCATTCCCTGCGGTCTTCTTCAGGGTGGCAGTGTGACAAAGCCGATCAGGAAGGGCGAACTCATCACCTATGACAATGCTGCCGTCGCGCCGGGATCGAAGATCGCCGAACTGCGCGCTCGCCAGGACAAGCTCGTTTACGGAGCATAAGGAGCCGCACCATGGTTCAGGCCAGAAAGATTGATGCGCAGGTCGCAGATCGCCACAACCTGCCCTTCGCTTTCCGCACCTATTCTCCCGAACAGCTGAAGGAAGCGCTGCACAAGATGTATCTCATCCGCCGCTTCGAAGAAGGCGCGGAAGAAAGTTACACGCGGGGTTTTATTCACGGCACGATGCACCTGTCCATCGGACAGGAAGCAAGCGCCATGGGTTCATGCCTGCCTTTGACCGAAGATGACATGATCACCTCGACCCATCGCGGCCACGGTCATTGCATCGCCAAGGGCGCGGATGTGAAACGCATGTTCGCGGAATTTTTCGGCAAGGAAACCGGCTATTGCAAGGGCCGCGGCGGCTCCATGCACATTGCTGATGTATCCAAAGGCAATCTCGGCGCAAATGGCATTGTCGGTGGCGGTATTCCGATTGCTGTCGGCGCTGCCCTTTCCGCAAAAAAGCAGAAGAACAACAAGGTGGTCGTGTCGTTCTTCGGCGATGGCGCCAACAATGAAGGCGCTTTCCATGAAGCGCTCAACATGGCTTCCGTCTGGAAGTTGCCGGTCGTTTTCGTTTGCGAAAACAATGGCTATGGCATGTCTACTTCAACCAAGCGTTCAACGGCGGTGGTGAATGTCGCGGACCGCGCATCGGCCTATGCCATGCCGGGCAAGGTCGTGGACGGCAACAACCTTTCCGACGTTGCCGAAGCCATCAACGAGGCCGTGGAGCGTGCGCGGCGCGGGGAAGGCCCGTCGCTGATCGAGAACAAGACGTACCGTCTGCGTGGTCATTCGAAGAGCGACCGCAACCGCTATCGCACCAAGGAAGAGATCGAGGATTGGGCCAATAATCGCGATCCAATCGCGCATTTCGAAGCCGATCTGAAGGCTTATGGCGTGATCGACGACAAGGAGATCGAAGCCATTCGGGCCAATGTCGAGAAGGAAATCGCTGACGCGATTGAATATGCCCGCAACAGCCCTTCTCCCGACCTCACCAACCTGACCCGCGACGTATATACGGACGAAATCTGATCATGGACACCACCATCCGCGAGTTGAGCTATTCGCAAGCCATTCAGGAAGCCATGGCGATTGCCATGGAGCGCGACGACCGTGTTTTCCTGATGGGCGAGGACATCGGCGTCTATGGCGGCGCGTTTCAGGTAACCGGCGATCTCGTGCATCGCTTCGGCGAAGACCGCGTCATGGACACGCCGATTTCTGAACTGGGCGGTGCGGGCGTCGCCGTAGGTGCAGCGCTGACCGGCATGCGCCCGATTTTCGAATTCCAGTTTTCCGATTTTGCTGCGCTCGCCATGGAGCAGATCGTCAATCAGGCCGCAAAAATCCGCTATATGCTGGGTGGCGCGGTTTCGGTGCCGCTGGTCATGCGTTTTCCCGCCGGTTCAGGCACGGGCGCCGCCGCACAGCACAGCCAGAGCCTCGAAGCCTGGCTCGGCCACGTGCCCGGCCTGAAGGTTCTGCAGCCTTCCACCCCGCATGACGCCAAGGGCATGTTGCTTGCAGCTGTCGAAGACCCCGACCCGGTGATGATTTTTGAGCACAAGCTGCTCTACAAGATGAAGGGGCCGGTGCCGGAAGGCTATTATACCGTTCCCATCGGCAAGGCCGATGTGGTGCGCGAAGGCCGTGATCTCACCATCGTCGCGACCGCAATCATGGTGCACAAGGCGCTGGATGCGGCGGTAGAACTGGCCAAGGAAGGCATCGACGTCGAAGTCATCGATCTGCGCACCGTGCGCCCAATTGATCGCGACACGATCATCAGAAGCGTCAAGAAAACTTCGAAGCTGCTTTGCGTCTATGAAGCTGTGAAAACACTCGGCATCGGCGCGGAAATCTCTGCAATCGTCGCCGAAAGCGATGCTTTCGATTATCTCGACGCCCCGATTGTCCGCCTTGGCGGCGCCGAGACGCCGATCCCTTACAATCCCGATCTTGAACGCGCGACCGTGCCGCAGGTGCCGGACATTCTCAAAAGCGCCCGCGATCTTGCCAGGGGAGTGCGCTGACCATGGCAGTGGAAGTCATCCTGCCGAAAGTCGACATGGATATGGAGACCGGCCAGATTTCGCGCTGGTATGCCAAGGATGGCGATACCGTCACGAAGGGTCAGCTCCTGTTCGAAATCGAAACTGACAAGGCGGCCATGGAAGTGGACGCACCGGCCAGCGGCATTCTTGCAGATGTGAGTGTTGCCGAAGGCACTGTTGTGCCGGTCGGACAGGCTGTCGCGTGGATTTACGAAGAAGGCGAAGAGCGCAAAGCACCACCATCCGTTGAGCGCCCCGCCGATGCGCAGCCTGCTCCCTCGCAGAGCGCGCCAGTACCGGTTCGGGAGGATGGCCCCCCACCTGTCGAACCGGTCGTTTCTACCTCCCAAGCTGCTACCGCTCAGGACACAGCCGTGCGTGCAACGCCGCTTGCACGCCGGCTGGCCCGGGAGGCTGGCATCGATCTTGAGGCGATTGCAGGTTCCGGCCCCAAGGGACGCGTCCAGAAAAAGGATGTCGAGGCGAAGATTGGCTCTGCCCAAGCTGCGGTTGCGGCTGGCGCTGTAAGCCAACCGGTTGCACCCCCCGCACGAAGACCTACCGCCGGTTCCGCTGCACCGCTCAATGCAGTCTGGCTGCGTGAGGGTGAAGCCGGAAAACTGCCTGTTGTCCTAATCCACGGTTTCGCCGCCGACCTCAATTCATGGCGCGGCCTGTTCGCAGGGGCAACACTCGGCCATCCGGTTCTGGCGCTTGACCTTCCCGGACACGGTGCTTCCACGCGCACAGTGCCGGACAGCATCGATGCGATCGCGGAGGCCGTTGAAGCCACACTTGCCGCCTTTGGCGTGAACGCCTGCCTGCTTGGCGGTCATTCCCTTGGTGGTGGCGTTGCGGCGACCGTTGCCGCACGCGGCATCGTGGATGTGCGCTCGCTGGTGCTGATTTCGTCCGCCGGTCTCGGCCCTGAAATCAACGGCGCCTTCACCAAGGGCCTGATCGCCGCCAAAAGCGAAGCGAGCATCATCCCTTGGCTGAAACTGTTGGTCAGCGACGAAAGCCTGCTCACGCGGCCTTTCATCAATGCCACAGTCGCTCAGGCCGCTGATACCGAATTGCGCGCCGCGCAAAGCGCGATTGCGGAACGGTTCTTCACCGATGGCACGCAGACCTTCGATCTGCGGTCAACCATAGCCGGATTGCCGATCCCTGTGCGGCTGATCTTCGGTGCGGAAGATCGGGTCATTCCCGTCAGCCACGCCCATGGGCTGCCCGGAAAAGTCGGCGTGCATATCTTCCAGCGTTGCGGACATATGCCGCAAATCGAGGAACGCGCCGAAGTACTGCGTATTCTTGGCGAATGCGCCCGCGCCGTTGCCTGAAACAACAAAGCCCCGGTTGAACCGGGGCTTTTCTCATATATCAGGCAGTTAACGCCGCTAACGTCCGCTCAACCAGCCGCGTCATGGAGCGTGTCGAGCCAAAAGGCCAAATATCGCCGCCGAGATGATAAATATGACCGGCGCTGACCGCAGGCAGGACCGGCCAGATCGCGCTTTCCGTCAGTTCCTTCGGCGTCGCGTCATCCAACAGGCAAAGCCGTGTCTCCGGCGCTAGCGTGGCAAGCTCTTCCAACCCGAATGTCGTAAAACCAAAGGGCTGCACGCCGCGGTCGACTGCTTCCGAGAAGCCAGCTTGCACCATCGTTTTCATCACGGCAGAATTGGTCGTGAATATTCTCAATCGCGCCACACCGGGCAAAGGCTGCGCAATCACGACAGGCAATGGGCCGGATAGTTTCGCCCGCGCTGCCGACAGGCCATCTTCGAAAGATTGCCACGCGGCCCTGCGTTCCGCCTCGCGTTGCAGCGCACTTGCGGCAACGGCGAGATTTGATTTCATATCCTGAAAGAGATCGGCGCTATCGGATGCGCCGTCGAGCAGCACCGTCGGTGCAATCGCCTTGAGGCGCTCGGCAATCGCCTTATGGCGCAACGCCGATGTAAGGATCAGGTCCGGTTTCAGCCGTGTCAGCGCTTCAAGGCTCGGCTGCTGCCGTCCGCCCACATCGGCCGCATCGGTGAGCCCGTCATTCTCGATATTGACCCACTGGCGATAGCCCGCCAGATCGGCAACGCCCAGAGGGCGAATGCCGAGCGACAAAGCAATTTCCGTTTCCGCCCATTCGAGCGTGACAACCTTACGCGGCGTCTCGGCCCGAACAGAAGACGTAAGGGCGGCCAAAGCCGCCCCCACAAAAAATTCACGTCGTGAGAAACTCACTACCATTTCACACTCGTTGTCGCCACGATGGAGCGGCCCTGACCGTAATAGCACTGGCTGGTCGAATTGCAGCCCGCCACATATTTCTTGTCGCCGAGATTATAGGCATTCACCTGAAGGCGATAGTTGCCAAGATCATAGCGCAGGAAAGCATCCACCAGCGTATAGGATGGCACGAAGAAGGTGTTCAGCGTATCGCCAGCGGTCTTGCCGATGCGTCGTACACCGCCGCCAAGAACGAGATCGCCCTTGAGGTTATCCGGCAGCGGCACATTATAGCTGACGAACAACGACTGCTGATCCTTCGGCACGGTATAAGGCAGCTTGCCAATCTGGGCAAGCGTCTGGCTTTCGCTGACTTCCGGGTCCTGGAAGCTCATGGCAGCCGTCAGGTTCAGGCGATCCCACAATTGGGCCGTGCCTTCCAACTCGACGCCGCGTACGCGCACTTCGTCCGTCTGATAGTAGACGCCGGAAATACGATTGACGACATTCTGCTGTTCAGCTTCGAAGGCCGAAAGCGTAACGCTGTAATTCGCGCCTTCCGGGGCGTATTTAATGCCCACTTCCTTCAACGTGCCCGTGGTCGGCTTGAGCGGCGTATCCGCCAGCGTCAGCGTCGGCAGGAAGGACGTCGAATAGAGCGCATAAGGCACAAAGCCACTGTCGAAGACATAGGCTACGCCCGCACGGCCCGTGAACTTTTCAGGGTCCTGCTCATAGTCGACGCTACGGCCTGTTGAGAGCGTCGTCTGTTCGGAATCAACCCGGACGAAGTCCTTGCGACCGCCGAGCGTCACGCGCAGATTGCCTGCTTCGATCTGATCCTGCACATAAATGCCGGTCTGATACTGGTTTTGCAGAAGACGCGTCGTCGCCTTCACCGGCGTCAGCGGCTGATTGAAGGTCGGGTTGAACAGGTCCTGCGACGGACCAGCCGCCGAGCCAGTATAATTGTCGAGGCGCTGCCATTGCTGATCAACGCCGACCAGCAAAGTGTGCTCCAGAGAGCCGGTATCGAAGCGCGATTCAAGCTGCGTGTCGAAGGCAATTGAATCGAGTTCGGGCTGTGCCAGATAATTGGTGCGCGGCAGCGTTCTGCCATTCCAGCCACTGGTCGGCAGCACGCCCGCAAACAGGTTGCGATAATCGGTCTTCAGATGCGAATAGCGAAAGTTCTGGCGCAGCGTGAACGTGTCGTTGAAGCGATGCTCGAACTGATAGCCAACGTAACTGATTTCCTTCTTATAAGTCGCGATGCGCGGATCGCCATCGGTGAAATCACGCGGAATACTCTGGCCGGTCGGGTTCGGCAGCACGCTGCCATAGGCCGGAACGATCACGCCCGCCTGTCCCAGATCATCCTTGAGATAACCGCCCGAAACAATCAGGCTGGTATCCGCATCCGGACGCCAGGCGAAGCTCGGATTGATGGCAATACGGTTGTTCTTGCCCAGATCGTAGGACGTGTCGGCATCGCGGATCATGCCGTTCAGGCGATAGGTGAAACGAGGGTCGTTGTTGATCGGCCCCGTCAGATCGAAGCCGAATTCCTTGCGCTGGAAACTGCCGCCACGCAGATAGACCTCATTGGATGCCTCGGCCTGCGGCTGCTTGCTGACCATGTTGACGATACCGCCGACATTGCTCTGGCCAAACAGCGCGGAACTTGGACCGCGCAGAACTTCCACGCTTTCGAGCGAATAGGGTTCGACCACGAAGCCCGAATAACCGCCGGTCTGGTTGGCTATCTGCGGAATACGGATGCCATCAAGATAGAGATCAGCCGGGAAACCACGAATGGTGTAATAATCCGAGCGCACATCCGCGCCATAACGCTGACCGTTCACATTGGCGCTGTAAAGCAGTGCTTCACTAACCGACGAGACGGCGCGATCATTCATATTGTCGCGCGTGACAACGGAAATCGACTGCGGCGTTTCGCGGATCGGCGTGTCGCTCTTGGTGGCGGCGCGGCTATATTCAGCAATATAGCCCTCGACGGGAACGCGTGGCCCTTTGTCACCGGAGGTCTGCACCTCGATTGTGTTGAGCTGAATGACGCCCGTGTCCTGGGCCAATGCCGGAACGGCCACAGCGCCAAGCGCCACGCTAGCGAGAAGCACGGTTTTGAGTAGCGATCCGGCGCGTCTGCTGTTGTGAATGCGATCTGTATTGCGCACGGTGTCCCTGCTGGTCTTCAACTCTGTTCTCCTGCCGTTCCTGCAAAACGGCTACTGTCCGCAGCCCATCAAAGCAGCGGCTATAGCGATTATTTTTTATTGTTGCGCAAGTTCAGAATTCAGAATAATTCTAATTTACTCACACATATCAATGCGTTGCGCGAGCGAATATATTCGGGACAGTTTGGTGAGTCAGGCCAATCTTGGTTGCATTCGGGTCAAAATTTTGCAATTCCATTTAAATATGACAATTTCAGTCAAATTGGGCCAAAATGGAAATTCGCACGCGACCGAAACACGCCATCGACTATCAGGACATCGCACGCCCTCTGGCGGTGATGCGGCGCGACTATGAGAAAAGTGCCTCGTCCGGCTGGCATAGTCACCGGCGCGGCGAGCTTCTCTATAGCAATAGTGGCTATATGACGGCGCAAACCGAAGATGGCGCTTTCATGCTGCCGAGCGGTTATGCCGTGCTTCTCCCGCCCGATGTGCCGCACAGCGTCGATATTTATGGCTCGGTCGAAATGCATGCGGTCTTTATTGAAGAATCGGTCCTGCGCGATCATTGGGAGCCGACGCGCGTTTTGAAAGTTTCCCCCCTGTTGGACGCCAGCGTGCAGGCTCTGGCCGAAGAACCGGTGCTCTATGATGAGCGCGGGCGCGGCCAGCATCTGACAGCGCTTATTCTGGACGAAGTTCGCTCGGCGAAAGAACAGCCCTATGTCGTTTCGCTGCCGACCGATAAACCGTTGCGCAAGCTTTGTCGCAGCCTTCTGGATAATCCCGGTCTCGATCTCACGATTGACGACTGGGCGGATGAAGTCGGCATGAGCCGCCGCACCATGACGCGCAAGTTCCGTCTCCAGACCGGCATGAGTTTTGTCGAATGGCGGCAGCGCCTGCGGGTATCGCATGTCATGCGTAAACGTGCGGAGGGCATACCGCTTGCCATTGCCAGTGTCGAAGCGGGATATCAAAGCATTTCGACCTTGAAGAAAACGATGAAACGGTTGGGCGGGCAATAATGGCGTGCCTCACTGGTAGCGTGATTATATCCGCCGTACAGGCAAATTGATTTCAGCTGCCGCGAATAGTCCCAATTGGGAGACCAGACTGGTGCCGTTAAACGAGATGGAGAAACGACATGAGAGTGTCGGTACTTTCTTTAGCTGCGGCACTGGCGGTGTTCGCCTTTAATGCCGAAGCCAACCCGGTCGGCAATCTGCAAGCGCCCGCGCAATCGGGACTGGTGCAGAAAGCGGATTACTGGTGCGGCCCCGGCTGGCGCATGTCACGTCGCGGCGTATGTGTTCCCCGATATCGCCGTCCGCCACCCCCGCCTCCCGGTTGGGGATGGGGCCCGCCGCCACCACGCTGGGGCTGGGGTCCGCCGCCAAGAGACTGGCGCCGTCATCATTGGCGCGACGAATATCGCGACGGGCCACCACGCCGCAGACCACGCCCCTATTGGGATTGATTCCAAGAAACAGGATCGGGCGGCTGAAGCCGCCCTTTCCTTTGGCATCTGCGTCATCACGTTACGTCATATCTGCTTCGCCCAACGCGAATTTACCGCCAGACCCTGTTGATATCTCAACAAAAATCGAAATTAAAATTTTTTGATTTACGTACCTCATTTTTGCTCCTATGGTTTGTGCGGAGGAGCAGGAATGAAACCTACCGTTCATGATATAGCGCGCACTGCAGGCGTCAGCCTTGCCACGGTTGATCGCGTTTTGAACGACCGTCCCGGCGTCCGGTCCAAAACCCGTGAACGGGTGACGGAGGCGATGAATACGCTTGGCTATGTCCGCGATGTGGGGGCCGCCAATCTGGCCCGCAGCCGGCTCTATCATTTCGATTTCATTGTGCCCGACAATGACAACACCTTCATGCTCAGCCTTCGCGAAGAGATCGCTGTTGCGAGCGAACACGCGCTGACCGAGCGTGTCTCGATCAATCTCGTTCTGGTTCCGGCGTTTGACGAGCTTGCGCTGGTCGCAGCACTTGACGCCAGCGCCCTTGGCAAGCCGGATGGGGTGGCTTTTGTCGCGCTCGATACCGATCCGGTTCGCGCGGCCTGTGACCGGCTGCGCGCAAGCGGCGTGCATGCCGTGACGCTGGTTTCTGACCTCGGCCATTCCGCCCGTGAACATTATGTCGGCGTGGACAATGTTGCAGCGGGACGCACGGCAGCCCGTCTTCTCGGCCTGTTCGCGAATGGGACAGACGGTGTCATCGCCATTCTCACCGGCTCGTTGAAAGTGCGCGATCATCGCGAACGTTTCGACGGCTTCACCTCCGCCATGCGAAGCGATTTTCCGGAACGCTCCATCCTCCCCGCCCTTGAAGGCCTCGACGAAGATGTGCGCGTGGAAAATCTGGTGCGCACCCTCCTTCGCGAGCGCAGCGATATTGCAGGCATCTACAGCCTCGGCGCTGGCAATGGCGGCCTGCTTCGCGCGCTCGCCACCCATGAGGGAAAACGCCCTCTGGTGATTGCCCATGAACGCGACGAAGCCACCTCGCAGGCGCTGGAACAGGGGCTGGTGCATGGCGTTCTGTCACAGGATGCCGGGCATGAAATCCGCAGCGCCATTCGCATCCTGAAAGCGTCCGCAGATCGTCTGCCGATCATTGCGGGGCAGGAACATATCCGCATCGAAATCTTTCTCAAAGATAACTTGCCGCAGTTCTGCTGAACCATCGGCCATCGTGAAATTCCGACAGGAGCCACCATGTATCTCGGCCTCGATCTTGGAACATCCGGCGTCAAAGCGCTTCTGATCGACGACAATCAGCGACTTGTTGGTTCCGCCCATGGCGAGTTGGACGTTTCGCGCCCGCATGCAGGCTGGAGCGAGCAGAACCCCGCCCAATGGATCAGCGCGACTGAAACTGCCATCGACGCCCTGCGGCAAGCTCATCCGAAAGAATTCGCAGCCATCAAGGGCATCGGCCTTTCTGGCCAGATGCATGGTGCGACATTGCTGGACGATACGGATCAGGTGCTGCGCCCCTGCATTCTCTGGAACGACACGCGGAGCTATCGCGAAGCCGCAGAGCTTGATGCCGATCCGGCCTTCCGCACTATTACCGGCAATATCGTCTTTCCGGGCTTTACGGCACCGAAACTGGTCTGGGTCGCCCGCAATGAATCCGAAACCTTCGCCAAGACGCATAAGATACTGTTGCCCAAGGATTATCTGCGCCTCTGGCTAACCGGCGAACACGTATCAGACATGTCGGATTCCGCCGGGACAAGCTGGCTCGACACGGGCGGGCGTCACTGGTCGTCCGAATTGCTTGCAAAGACGGGACTGACCGAAAGCCACATGCCGCGCCTTGCGGAAGGCAGCGACGCCACGGGCCAACTGCGTGCCGAACTCGCCGCGCGCTGGGGTATAGACGGTCGCCCTGTGGTCGCTGGCGGTGCGGGAGACAACGCCGCTTCGGCCTGCGGCATGGGGACTGTAAAGCCCGGCCATGCGTTCGTGTCGCTTGGCACATCCGGCGTCCTGTTTGCCGCCAATGGCGCTTATCAGCCAAAGCCGGAAAGCGCTGTCCATGCCTTTTGCCACGCGCTGCCGGGCACGTGGCACCAGATGGGTGTCATCCTTTCGGCGGCAAGCGCGCTTGACTGGTTCGCGCGTGTCGTCGGCACGACCCCGCACACGCTTGATCAGGAACTGGGTGACACCGTCCAGACGCCCGGCAGTGTAACTTTCCTGCCTTATCTCTCCGGCGAACGCACCCCTTATAATGACGCCAAAATTCGCGGCAGCTTCAATGGTCTCGAACATGAGACCGACCGCAACGCCATGACACAGGCCGTTCTGGAAGGCGTCGCCTTCGCCATTCGCGACAGTCTCGTCGCGCTCCAATCGGCGGGCACCGAAATTCATTCGCTCATCGCAGTTGGCGGCGGTTCCCGCTCGGCCTATTGGCTAAAATCGATCGCAACGGCGCTGAACACGCCCATCTCGCTGCCGGAAGAAGGCGACTTTGGCGCGGCTTTTGGCGCAGCACGTCTGGGGCTGATTGCAGCCAGCGGCGCCGATCCGTTTTCGATCTGCACGCCGCCGCGCACCGCCCGTACTGTCGTGCCGGAACAGGCGCTGCTCTCCGCTTATGACGAAGCCTATCAGCGCTATCGCGCGCTCTACCCGGCCCTGCACTCGTTGGCTGGCTGAAGATCAAAACAAATGGGAGGATAACAATGGCGACCGGATTTTTCGGGGACATCGAGAAAGTTCGTTTTGAAGGCGCAGACAGCGATAATCCGCTGGCATTTCGACACTACAATCCTGACGAGATCGTGCTTGGCAAACGCATGGAAGATCACCTGCGTTTCGCGGTTGCCTATTGGCACACATTCGCCTGGGAAGGTGGCGACCCGTTTGGCGGGCGTACATTTGAGCGGCCTTGGTATTCCAACGATATGGAAGCGGCAAAGCTGAAGGCCGATGTCGCCTTCGAGTTCTTTTCGCTGCTCGGCGCACCGTACTACTGCTTTCACGATGCCGATGTGCGTCCGGAAGGCGCGAACTTCGCGGAAAACACCAAAAACCTTAACGAAATTGTTGATATTTTTGAGAAAAAGCAGGCTGAAACCGGCATAAACCTGCTCTGGGGGACCGCCAATCTCTTCTCTCATCGCCGCTATATGGCGGGCGCGGCAACCAATCCCGACCCGGAAGCTTTTGCCTTCGCGGCGGCCACGGTCAAAACCTGTCTTGACGCCACGATGCGGCTTGGCGGCCAGAATTACGTGCTTTGGGGCGGTCGTGAAGGCTATGAAACGCTACTCAACACCGATCTATCACGCGAACTCGACCATATGGGACGTTTCCTCAATCTGGTTGTCGAGTACAAGCACAAGATCGGCTTCAAAGGCACGATCCTGATCGAACCGAAGCCCCAGGAACCGACCAAGCACCAATATGATTACGATGTGGCCACGGTTTATGGCTTCCTGAAACGCTATGGCCTCGAAAACGAAGTGAAGCTGAACATCGAACAGGGCCACGCCATTCTTGCCGGGCACTCGTTCGAGCATGAACTGGCGCTGGCGCGCACGCTCGGCATCCTCGGTTCCATCGATATGAACCGCAATGATTACCAGTCCGGCTGGGACACGGACCAGTTTCCCAACAATGTGCCGGAAATGGCGCTCGCTTATTATCAGGTGCTTCTTGGTGGCGGTTTCAAAACGGGCGGCACGAATTTCGACGCCAAGCTACGCCGCCAGTCGCTCGACCCGCAGGATCTGCTGATCGGACATATCGGCGGCATGGACTGCTGTGCGCGCGGCCTCAAGGCTGCGGCGCGCATGCTGGAGGATGGCGCGCTTTCAAAGCCGCTGGAGGAACGCTATGCGGGCTGGGGCGGCGACTTCGGCAAGAAGCTTCTGGGGGATATGTCCCTTGAACAGATCACCACTGCCGTTGAAACGCAGGATATCAATCCGCATCCGAAATCAGGCCGTCAGGAATATCTGGAGAACGTGGTCAATCGCTACGTCTGACCTAGCGCATTTCCAGCAAAAGTGCGAAGCGCCTACGCAGGGAAATCAGTCCACTGGACTGATTTCTGTTCCCGCTTCGATACGTAGGATAATGCTTAAGAACAAGTAGATAGAGCGGTTCCCCGATTCTGTTTTAACCGGAACCGCTCTAGATGCTATCAAATCCCGCCATTCGGCGGGGTTTCAACTTAGTTCAACGCCACCGTGTGCGGCTTGCGGCACACGGCAAAACGGTCGAGCTTTTGATCGTAAACCGTTGTTTTGATTTGCATCATGCCAAGCACCGTATGAAACAGATTGTCATGCGAGGACGGTTCGGCAACTGTCTTCTTCAGGCAATCGACGTCAAGTCCCGTATCAGCCGCATAGTCCGGCGCAAACCATGTGATGAACGGCACATGGGTCTGCTGCGATGGCGCAATGAAATACGGCGCGGCATGAAGATAGAGACCATCTTCGCCGAGAGACTCGCCGTGGTCGGACATGTAGATCATCGACGAAGCGAATTTATCTTCATGCGCTTTCAGCATATCAATGACTTCAGACAGGATGTGATCCGTATAAAGGATTGAATTGTCGTATGCATTGACGATCTCGTCATGCGAGCATTTGGCGAAATCGTTGGAGCGGCAATCAGGCTTGAACTTCGCAAACTCTTCCGGGTAACGGCGAAAATAGGCTGGGCCATGGCTGCCCGTCATATGCAGCACGATGGTGGCATTGCCCGAAAGCGCGTTCAGTTCCTTGCCCAGACTATCGACCAGAATCTGGTCGATACATTCGCCGCCCTCGCAGTAACGCGCGTCCTTGACGGCTTGCAGTTCGATCGTCTTGATCCGGTCGGCAACGCCCTTGCTGCCGGTATTGTTTTCATACCAGGCCACTTGGACACCTGCGTGTTGCAGCACGTCCATCAGATTTTCCGATCCACGAAACTTGGTATTGGAAAACTCCTCGCGTGTAAAAGGCGAGAACATGCAGGGCACCGAAACCGAGGTTTCCGTCCCGCAACTCGTCGTGTCGGTGAAGGCGACAACATTGCGCTGCTTCAATTCCGGATTGGTTTCCCGCGAATAGCCGTTGAGGCTGAAATTCTGTGCGCGTGCAGTCTCACCCACGACAACAACCGTCAGCAGCTTCTTATCTGCCGGCAGCTTCGTCATCGCCTGTTTGGCATCAAGCCCGAGCGGCTCCATCGGAATGTCGCGATTCTTGATCGTATGCGCTACATATTGCACCGTGCTGGTGATCGGCGTTCCCGGCATCAGCTTTTGCATAATGTCAGCATTGTGCTCGCGGAACATTGAAGAATAGGCCGCGTAATTCACACCCAATATGGCAATCGACGCCGCGAGACAGGCGAAGATTATCCCCGTATTGACGGCCACCTTGCCGAGCAAGGGCCGATGCTTGACCCGCACCCATACGATCAACAAGGACGGCACAACACCGAACAACATCATGTGCCAAACGAAGCTTGGCGTCAGCAACGCGCCGGATTCAGCCTGCGTGGTCGTCAGCGCGGCCTCAACCACGAATTTGTCGATGATCGTCCCGAATGTATCGGTAAAATAGGAGCCGCCAGCCGCGATCAGGACAAACAGGATCAGGATCGGCTTGATGACGTATTTCGCCGAAAACACCAGAAGCAGCGCGGTATGGAGTAGCACGAGTGCCGCCGCAATGCCCGCCAGTTTCCACGGCGCATCAGCGTAATAAGCGCCGAGTGCATGCCAGAAAGAAGCGTTGGTGAAGATGAAAACGTAGAGCACCGTCAGAAGGCACAATGGGCCGCTGGCGATTGTGGGACGGAATTTCTGCATGGCGTATGTCTCAAGCGGCTCTGTGCGAGACCTGCCCTAAAAGCGGGCAGATCAGAATGACCAACACGCCTTCGCAAGCGTTTGCTTAGAAACATGCAATTAAAATGGTTTTTTAACGGCAGAGCGGCCACAAGGTGGCCGCTCAACTTAATTATTCGCTTCCGATCAGAGATTGACCCAGGCGCCGTTTCTCTTCGACGAGCGGACGCAAGCGTCGATAAAGCTCACACCTAGCAACCCATCGTCAACGGTTGGATAAATCACCGCACCGTCCGGCTTTTTGCCTTCACGATGCGCCTCGATAGCATTGGCTGCTTCGGTATAGATCGTCGCAAAAGCTTCGAGATAGCCTTCTGGATGACCAGCAGGCACACGCGTTACCCGTGCAGCTTCAGGTCCGGCACCCGCACCGCCGCGCGTGATAAGCCGTTTTTCGCCCCCGAACGGGGTAAACCACAGCCGGTTCGGGTCTTCCTGCGCCCATTCAATGCCGCCTTTGGTGCCGTAGACACGCAGGCGAAGCGCATTTTCGTTGCCGGGCGCAACCTGGCTGCACCAGAGCATGCCCTTGGCGCCGCCCGCAAAGCGCAGCATCACATGCGCATTGTCATCAAGACGACGCCCCTCGACAAAACTGTCGAGATCGGCAGCCAGACTGTCCAATGTCAGCCCGGTGACGAAGGATGCAAGATTGAAGGCATGGGTGCCGATATCACCCGTGGCACCACCAAGGCCGGACTGCGCCGGATCGGTGCGCCAGACAGCGCCCTTCGCGCCCGTGGCTTCGACGGCTTCGGTCAGCCAGTCCTGCGCATATTCCACCTGCACAACACGCAGATCGCCCAACTCACCGCTCGTCACCATGGCGCGGGCCTGCCGCACCATCGGGTAACCGGTATAGTTGTGGGTCAGCACGAACAGCGCGCCGCTCTCATCAGCCGCTTTCTTCAGCTTTTTGGCATCGGCCAGCGTGGAGGTCAGCGGCTTGTCGCAAATGACATGGATGCCGCGCTTCAGGAATTCTTTCGCGGCTTCATAGTGAACGTGGTTTGGCGTCACAATGGAAACGGCTTCAATGCCGTTTTTCAACCGCGCTTCGCGGATCGCCATTTCGCGGAAATCCGAATAGATGCGGTCCGACGCCAGTCCCAGTTCACGTCCTGACGCTTGCGCCTTTTCCGGCGAGGACGACAGTGCGCCCGCAACCAGTTCGAAGCGGTTGTCGAGCCGTGATGCCATGCGGTGCACGCCGCCAATGAAGGCCCCTGCTCCACCGCCAACCATCCCAAGCCGGATGCGCGGCGTTGCTGTTTCCTTGGTTTTGGCTTCAATCGTCATGAGTTCCTCATTTCGTCTCAAAGACCCAGCATACGGCGATTGGCAGCGTCATCGGTGCCGCCGGATGCAAAATCGTCGAACGCCTTGTCGGTGACGCGAATAATATGCGCCTTTACGAATTCCGCACCTTCGCGCGCCCCGTCTTCCGGGTGCTTCAAGGCGCATTCCCATTCGACCACGGCCCAGCCGTCAAAATTATTCGCGGCCATTTTGGAGAAGACAGCACCAAAATCAACCTGCCCGTCGCCGAGCGAGCGGAAACGACCGGCGCGATTGACCCAGCCCTGATAGCCGCCATAAACGCCCTGACGTCCGGTCGGGTTGAACTCCGCATCCTTGACGTGGAACATCCTGATCCGGTCTTTGTAGATGTCGATATTGTCGAGATAATCGAGACATTGGAGCACATAATGCGACGGGTCGTAGAGCATGTTGGCGCGCGGGTGGTTCTTCACACGCTCCAGAAACATCTCGAAGGTCACACCGTCATGCAGGTCTTCGCCAGGGTGAATTTCGTAGCAGATATCGACGCCATGCTCCTCGGCATGGTCGAGGATCGGCGTCCAGCGGCGCGCGAGTTCATCAAATGCCGTTTCGACCAGACCGGCTGGCCGCTGCGGCCATGGATAGATAAACGGCCAGGCGAGCGCGCCGGAAAAGGTCGCATGCGCGCCAATACCGAGATTGCGCGACGCCTTGATCGCCATCTTCACCTGTTCGACGGCCCAGGCCTGCCGGGCTTTGGGATTGCCACGCACTTCCGGCACGGCAAAGCCGTCAAAGGCTTCATCATAGGCCGGATGAACAGCGACAAGCTGGCCTTGCAGATGGGTGGAAAGCTCGGTGACAACCACCCCGTTTTCCTTCGCCACCCCGGCGAACTCGTCGCAATAATCCTTGGATTCGGAGGCTTTTTTAAGATCGATCAGCTGGCTTGCCCAGGTGGGCACCTGAACGCCGACATAACCTTTTTCGGCGGCCCATTTGGTGATGCCGTCCCATGTGTTGAACGGCGCTGCATCGCCCGCAAACTGCCCGAGGAAAATCCCCGGCCCCTTGATCGTCTTCATCGAAACTCCTCCAGAATAAAATGAAAATGCGCCCGCCAAACCGGCGGGCGCATACAAACGGATTAGAATGGCGAATCCGGGAAGTAGAACTGCTCGGCATTGTCTTTCGTGACGAGCGTTGCATCGAGGATGTAGTTGCCGCTGACCGGGGTCTGGTCATAGAAATGACCAGCCGTGAGCTGCATGGCCGTGCCCACCATCGCTGGCGGATAGAGCACATCGACCGGCACAAGCTTGTCGCCGTCCATGACCTTCTTGATCATGTCCTTGGAACCGGCACCGGCAACGATATACTGGATATCACTGCGGTTGGCCTGCTTGATGGCTTCGAGAACGCCAACGGCCATGTCGTCATCCTGACACCAGACCACGTCGATCTTCGGATATTTGGTCAGGAAGTCCTGCATGACGCGGAAAGCATCGTCGCGGTTCCAGTTGCCGTACTGGCGGTCGAGAACCTTGACGTTGGAGCCTTCAATGCCCTTGTCAAAGCCGTCCTGACGCTGCTGGTCGATCGGGATCGGCATGCCGCGAATAACCACGACCTGCGCATCCGGCGTGGTCTTTTTGATATATTCGCCTGCAACCTGACCGAGCGCCGGATTGTTACCGGCGACATAGAGATCGCGGATCGAATTGTCATTGTTGCTCGGCGCACGGTCGACCAGCGCGACGAATGTGCCCTTGTCCTTGATTTCCTTGATTGCGTTGACCAGCGGGTCAGGATCGGATGGCAGCACGACCAGCGCGTCAAGCCCCTGCACCGCCAGATCCTGCAACGCATTGGCCTGATTGGCCGCATCCGGCGAGGTCTTAACGATGACGTTCAGGCCCGGATGCTCCTGCATCAAAAGCTTGGCCACGCGCTCGGCGTGATAGACGACACCTGCCGTCCAGCCATGGTCGGCAGCCGGAATTGAAACGCCGATGGTGACTTTCTTGTCCTGTGCACTGGCGACACCGGTAAATGCCATGGCACTTGCAGCCAAAGCGGCGAAAGCAACGCCCAAAAATTTCCTTCGCATGTTTTCCTCCCAAAAAAACGGGGCTTGTCTCTTTCAGTGGACGCATGCCTATTCCCAGCACCGTATCCGGTTTCGGGAGACATACCCCTTTTTGCCGGGATCGCCCCTGCAATCCCGCCAATTCCTGCATGTCATCGTCGCGACAGTGACCGCTGCACCAGCATGGCGATGATGATGATCGCGCCCTGAATGGCCCCGATCAGATATTCGCTGATGAAGTTCGACAGCAGCATGATGTTGCCGACGATCTCCAAAATGAATGCGCCGCAGATGGTGCCCCAGACGCGGGCAACACCGCCGCGCAACGCAGTTCCGCCAACCACAACCGCCGTGATGGCCTGCAATTCCCAAAGAATACCGGTCGTGGCCGAGGTGGAGCCAAGGCGCGGCACGTAAAGCAGCACGGCAACGGCCACACAAAGCCCCTGCACCACATAGGCAATGGTCCGCACGCGCTTGACAGAAATGCCGGAATAGCGCGCCACATCCTCGCTGGAGCCAACCGCAATCACATGCCGCCCATAGCGCGTTCGATAGAGGACGAAGGCAGCAATTGCCGCCGTGACGAAGATGGCGATCACCGGCACAGGCACGCCGAAAACCGTGCCAAAATAGGCCGGGCGATAAAGCGACTGTATGTCTGGATTGCGGAGCGTAATCGCGCCGCCCTGCGACAGCCATGTCGTAAGACCGCGATAGATGCCCATCGTGCCGAGCGTCGCGATGAAAGGCTCGATCCCTCCAACCGTCGTGATCAGTCCGTTCAGGAGGCCGCAGGCCGCACCCACCACGACCGCCAGCATGACGGCGGCAATCAGCATCATCACCGGATCGGCGATGATGCCGCTGTTCATGAACAGGATCATGATACTGGCGACAAAGGCCACCATTGCCCCGACGGAAAGATCGAGACCGCCCGACGAGATCACATAGGTCGCGCCGAGCGCGATGATGGCAATGAAGGCGCTGCGCGTTGCGACATTCAGCAGATTGTCAATGCTGATGAAGTTGGGATTGGCGATTGCCCCAAGAACCAGCAGAAGAGCAAGCGCGATGAATGGCGCGATGGCTCTCAGGTCCCAGTCGTTGGACGTCTTCGGTACCCGGCTTTTATCAGTCGCAACCTGTGTCATTGAATTCCCACTCATTGTCTTTTTCTGTTTATTGCCGTTCAGGCCGCTTCTGCATTAACACCGGTCGCCAGAACGACGATGTCATGTTCCGTCATTCGCTCGCCCGTAACCTCGCCCGCGATGCGTCCTTCGCGCATCACGATGATACGGTCGCAAATACCGATCAGCTCCGGCATTTCCGATGACACGACAATGATCGAACGCCCCTCGTCGGCCAGACTGGCGATAAACTGATAAATCTGCTCCTTGGTCCCGACATCGATGCCGCGGGTCGGCTCGTCGATGATGACAATAGATGGATCGAGCATCATCATCTTGGCCAGAAGCAGTTTCTGCTGGTTACCCCCGGACAATTGCCCGGCCAGAATGTCCTTGTTCCCCGTGCGAATGTCGAAATCGCGGATTGCATCATCCAGCGCCACGCGCTCCTTGTTGCGGTCGATCTGGAAGCGGCTGACGAATTTCTTGAGTGAAGCGAGCGTCAGATTGATGCCAAGATCCTTGGTCAGCAACAGTCCCTTGCCTTTGCGATCTTCGCTCAGATAAGCGATGCCCGCCGTCAGACTGTCATGGGCATCGCGGAAATGCGCGGGCTTGCCGTTGTGGCGCACATCGCCCTTACCGGGCCGCAGGCCCACGACGCCTTCCATCAGTTCCGTGCGGCCAGCGCCGACCAGTCCCGCGAAACCCAGTATCTCGCCTCTGTTCAGGCGGAAACTCGCTTCCTTCACATAGCCGGGCACGGAAAAGCCGCTGACCTCCAGAACAGCTTCACCGCCATGCTGCGTTGCGCGGTCTGGATAAAGCTTCGCCACATCGCGCCCGACCATCAGACGCGCCATGTCGGCTGGCTGAAGCTGCGACGCCATATGCGCAGCAACAAGCGTTCCGTCCCGCAGCACGGTTACCCGGTCGGAGATTTCCTTCACTTCCGGCAGGCGATGCGAAATGTAGAGGACCGCCACGCCCTTGGCACGGATATCGCGAATGACCTTCAACAGAGCTTCGGTCTCAACCGGCGTCAGCGAAGCTGTCGGTTCGTCGAAAATCACCACGCGGTGCGGCACCAGCAGAACCCGCGCAATCTGCACCAGCTGGCGTTGCGCTATCGACAGGCTGCCGACCACCGCATCGGGATTAATATCGGCACCGAGGTCCCGTATCGCCTTGCGTGCGCCCTCGCGCATGGAGCGGTCGTTGACCGTAATGCCGTTTAACAGCTCCCGACCGAGATAAATATTTTGCGCAACTGTCAGATCGGGTGCGAGCAATATTTCCTGATGCACAAGGACGATGCCCTGTGCTTCGGCCTCAACCGGATTTGCAAAGGCGATTGGCTTGCCGTCAATAAGGATTTCACCGGCTGTCGGGCGTTCATTGCCTGCAAGAAGCTTCATCAGCGTCGATTTACCGGCGCCGTTCTCGCCGATGATCGCGTGAACCTCACCACCGTAAATTTGCAGATTGATATTTTTCAGCACCTGCACAGGGCCGAAAGATTTCGACAGGGATCGGGCTTCAAGAAGCGCAGTTTTGTCGGGATTTGCAGCCGAAGTCATAAGCGTGCACCGTTCGATGCGCTACGCTTGCAGCCGTAACTTCCCCGCCATTGATCCTGATAATCAAATCGCACGTGAACTCCTCCCAAAGCCTCACAATTGCGAGCTTAACTTTCGTTTTGAGGTACGTAAAGCAAAATTGTGCAAACGTTGTCATTTCAGGGTTACCGAAAGCTGCAATGAACCAGCCGCAACCCTTGCGATCAAATCGGAGATCGCTATATGTATAGCACACCCATATTTTAGATTGCTAAGTAATGTATGACCCGAAACAGGAACTGCACGCCGCGTTCACGATGGGCCTATCCACTGCGGCCCGAAAAATGCGCAACCTATTTGACTCTCGCGTTCGGGCGCTTGGCCTGACGCTATCACGCGCCCGCGTGATGCTGTTGCTTGCGCAGGATCGCGACTGGAACCAGCGCGAACTGGCCGATGCATTGGAAATCGAGCATCCATCGGTTGTCCGCCTGCTGGATGGGCTGGAAAAACAGGAGCTTATCCGCCGTGTTCCGGTGGAAGGCGACCGTCGCGCCAAGCGCATCGAGCTGACGCCTGAAGGACAGGAACAGGTTCGCGAACTTCAGGAAGTGACGCATCATATCCGCGCCGAGCTTCTCGAAAAGATCGACCGTCAATCGCTGGAAAATGCGCTTTTCGTACTGCAGGAAGTGACGCGCACAGCTGAAACCGCACTGGTCACGCAAGACAGTTGAAACCCATCAAATTCCCGTGCCGTCCTCTGGAATTGTTGCGACAGACGGCCTAGATTCAAGTGGAATGACAGGGAGTTTTACCCATGAGCTACAGCAAGAATCCAGAGGCCATCGCCAAACTGTCCCCGGAGCAATATCGCGTTACGCAGGAAAGCGGCACCGAGCGCCCGGGAACCGGCGAATATCTCTATAATAAGGAAGCCGGTATTTACGTCGATATCGTTTCCGGCGAGCCGCTCTTTGCATCCAGCGACAAATACGATTCCCATTGCGGCTGGCCAAGCTTCACCAAGCCGATTGAACCGGCCAATGTCAGCGAGTTGAATGACATCTCACATGGTATGGTTCGCACCGAAGTACGGTCCGCCCATGGCGACAGCCATCTTGGCCATGTCTTCCCGGACGGCCCGGTTGATCGCGGCGGCCTGCGTTATTGCATTAACTCCGCCTCCCTGCGCTTTGTGCCGAAGGCCGAGATGGAAGCCGAAGGCTATGGCGACTATCTCGATCAGGTCGAAGACATCGCATAAACGACAAAGACCGCCTTTTCGCCCCCGCGAAAAGGCGGTCTGTCCTTCAGCGCTCACGCCGATGGCGTCACCAGTCTTTTCAGAAGCGCTTTCAGCTCTTCAATCGAGCGGTCGATTTCGCCCTTCTTCTTCTCAAGTTCAGCAAGCTTTCCGGAAAGCGTTGCGCGCAAATCATCGACCTGACCGAGATCGCTTGCGCCCTCTTTCCAGAGATCGATGAGCTGTTTCGTCTCCGCCAGCGTAAAGCCGATCTGGCGACCAAACAGAATGAGACGCAGACGGGTATGGTCCTCACGGTCATAAAGCCGCGTGACCCCGGCCCGCCGCGGGTTTAACAATCCTTTATCCTCGTAGAAACGCAATGCGCGCAGCGACAGACCAAACTCATGCGCCAGGTCGCCAATCCGGAACAATTGGCTGCGTTGCTGGTAATCTTCTCTGACCTTCAAGCTGCTCCCGGTCAGGAGCTCCGCTATCGTTACAGGCTCTATGGCCTTTTCACTCATATTAATCCCTGTTTCCGCCCCCGGAAACGCCCGTCCACCGCACCAAGGCGCGATGGAACCTCATTGAGAAAACGACTCAAGGTAAAAGCTTCGGCCACACAATGACCGGCCTGCCCGTCGATTCTGGTTGTTCGTACTGCCATGATGAACCCGGCCAGTTCCGAACCCGCAATTTGGTGCCTACCACACCTGCGCGAGCCGTCAGACCGGACAATTTTCGTTCAAAAACAAGCTGAAAACCCGCATATTAACGACTTGTTTACTACGTTTGTACAAATGTAGGTGCAGCAAGTTTCTAAGGTTCTGCGTTCCCGAATTTGCGTCCGGCGACCCTTATCATTTGGAAAAGTGAATTTCTCATGGCAAATCCAGAGCTAGCTTCCGGTTCGCGTTCCAGGATTGATGATTTGAACGCGCATCGCGAGCGTCGCCCCGCATCCGCAGCCATGCAGGAGCTCGACCGCACGCTTGCCGGTCTTGAGCGCCGCCTGATGGAGCTGGAACAGGACGCTCCCGCAGCACCGCATCCGAACGCCCCCTCCTTTGCCGCTCACCAGCCTACCGCCCCGCGCTATGCGGATGAGACCGCAGCCGGTCTCGCAGAAATCGCCGACAATCTGCGCCGCCGTCGGGACAGCCAGGAACAGGCGAAGGCGCGCTTTGCATCGAGCACTGAGATCAGCGATGCCAGCCGTGAAATGTCGCGCATGCAGCGCGCTGCCAGCGAAGAAGGTTTTTCGCAGCGCATGAGTGACGATTTCGATCGCCTCAGCGAAAGCGTGCACCTGCTTGCCGAGCGCAGCAGCGAGGCCAATGCGCAGGCGCTGCGCCGCCAGTTCGATGAATTGAACCGCACCGTCCATACGCTTGCCCGCGAGGAAACCCTGCGCCGTATCGACAATCGCTGGGACCGCTTCGACGCGCAGATGCAGGCTTTCGAAAAGCGTCATGACGCCGTTAATCCGGCGCTCAACGCCATTGGCTCGCGCCTTGAGCAGATGCGCGAAGCCATCGGCACCCTGCCGCAGTCCCATGCTTTCAGCGCCATTGAAGAGCGGATCGGTAGGCTGACCCACTCCATCGAAGACGCGCTGAACCCGCAGAACGCAGCGCCTTTCGAACAGGATATGCTGAACCAGATCGACACCCGGCTTGACGAAATCAGCCGTGCGATCATCGCGACCAGCCGCGCGCAACGTCCCGATCAGGAAGATGCGCGTCGTCTGGAGCGCATCGAGAAGCGCCTTGCCGAGCTTGCAGACCAGATCGACGGTTCGGCTTCCCGACAGAACTCAGATGTCTTGTTCCAGAAGCTGAGCGAGCTATCGCAGCGCATCGATGTGCTGTCCAGCGGACAGGCTCTGCCCGATCGCATCGCCGAACAGCTCGCACACCAGATCAGCCTTCTGGCCAATCAGGTCGCCAAGGTCACGGAAAATCTGAGCCAGTCCGATTATCGCAGCGTTGAAGCCCGCCTCGAAGCCATTGGCCAGAAGCTGGAAAACGCCGAACGGCGCAGCCATGAGCCGGACCCTGCGGTTCTCGACACCATCGACCGCCGTTTCGCGGAACTGACCGAACGGCTGGATGCGCAATATGGCGGCCGCTCCATCGACAGCGACGCGATCCATACGCTCGAAGGTCGTCTTGACGACATTTCGCAGCAGATCTCGCTCGGCTTGCTGCAAGCGCCGCATTATGAAATGCCAAATCTGGCCGACAGCGAAGCCATCCGCAATCTGGAAGATCAGATTGCCAATATCGCCCACCATCTGGCCCAGCCGGTTGCCGAACTCGCCCAGATCAAGCCGCGCCTCGATTCCATCGAACGTTCGCTCGAAACGAACCGAGAGACCGTTCTCGACGCGGCGCGTGAAGCGGCGGAAAGCGCCGTTGCGCGTGTTCTCCAGCACGGTAGCCAGGGCGACACAGCCATTGCCCGTCAGCTCGCGGACGATATGAAGTCGCTGGAAATGCTGGCCCGCAATACGGACGAGCGCAACAGCAAGACCTTTGAAGCCGTGCACGACACGCTGGTCAAGATCGTGGATCGCCTGTCCCGGCTTGAACAGGATATGGGCGGTCAGGGCAGTGAAAGCCTTGCCAATCGCAATCCGGACAAGCGTGAAGACGATGCGCGCCCGGCCATGGCTTTGGCGGGCGACCCGGCACCGCGCTTTTCCGCTCCGGAAACCGGTGCCCCGCGCCTGAACACGCCTCGTTCGCCTGCAGCCGCTGCCGCCGAAGCTGCCTTTGCCACCATTCAGGGCGAAACCGCTGTCGTTGCTGCGCCCGTTGGCGAAGCTTCCGGCAAGTCGTCGCTGTTCGGGGGGCTTGCCAAGGCAATGCGCGGACGTCGCGCTGACAAGAACGGCGCGAATACCGATGGCGATCTCAAGGCCGAAAGCTTCGACAAAAACGACGCCCCGGCTTTCGAAAGTGAAATGGCCACTGTCGAACCCATCGTCGAGAGCGAACCGGATGCCCGGTTCGGCGGCGATCATATGCCCGACCTCAACTCCATCATGAAGCGCGTGCGCGAAGAACGCCGCCAGCGCGAAGATGCAGCCGACGCCGCTCTGGCAGCCAATGGCAAGGTTGATTTTATCACTGCCGCCCGCCGCGCCGCACAGCTTGCAGCCGCCGAATCCGAACAACTCCAGAAGGGTTCGGTCAAGGGCGCAGGCAAGAAGAAAAAGTCCGTTGGCGATGTCATGCAGCGTCAGCGCAAGCCGATCCTGATGGCAATCGGTGCCGTCATGATCGCCATGGCGGGTCTGCAAGTCGGCAGCGCCTTCCTCACCCGCGATGAACCGACCGACGCGACTGTCGATGTTGCTCCGCAGCCGGAAGCGCCCGTCGCTGAGACACCAGCAGCAGCACCGCAGGCTCCGGTTCAAGCTGAGGCACCACAAATTATCGAGCCGCGTCAGGAAAAGGCCGAAGCGCCCGCTGCATCGGAACCATCGTCCACCATTGAAACGGTCATCGCCAGCGCGCCGACCACTCCGGTCGAAGCCTCTGCGCCTGCAGAGACCACGTCACCTTCCGCACCCGCTCAAGTCGCTCTTCCGGCCATCCCGGAAGAAGCGGGTCCGGCTGCCTTGCGCGAAGCCGCCGCCAAGGGCGATGCCCGCGCCTTGTTCGAAATCGGCAATCGCTACATGGAAGGTCGCGGCGTCACCGCCGACTTTACCAAAGCCGCACAATGGTATGACATTTCCGCCGGTCAGGGTTTTGCACCGGCACAGTATCGCCTTGGCAATTTCAATGAAAAAGGCCTCGGCATGCCCCGCGATCTGGACAAGGCCAAGACCTGGTATCAGCTTTCGGCGCAACAGGGCAATGCAAGCGCGATGCACAACCTCGCCGTTCTGTTCGCAACCGGCGCAAACGGCGCTCCGGACAATGCGTCGGCCGCCCGCTGGTTTACCGAAGCTGCCGACCTCGGCGTGAAGGACAGCCAGTTCAATCTCGGCATTCTTGCCGCCAAGGGCCTCGGTGTCCCGGTTAATCTGGAAGAAAGCTACAAATGGTTCGCGCTTGCCGCCAATTCCGGTGACAAGGACGCCGCCCAGAAGCGCGACCAGATCGCCGAAGCGCTGAAGCCGGAACAGCTGGAACAGGCGAAGGCCACCGTCCAGTCATGGAAGGCAAAGCCGCTTAACGAGGCCACCAATTCCATTGACGTGCCGGATGCCTGGACGGAAGCCAAGCCGACCACCACCGGCTCGGTGGATATGAAGAAGGCAGTTCGCAACATCCAGCTTATTCTCAAGAAGAACGGCTATGATGTCGGCACGGCAGACGGCGTGATGGGCGGCAAGACCCGCACGGCCATTGCCTCGTTCCAGAAGGCCAACGGGCTGCAGCCAACCGGCAATGTCGATCAGAAGCTGGTTCAGCTGCTGCTGCAGAAAAATACATAGAAAAAGCGGCTAACCATTGCAGGAAAGTAACACGTCCCGCGCAAGGTAACCGTAATACCAATCGGCGTTTGACTTCGCGGATCGGGCAGCGCAAGACGGTTAGGTGAACAGGCCTCGCGGGATTGCGCGACCGCAGCGGGCCCGAGAAGCGTATGCGTCCGTGAGAGCCGGGTTCGGAATTGGGTATTTATCTTCCCATTGCAGAATTATCGGTCAACATGCTGGTTCTGCTCAGCATGGGCGCTGCGGTCGGCTTTCTTTCCGGCCTGTTCGGTGTGGGCGGTGGATTTCTGATCACGCCACTGCTGATCTTCTACAATATTCCGCCTGCCATTGCGGTTGCGACCGGCGCCAATCAGGTTATCGCTTCGTCTGTTTCCGGTGCGCTCGTTCATTTCAAACGGCGAACGCTGGATATCAAGCTCGGCCTGTTTCTCGTTGCTGGCGGTATCGTCGGCTCGCTGCTCGGTATTTTTGTCTTCTCATGGCTGCGCGAACTGGGCCAGCTCGATCTGATCGTATCGATCCTCTACGTATTTTTCCTCGGCAGTGTTGGCGGGCTAATGCTGGTGGAAAGCCTGCGCGCTTTGCGGCGGGTCAAGAAAGGCGGCGCCATACGCCGCCCCGGCCAGCACACTTGGATCCACAGGCTGCCGTTCAAAATGCGGTTTCGCGCCTCGACCATCTATGTCAGCATCATCCCGGTTCTCGGCATCGGCTTCTTTATCGGTCTGTTGTCGTCGATCATGGGCGTCGGCGGCGGCTTCATCATGGTGCCCGCGCTGATCTATCTTTTGCATGTGCCGACCAATGTGGTTGTGGGCACTTCGCTCTTCCAGATTACATTCGTGACCGCTTTCACCACGGTCATGCAGGCGACCACCAACCAGTCTATCGATATCGTACTGGCTTTCCTGCTGATGATTGGCGGCGTGATCGGCGCGCAATATGGTGCGCGCGCTGGCCAAAAACTGCGCGGCGAACAATTGCGCCTTTTGCTGGCCCTGCTTGTGCTGGCCGTTGCATTGCGTCTTGCCTTTGGCCTCTTCGTGCGGCCTGATAATCTGTTCTCGATCACGATAGCGGATTTTTGAGATGCGGAGCGCTGCCCTCGTCTCAGCACTCACTCTTTCGCTTCTCGCGAGCGCCGCATTCGCGCAAATTAATGCCAGTGGCGACGGCAATACAGTCCCACAGTTGCAGACGCCTGCGGAAGAAACGATCGATATCGGCCTTTCGACCGAAACCATCGCCATCACCTCCAACTTCGGGGGCACGGATCTGACGATTTTCGGCGCGCTGGACAATGCCGATCCGATGATCCAACGGCAGGGGCGTTACGATATTATCGTGGTTTTGCAGGGGCCGGAACGCAACCTGGTGGTGCGCAAGAAGGAGCGTTATCTGGGCGTCTGGATCAACGCCGATTCAGAGACTTTTCTCGGCGTTCCGCTATCCTATTCGCTCGCCTCGACGCGCAATCTTCAGGATATTGCGGATGAAAAAGTCTACCGTCAGCTTTCGGTCGGCGTGCGCAATTTCTATCTGAACCCGGAAGACCCTTCGAGCCTGTCGGGCAACATTCCGAAATTCGGAACCGAGCTTCGCGAGATGAAAATCCGGCAGGGCCTCTACAATCAGCGCATTGGTGGCGTGGAATTCGTGTCACGCACCTTGTTTCGCGCGACGCTCAACCTGCCAGCCAATGTGCCGGTTGGACGACACAAGGCGCGTGCACTTTTGTTTCGCAACGGCGTCTTTCTGCGCGAAGCCAATGCCGGTCTGGAAATCGTCAAGGCCGGTCTGGAGCAAAGCGTTTATAACGCCGCCCACCAATATAGCCTGCTCTATGGTCTGTTCGCGGTTTTTCTGGCGGTCTTCACCGGCTGGTTCGGACGTATTCTGTTCAGGAAAGACTAGAGCATTTCCAGCAAAAGTGCGAAGCGCCTACGCGGGGAAATCAGTTCACTGGACTGATTTCTAATCCCGCTTCGATGCGTCGGATAATGCGTAAATGCAAAGGTTCAACCGCCATGCAGCGCGCCGCGGGCAATCGGATAGACCTTGCCTTGCCCCAGCATATAGGCGCGTAACGTTTCATCGACAAAAAGGCCGCGAAAGGCGCGGTCCAGCACGTTGAGCGCGCCGGTATATGCACCGAAAGCGGGCATGATCAGCCTTTCGCCATCGCTGACGAAACAGGGACGACGCACGGAGCGCCCACGCCGCACGATGCGCGCCGCCGGATGCAGATGGCCCGCAATCTCGCCCTGCCCAAGCATGCGCGAGGGTTCGTGCCGGAACACAAGCGGTCCCACCGCCAGTTCCTCCACACAATCGCCCGGTAGATCGACCGGGCGTTCGGGATCGTGATTGCCGGTGATCCAGAACCAGTCGCGATTTTCCATCAGCGATTTCAGTCGGATGGCGTAAAGCGACGGCAGGCGTTCGCTGGCTTTCGGATCATGAAAACTGTCGCCAAGGCTGATGATCACCTTCGGCTGGTAACGGGCGACTGCCACAGCAAGCATATCGAGCGTTGCCGCCGTATCATAAGGTGGGATCAGTTGCCCACGCCGGGCGAAGGATGAGCCTTTTTCCAGATGCAGATCAGACACGACCAGCATGGCGAGATCGGGCAGAAACAGTGCGCCGGAAGGATCGCAAACGGCGGCAATGCCGCGCACTTGCGTGTGCGCGAGACTATAGGCCTCGCCATTGCTCCAGACAGCCGCTCTCATTCCGAAACCCTCATTCTCATTTCTTATTCCATCGCCTCGCGGATGAGATCGTCAGCTGTTTCCTCAAGCAGCATTTCATCGCCCTCGCCTGCCACACGCTCGCGCCCGATTTCCAGCATCACCGGCAGGGCCAGCGGCGAAATATGCTCAAGCGGCTTGTGCAAGATATGACCTTTCACGCGCGCCAGCATGTCGCCGAGGCGCTTGATATCGAGAAGCCCTGTCGCGGCATCCGCCCGCGTTGCCCGCAAGAGGATATGGTCGGGTTCATGGCCGCGTAGCACGTCATAGATCAGATCGGTAGAAACAGTCACCTGCCGCCCGGTCTTTTCCAACCCCGGATGACGGCGCTCGATCAAACCGGAAATCACGGCACAATTGCGGAAAGTCCGCTTCAAAAGATAGCTTTCGTCAAGCCATGCTTCGAGATCGTCGCCCAGCATGTCCTCATCGAACAGGCGGGTGAGGTTTAGCGAACCGGAGCGGATCATCGCGCCCATGTCCTTCAGCCCCCACAGGCCCAGTGAATAATCGGTGGCGACGAAGCCCAACGGATGGGCGCCCATCCGTTCCAGCCGGCGCGTCAGCAACATGCCGAGCGTCTGATGGGCCAGCCTGCCCTCAAACGGATAGGCCACCATGTAGAACCGACCACCCCGCGGAAAAGTTTCGATCAGCAATTCATCGGTGCGCGGCAGCACGGATTTGAATTCCTGCACCTCCAGCCACTCGCGCACCTGTTCGGGCAGAAACTGCCAGCGTGTGCGATCAGCCAGCATGGCGCGCACCTGAGAGGCAAGATAAGTCGAAAGCGGGAACTTCCCGCCCGCATAGACCGGTATTTTCGCATCCTGACCGGCAGCACTCGTGGCGATGCATTCGTTTTCGCGAATACCTTCGAAGCGTAACACCTTGCCCGCAAACAGGAAAGTGTCGCCGGATGTCAGCGTTTCCAGAAAATATTCTTCGATCCGGCCCAGAACACGCCCGCCATAGGCGCTGGCTTTCTTGCCGCCACGTGTGAGCCGCACGTTCAGCTCCGGCGCTTCGACAATCGTGCCGATGTTCAGGCGATATTGCTGCGCGATCCGCGGATTGGACACCCGCCACCTGCCATCCACCGTCTTGCGGATTTTGGCAAAGCGCTCATAGGTTTTGAGCGCATAACCGCCCGTTGCGACAAAATCCAGAATGCGATCAAAGCTTTGGCGGGAAAGGTTCATGTAGGGTGCAGCACTGCGCACTTCGGCAAAAAGCTGATCGGCATTAAACGGTTCGGCGCAGGCCATGCCGAGCACATGCTGCGCCAGCACATCGAGCGCGCCGTCGATCAGCGGCGGCGTATCCTGCGCGCCGAGATAATTGGCGTCGAGTGCGGCGCGACATTCCATCACCTCAAAACGATTGGCAGGCACGAGAATGGCGCGGCTCGGCTCGTCCATGCGGTGATTGGCGCGACCGATACGCTGTGCCAGACGGCTCGCCCCCTTTGGCGCGCCGACATGGATGACCAGATCGACATCGCCCCAATCAATACCGAGATCAAGCGTGGAAGTGGCGACAACCGCCCGCAACGTATTGGCGGCCATGGCCTGTTCGACCTTGCGGCGCTGGCTGGCATCGAGCGAACCGTGATGCAAGGCAATCGGCAGCGTATCTTCATTGATGCGCCACAGCTCCTGAAACAGCATTTCCGCCTGACTGCGCGTATTGACGAAAAGCAGCGTGGTGCGATGCGCCCGGATCGCCTCATAGACATCGGCAGTGGCATAGCGTGCGGAATGCCCGGCCCACGGCACCCGTTCCTCGGAATCGAGGATGGATATTTCCGGTTTCGCGCCACCATCCACCGTCACCAGTCCGGCTTTGGGATCGGTGCCGTCCTGCTCCACAAGCCACTGGCGCAATTGGTCCGGCTCGGCCACGGTCGCTGACAGCCCGATGGTCTGCAATTGCGGTTGCAGACGGCGCAGCCGCGCCAGCCCCAGCGCCAGCAAGTGGCCGCGCTTGGAAATCACCAGCGAATGCAACTCGTCCAGCACCACATAGCGCAATCCCTTGAAGAACTGGTCCGCCCCCTTGGACGCGATCAGCAAGGCCAGCTGTTCCGGTGTGGTTAGCAGAATATCCGGCGGTGCCAGTTTCTGCCGCTGGCGCTTATGCGCAGGCGTATCGCCGGTGCGGGTCTCGATGGTGATATCAAGCCCCATTTCCTCGACCGGCACTGTGAGGTTGCGATGGATATCGACCGCCAGCGCCTTCAGCGGCGAAATATACAACGTATGAACGCCGCGCTTCGCCATACCCGGCTTTTTACGGCCTTTCCGCTCAAGATCCACCAGCGCGGGTAAAAACCCGGCCAGCGTCTTGCCAGCGCCAGTCGGCGCAATCAACAAGGTCGATTGCCCGTCTTCTGCCCGCGCCAGCAATTCAAGCTGATGGGCGCGCGGAGACCAGCCCTTGGAACCGAACCATTCAACAAAACGGTCCGGCAGGGCAAAAGCGGCTGATGCGGCAGCGGGTTTCAAATTCAGTGTCACACGCCCAATCTAATAGCCACGCCGCATCACGCCAAGATGTTTGTTCACTTTTGTTCTCATTTTGTCAGCAATGACGCCACCCTTCTCTTTTCAGCGGAAAGGTGCTGACCTATCTTTGGCTTATGCGCTTCAATCAGCTCTTATGTTCCTCTCCGAAAGGTCTTTATTGCCCGCCCGGCGATTTTTACATCGATCCGGTACGCCCGGTGGAGCGCGCACTGATCACCCATGGTCATTCCGATCATGCCCGCGCAGGACACACCCATGTTCTGGCCACGCAGGAAACACTCGACATCATGCGGCTTCGCTATGGCGAGGGTTTTGCCGAAACCGTGCAGCCAGTGGCTTTAGGTGAAACGCTGACGATCAACGGCGTTCGCGTCAGTTTTCACGGCGCTGGCCATGTGCTCGGTTCGGCGCAAATCGCCGTCGAGAAAGATGGGACCCGCATCGTTGCATCGGGCGACTATAAGCGCGCCGCCGACCCGACCTGCGCGCCATTCGAGCCGATCAAATGCGATGTCTTCATCACCGAAGCGACATTCGCGCTGCCGGTCTTCCGTCACCCGGATGCATCGCATGAAATCGCAAAGCTTTTGAAATCACTCACGCTCTTTCCCGAGCGCGCGTATCTGGTCGGCGCTTATTCGCTCGGCAAGGCGCAGCGCGTGATCAAGCTCATTCGCAATGCGGGCTATAGTGATCCGATCTATATTCACGGCGCTTTGGAAACATTGTGCGACTATTACCAGATGCGCGGTATCGACCTCGGCCCCCTTGAACCCGCAACGCTGGAGCGTGGCGAGAAGCTGCCTGATTTTGCGGGTAAGATCATCGTCGGCCCGCCGACCGCCTTTTCCGACCGCTGGGCGCGACGTTTTCCCGATCCCGTTCCGGCCTTCGCCTCCGGCTGGATGCGCATCCGCCAGCGCGCCAAGCAACAGGGCATCGAACTGCCGCTGATCATCTCCGACCATTGCGACTGGGATGAGCTGACGGAAACGATATCGGAAATTGCGCCCGCCGAAGTCTGGGTCACGCATGGGCGGGAGGAGGCTCTGGTTCGGTGGTGCGAATTGCAGAACATTCCGGCGAAGCCGCTGCATCTTATCGGCTACGAAGATGAGGGCGATTGATGCGCGCTTTCGCCGAACTTCTCGACCGTCTGGTTCTCACCCCGCAGCGTAATGGCAAGCTACGCCTGCTTGCCGATTATTTCCGCACCACACCCGATCCCGACCGTGGGCTGGCGCTGGCCGCCATCACGCGCGATCTGGAATTGCAAAGCGTGAAACCCGCCATGCTGCGCGCCCTGATCGCGGAACGGACGGACCCGACGCTTTTCGCTTATTCCTATGATTATGTCGGCGATCTGGCCGAAACCATTTCGCTGATCTGGCCCGGCCCCAGCGAGACCTCGCCGGGCACCAATCTTTCGCTCGGCGTTGTGGTGCACGAACTGCAACATGCCTCGCGCCGTGAAGGCCCGATACTGGTTGCAGGCTGGCTTGATCTTCTCGGCATATCGGAGCGTTATGCCCTGCTGAAACTTGTAACCGGCGGCTTGCGCATCGGCGTTTCAGCGCGTCTTGCCAAACAGGCGCTCGCCGATTTCGGCGGCGTGGACGTGACGGAGATCGAAGAACTCTGGCATGGCCAGTCACCGCCCTATACGGCGCTGTTTGCCTGGCTGGAAGGCCTTGCTCCCAAACCAGCCGCAACTGCCGATGCGCCCTTTCGCCCTGTCATGCTGGCCACCGCACTGGATGAAGCAGAGATTTCCTCGCTCGATCCAGCCGCATTCAGCGCGGAATGGAAATGGGACGGGATTCGTGTGCAAGCCGTCTCGGAAAACGGGGTGCGCAAGCTTTATTCACGCACCGGCGATGATATTTCCGGCGCATTTCCGGATGTGCTGGAGGCAATGGACTTTGAAGGCGCCATTGATGGCGAACTTCTCGTCGGGCATCACGGTGAAACCGGCATTGAAACCGCCACTTTCTCCGACCTGCAGCAGCGATTGAACCGCAAGACCGTCAGCGCCAAACAATTGCGCGACTATCCGGCTTTCATCCGCGCTTATGATCTATTGCAAGACGGCAACCAGCAATCCGGTGAGGATTTGCGCGCCCTGCCCTTTGCCGAGCGCCGCAAACGCCTTCAAACCTTCGTCAGCACACTCGACCCGCGCCGGTTCGATCTGTCGCCCGTGCTGTCCTTCGCCGATTTCGGCGAACTGGCCGCCTTGCGCGTCAACCCTCCGCACCCGGTCATCGAGGGCGTGATGTTGAAACGGCATGATAGTGCCTATCTTCCCGGTCGCCCCAAGGGACCGTGGTTCAAATGGAAGCGCGATCCGTTCACTGTCGATGCGGTGGTTGTCTACGCGCAGCGCGGCCACGGCAAACGCTCCAGCTACTATTCCGACTTCACCTTCGCGGTCTGGACAGGACCGGAAGACGAGCCGGTTCTGGTGCCGGTCGGCAAGGCCTATTTCGGCTTCACCGATGAGGAACTGAAACTGCTGGACAAATTTGTTCGCGAAAACACCATCGAGCGTTTCGGCCCGGTGCGTTCGGTCCGCGCAGAACCCGATCACGGTCTGGTCGTGGAAGTGGCCTTTGAGGGATTGAACCGCTCAACACGACATAAATCCGGTGTCGCCATGCGTTTTCCGCGCTTCTCGCGCCTGCGCTGGGATAAACCGCCCCGCGAAGCGGATCGGCTTGAAACGCTGGAAAAGCTGCTCAGCTAAATCTCCTCCAAACCCGGAGAAGAAAAGCCAGCAACTCTCTGTTTTTCAATGACTACTGTGCATTCGCCGAAACGCGAATTTCGTAGATATCGACCGGCTTTCCGGTTCCGGTCAGATCGGAATTGATCGTGATGACACCGGCGCGGCCTGCCTTCTTGTCACCTGCGAAATCCAGATCGAACAGAAAATCGTTGCGCGATTCACCCACGTCATACCGTCTGCGCCCGCAATCGCCAAAGCCTGCGAAATCGCAACTGACAGACATTTGGGTTATCTTGCCGCCATCGGCCTTGGCGATGATATCGAATGTGGCTGTCTTGCCAGCGAGCTGGTCCAGAATGCCTTCGCCAACATCGAAGGTAACCGTATCGCCTTCACCGGAAGATTTCACGCGTGCAAAGCTGCTCGGGCCATCACGCAGGATTTCTGCGGTGGCGCGCCCTTGCACCGACATGCGTGTCGCTTCAGACGGCTGGAAAATGGTAATCCACTTCGCCCCGCCCGGCTCTTCACCATCCTTCAGCGGCGCGCCGCTTCCATCGCTGTGCAGCGGACTGCTGGATGGACCACGGCTCAAATCGATGAAGCTGCTATAAAGCGAATAGCCGATCATGACGGCGACAAACAGCACCAGCGCCGGAATGCCATAGCTGTAGAAGGGCGAATGCCGCTTCTTCTTGCCGCGCTTTTCCTTGCGCGAGACACCGCCTTCATAGCCGAGATCGGCGCTTCCGCCCTTTTTCTTCGTGGATCGGGAACGTATATCGCCGGTATCGAGCGCCGGAGCACTGCCCACAGCAGCACCCAGGACAGGATCATCGCGATGCGGCGCATCCAGCGATGGCTCTGCCTTGTCTTCATTCTGGCGCGGGGCGGAGAATTCCTGCTCGATGCTGGAAATGGCATCCTTCAGCTTCTGGCGGCGCTGTTCTTTTTGGGCGTCGCTCAAAGCAGTGTTGGCCGCGAGCGCGCGCTCATGGGCACCCCATGCGGATTCGTATATACGCTGACGGGTCGCAGGGTTATAAGCATCCGCTTTGGCAAATGCGTTTCTGATAGCGCGTTCTATACTATCCAAAGGCCACTCGTCCCCGTGTTCGCGTTTCCCGCCTGTGCTTATTCCTAAAGTTCCAAACCGACTTTCAGAAAGCGGCTTTTTCCAAGCCTCAGCGAATTTAACGTCTGAATCAAGGCATTTAGCCGTTCAATAACTGATTTGGCTACCTGATAAGACCCGCCTCGTTGCCAAATATCGACTTTCACCGTGCTTTTCCCCGAACCTTTGGTGCCGTCGCCTCACCCTAGCAGATTGAATCTGATGCAGAAACCTCATCCGACATGTGATTCAGCGACCGTTCAAGAGCATGATTTATCGGTCAGTTTCCTAAACTTCGCGGCAAATTCCTAGCCTAGCCATCTTCATGTTTTATCTCAGCTTTGTAACCCACCGGCCTAAATCGAACCGCAAAACCATGGCTGTTGCGACAGAATCATCATCCGAGCATAGAAGCCGAAGCTAAACCGAAGGCCTGACCATTCTTCGCCCGCGCGTTTTGTGCTGGCACCAGAGATGCTTACGCTTGGTTCCAAAACCGAATCTAATTTAATCTTTCGTATTGCCGTTCTGTACAGGCGTGGTAGAGATATTACGTTTACGCAAACGTCAATTTTTGAGGAGAATAATATGGCCTTGCCGGATAGTTTGAAGAACAGATTGCGCATTCCTGTTGTCGGCGCGCCCCTATTCATCATTTCGCATCCGGCGCTTGTGATGGCGCAATGCAAGGCTGGCGTCGTTGGTTCGTTCCCTGCCCTTAACGCGCGCCCTGAAGCGCAGTTGGATGAGTGGCTGGCTGAGATCACCGAAGGCCTCGCCGCTCACGACAAGGCCAATCCGGACCGTCCGGCAGCACCATTCGCGGTCAACCAGATCGTTCACCGTTCCAACAAGCGGCTGGAACATGATCTCGGCCTCTGTGTGAAATACAAAGTGCCGATTGTCATTTCTTCACTCGGCGCAGTGCCCGAGGTGAACGCAGCGATCCATTCCTACGGCGGCATTGTGCTGCACGACGTCATCAATAATCGCCACGCCAATTCGGCCATCCGCAAGGGTGCAGATGGCCTGATCGCTGTCGCAGCCGGTGCGGGCGGCCATGCTGGCCCCCTATCTCCTTTCGCATTGGTGCAGGAAATCCGCGCCTGGTTTGATGGCCCACTGCTTCTTTCCGGTGCCATCGCCAATGGCCGTTCGATTCTGGCTGCGCAGGCCATGGGCGCAGACCTCGCCTATATCGGCTCACCCTTCATCGCGACGACGGAAGCCCGCGCGGTTGATGCCTACAAGCAGATGATTGTCGATTCGACGGCGGCCGATATCGTCTATTCGAACTATTTTACCGGCATCGCAGGCAATTATCTGAAGCCCTCCATCACCCAGTCCGGCCTTGACCCAGACAATCTGCCGGAAGCCGATGCATCGAAGATGGATTTTGATCAGGCGCACAAAGAAGGCGCGAAAGCGTGGAAGGATATCTGGGGCTGCGGACAGGGCATCGGCGCCATTCATGAGGTTGCACCGGCGGCCACGCTGATCGACCGTCTGGAGCGGGAATATAAGGAAGCGCGCAGTCAACTCTGCGCTGGCGCATAAGGCACATTGCCAGCGCGTTTCGAACAGGGCCTCTCCGATGGAAGGCCCTGTTTTCACAAGGTTTGAAACAATCTGACCGTTTTTCGATTTCGGCCTTGCTTTCCGTTCTGCTTTTGGTTATCAGCGCACCGTCCAGACGGAAACGAATGGAATCTCTTAACGGAGTTGGAACGAAGGTTCCCGGGCCGCTTTAGCTCAGTCGGTAGAGCACATCATTCGTAATGATGGGGTCAGGTGTTCGAGTCACCTAAGCGGCACCAGCTATTCAATAAATTAGCTTCCACTAATATTATCAACAAATATTCTGCTCTTCCAGAACGGCGTCGCCTTCTCTACAAAAAACGCTCACTCCATAGCTGAAAGCGCTCTTGTCGCCTCTTTCAGCCGCCGCGCCATTTGAATGGCTTCGGAACGTAATCGAAACACGTTCGTTTACTGAGGCCTTCACCTCAAAGCGACGAGAAACATGGATCAGCTTCAAACCGCGCTTCAAGAGGCGCTAAAGTCCGACAATTTCAACGTTTGGCCACACGTCATCGCCTTGGCAGCCGCATACATTCTGGCGCTGCCGATAGGCTGGCATCGAGAACGAGAAGAACGAAGCGCTGGCCTTCGAACATTTCCGCTCGTGGCAGTGGCCAGCTGCGGCTTTATCCAGGCAACAGAAGGGATTACGACCGACAATCCCGAAGCGCTCGCCCGCATTATTGAGGGCGTCATCACAGGAATGGGCTTTATCGGCGGAGGCGCCATCCTTCGTTTAAGCTCGTCGGTGAAAGGTACCGCCACCGCCGCCAGCCTTTGGGCGACAGGTGCCATTGGCATTGCGTGCGCTGTAAATGCCTTTGACGTTGCAGTTATTGTGATGGCCTTTGCGCTGCTTACGCTCGTTCTTTTCTCGAATGGAAAATCGACCGCCCCACAGGGCGACACCGGGGATGAGCAATAACAACAAGGCCGTCTTCCCGTCATTTTACCTCAGATTTTCACCGCGCAGGGTTCCATGAGGGCGTTCATATAATGTCCGTTCGAGAGAAACAATTTGGCGCCAGCGGTGTTGTAACACCAACCGCGTATAAGCGTGGTGGAACATGCGGGAGCGGACAGTGGCTCAAAACAGCAGGGATCCGGAGGGAAGAATGGCGACCACCTATAAAACATTGAGATGCGGAAACGGCACCTGGTCAGTGGTGGATGGGGCAACCCAGCGCCCCATCACATTCAAAGGTCGGCTGCAAATCGCGTTGACAGAGGATGCCGCCCAAGCTGCCTTTACGATCCTTGAGCGTGTTCAACAAGAAAGAGAGCTACAGGCACAGGACGGGCGGCAGATGTAACGAATGGAGGCCCCTATGATTGAAAACGGATTTGATGTTCGGCGGGAGCACGACGGCACTTGGTCCGTTTTTGATAAGTTCAGCGGTGAAGTTGTTTCAATTGAGGGGCACGTTCAGGCGCGGTTGACTGAGACGGAGGCCAGAGATGCGCTCGATCTGCTCATTCGCAAATATATGGTTCGCCATCACGAAGATGGCAGCGGGCGACTACCCTGAGCGTCATTTTGCAGCAGGAGAGAGACATGAGTGGCGAACTTGAAAAGCAGCTCGAGATTGAAGAACTCGCGAAGCAATTATTTGACCGCGAAAACCCGGATCCTGATCTGGACTGGGATTCAACCGTTGGCAAAATCGTCAGCGGTGCCAGTGTGAGCGGCGGGGTCTCCGACGAAGTGAAAGACAACTACAGAGCAAGAGCTGCGCAGATACTCAGAGATCAGGCAGAGCACAAAGACAGCTAGGTTTACCGAACGATTAATGCTCATTCTGATGACCGACCGGTTGTCCATTACTCTCTGCCATGGTCAAACGGCAAAGGTGCACTAGTTTAGGAACAGCAATCCCATTGGCAATTTGCTGAATTCATCTGAAGCTAAAGCAGAGGAAATCGCTATGCAGCACAGAATTCACGAGAATATGGAAGTGATAGGCGCAGACGGTGTGCATGTCGGAACAGTGGATCGGCTGGAAGGAAACCGGATCAAGCTGAAGAAGTCCGATAATTCCGGACAACACGCCGACCATCATCACTATATCGAGTTGGGCTTCGTAGCCGATATCGAAAGCGACAAGGTCAGGCTTTCGGCAAATGCCGATGTCGCTGTCACGCTTGAGGAAGAAGCCTCAGGCCGCCCGGTCGATCTGTAAACGCGATAACAGGAGAAGCCGGACGAGATGCCCGGCTTCGACCTGATGCTAGCCGCGTGGAAAACGCTGGTTATCCTCCAGCACGTTCAGGTCCATGTGGTTTCGCATATAGCGTTCGGATGCCTTTTGCAGCGGCTGGTAATCCCACGGGTAATAAGCGCCGTTGCGCAGGGCCGGATAGACCACATGGCGGCGGGCCTGGCTTGCGCGAACATTCGCATCGTAGAGTTCGAGGTTCCAGCGCCCAAGTGCCTTGTCCATCAGTTGTTCGAGCATCGCGCGATGCTCCAGGCACTCCGCCAGATTTTGCAGTTCATCCGGGTCGTCATCGAGATTGTACAATTGCGGTGGATCGACATGACAGAGATTGAGCTTCCATGGCCCGTCACGCAGTGAAACCATCGGCGCGACCGTACCTTCAGCCGCATATTCACACGGCACCGCGCCGCGTTCCTTTGCACCCGAAGCGACTTCCAGCAGTGAAACGCCATCCGTCCACGGCATGATACCATTGAGGTCGATGCCGGCCAGATCGGCAAGGGTGGGCAGCACATCAAGCGTTGACGCAGGCGTATTGATAAGGCCCGCAGGCATCTGCGGAGCGGCGATCATCAACGGCACCCGTGCTGAACCTTCGAAGAAGCTCATCTTGAACCACATGCCGCGTTCACCAAGCATATCGCCATGATCCGAGGTGAAGATGACGATCGTATCATCCGCCATGTTACAGCGCTCGATCACGTCCAGGAGGCCGCCGATCTTCTCATCGACGTAGCAAATATTGGCGAAATAAGCCTGTCGCGCCGCCCTGATCTGCTCGCGCGTCAGCTCATAATCCTCAGCCTTGCAGGCACGAAGCAGCCGCTCGCTATGGGGATCGATTTCGCCCTCCGGCAGAGGTCCGATCTTCGGATCGAGTTCCGGTATATCCGCATAGAGGTCGAAGAAGCGCTTGCGCGCAACATAGGGATCGTGCGGGTGAGTGAAGCTGACCGTCAGGCACCACGGACGCTTATCATGACCGCGTGCCAGATCGTAAAGCTTTGCTTCGGCCTGATAGGCAACTTCGTCATCATATTCGAGCTGGTTGGTGATTTCCGCAGAACCGGCCCCGGTGATGGAACCCAGATTGTGATACCACCAGTCGATGCGCTCTCCGGGCTTGCGATAATCGGGCGTCCAGCCAAAATCGGCGGGGTAAATATCCGTCGTCAGGCGCTGCTCGAAGCCGTGCAGCTGATCCGGGCCGACAAAATGCATCTTGCCGGAAAGCGCTGTCTGATAACCGGCATTGCGCAAATGATGCGCATAGGTTGGAATTTCGGACGAGAATTCGGCTGCATTATCATAAACGCCGGTGCGGAACGGCAATTGGCCCGACATCAACGAGGCACGAGCCGGAGCGCAAAGCGGGCTCGCCGTGTAGCAATTGGCAAAACGGGTCGAGCGTTTGGCAAGCTTGCGCAAATGCGGAACATGCAGAAAATCGGCGGGGCCATCCGGAAAGAACGTTCCGTTCAACTGGTCGACCATGAGAATGAGAATATTCGGCTTTTTCATTTGTGCAGAACCATTTGGCAGAAGTGAAACGCGAAATGGCGGGCATCGAAATGCCCGCCTTATAGTCTTTTGCGTCTGACGATCAGAGGCCGATGCTTGCCTTGACGGCAGCAGCACCGGGTTCGCCCTTCAGCGTCGTTACGCCTGCCAGCCACTTGTCGATCTGCTCAGGATTAGCTTTCAGCCATTCCTTCGCAGCCGCAGGGCCTTCCGCACCATCGTCCAGAATCTTGCCCATCAGTTCGTTTTCAATATCGACGGTGAAGGTGAGGTTCTTGAAAAAGGTTGCAGCGTTCGGGCAGTTCGCCGACCAGCCGGTGCGGGCCAGCGTGTAGACTTCGGCGCCACCATAGTTCGGACCGAAATAATCATCGCCGCCCGACAAATATACAATCTTCAGTTTGGTGTTCATCGGATGCGGCGCCCAGGCGAGAAACACCACCCAGCCCTTGTCCTTGTTCTTGCGGTCCACCTGCGCCAGCATGGCCTGCTCGCTGGATTCCACGATCTTCCAGCCGTCGAGCTTGAATTTCGGGTCTTCAATGATCTTCTGGATATTCTGGTTGGCGGGAGCGCCGGGCTCAATACCGTAAATCTCCTTGCCGAATTTATCGCCCTGCGCGGCAAGATCGGCAAAATCCTTGATGCCTTCGCTTGCGACATAATCCGGCACTGCGAGCGTGAACTTCGCACCTTCAAGATTCTTGACGATCACTTCGGCTGCTTTGGCCTTGTCGAGATCGTCGCGGAATTTCTGCTGAGCGGGCATCCAGTTGCCGAGGAAGACGTCGAGATTGCCAGTCTTCAGGGCCTCATAGCCAATCGGCACAGACATCGTCTTCACATCGGGCTTATAGCCAAGCCCCGTCAGCAGCACGCTCGCGATGGAATTGGTCGAGGTGATATCTGTCCAGCCCGGATCGGACAGGCGGATGGTTTCGCATGCAGCCGGATCGGCAGCATAAGCCGTTCCCGCCAGCCCGGTGAACGCCGCAAACGCCAGCGCAGTCGTCTTCAAATAGCGCATCGGTGACCCCTCCTTGATGGATGCATTCCGCATCTCGTACAATCAAAAACCGTTATGGCTTGCATTTCGACTTTCAGGAAAACACCATTTACGCTAAGGAAAAACCCATTCATTTTTTATTGGAGATATAAAGGTTCTTTATGGTTTCTCCATCCTGGGATCTTGGCAGCCTTGGCGTTTTCGAAGCGGTCGGACGTTTGGAAAATCTGACCCTTGCGGCGCGTGAACTCGGCATGACGCAACCTGCCGTCAGCTATCAAATAAAACGCATGGAAGACCGTTTGGGTGTTGCGCTGTTTGCAAGGCGGGCGCGTGGCGTTGAAATTTTGCCCGATGGGCGAATCCTTTATGAAGCGGTGCGCGCCGGTCTGGATGGGATAGAAGACGCCGTGCAGCAGATCAGGCGCAGGCAGCGCTCGCCCGGTTTGCGGATCGCAACCGATTACGGCTTTGCCACTTTCTGGCTGATGCCGCGGGTGGCGCAATTCAGGCCGAAACATCCCGAGGTGGATGTGCGGATCACGGCATCCTCCATGCTGCAGCCGCTCGACTATCGCGAGGCAGACATCGCAATCCTTTTTGGCGCGCGCAATGATTTTCCCGAAGGCTCCGTCCCCTTCATCGGCGAAAAGGTGGTGCCGGTCTGCTCGCCCGCTTTTCTCGAAAAATCCGGCGGCTTTCCCTCCGGTAAGGGGCTTGGTGCTGCCTCGCTTCTGCATCTCGACACCTTGCAGGGCGATCGCTGGTTCACCTGGCAATCGTGGCTGAATGCCATCGGCGAGGAGATCGATGACGGCAATTACGGCCTCGTCTTCAATACCTATAATCTGGTGATTGAGGCGGCGATTGCCGATCAGGGCGTCGCGCTTGGCTGGGCCGGGCTGATTGATGGCGCAGTGCAACGCGGGCAACTCGTCCACGCCTGCGACCGATCGCTAACGAGCGAAAACGGCTATTGGCTGGTTTTCAATCCCGATATTTCCGACACGGCGCGGGCGCTTGCCATGGAACTGATCGAGACACCCGACAACGGCTGATGCGGCGGCAAGCGCTATTCCACCAAGCCGACAATCGGGCCAAAACCGCCATGCCAGGATATGTCGTTGCGGCCCATAGCGGGATCATAAATGCCTGTCCCGTTTCCACCATCGAGAAACAGCGCATTCGGGCATTTCAAATGGTCGCGAAACATGCGCGCGAAATCATGAAAATTCACCGGGTCTTCGCTGATGGCTAAGCGCACAGCGCCATTTTCGCAAACACCGACGCCGCTGCGGCGTGTGCGGTCCGTCGAGCCGGCAATAAAGGCCCGGTGCAATTTGTTGCGGATGACCAGCATGGGGCCTGACTGGGTGGCAAAACTGACCTTTGGCCGGCGTTTCAAAAACGTGTCGGTCGGAAGAATTCCCGCCGCCTTGTCGTCCCAGAAGAAAACACCATTCGGCCTCTTGTAGAAATTTGGCACAGGACCACCTGCACTTTCGCCTTTCTGCCTGTTGGCGGGGCGCAGTTGCTGTCCGTTCTCAATATAAAGGCCTATCGGCGCAAAATCCTGCCCGTACATTCCGGCATTCAACGCGAAAACCAGTCTGCGGCCATCGTCGCTGACGGCCTTGGCAGCGCTGGAGAATGTCCGATAGGGCTTGTCGTCGGCCCCTTTCCAGAACAGCCGCAGCCCGGCGACACCGTTTTCCGGCTTGCAGATGATATATTTCGTATTCTCGAAACTATCCGCCTCGCAAATGCCGGGCTTGCCCGGTTCCTGTGCCTGAGCAGGACAGGACATCGCCGCCACGAGCATCATGGCCACAGTGGATAATCCGCGCTTCAGATAGATCGCCAATGCCGTTGCTTCTTTCTTCATCTCGCCACTATGCAGGAAATTGGGAGATTCGAAGAAGCCTTGTTATCAAGCGATCTCCGATGCCTCGTTTCGTGCCGCCTTGCGGGTCGCATAGATGAAAGCTGCGGCGAAAGTCATTGAAAGCAAAAGCACAATTGTGGGTGCCGGAGCGCTGTCGATGAAGAACGACAGATAAACGCCGATGAACGAACCCGCCGCCGCGATGACCGCAGCCAGAACCAGCATGGTGCTGAACTTACGCGTCAGGAGAAATGCAATGGCCCCCGGCGCGATCAGCATCGCGATGGCAAGGATGATACCGACAGCCTGCAACGCACCCACAATCGTCAGCGAGATGAGGCTCAGCAGGCCGTAATGCAGGAGATTGACCCGAAGGCCCACCGCCCTCGCCTGCGCGGGATCGAAGGCATGCAAAAGGAAGTCTTTCCATTTTACGCCGATGATCGCGGAGGTGAACAGCGCAATCAGCCCTGCCTGTCCAATATCGAACCACGAAACGCCCAGCATATCGCCGAACAAAATATGGTCGAGATGCACATCCGGCCTGACCTTGACATAGAGCACCAGTCCCAGCCCGAACATGCCGGAAAACACCACGCCCATGACTGTATCCTGCTTTATGCGGCTGTTATCCTTCAAAAAGCCGGTCGCGATGGCGCAAAACATGCCCGCAACGAAAGCGCCGACCGCATAGGGAAAGCCCACGACATAGGCGATCACCACGCCGGGAAACACTGCGTGGCTGATTGCATCGCCCATCAGCGACCAACCTTTTAGAACGAGAAAGCAGGATAACAGCGCCATGGGAACAGCGACAGTGGCGGAAATCACCAGCGCATTGACCATGAATGGAAATTCGAATGGCGAAAGAAGCGTGTCGATAATGTTCACTGCGACGCCTCCATGGCCTGTGTTCTGGCGGCGCGGCGTCGGCTGGCAATCATGCCATGCTTGGGTGCGAAGAAAAATGCGCTCAGGAAAATCGCCGTCTGCAACACGACAATGATGCCACCCGTCGCGCCATCGAGAAAATAACTCGCATAGGCGCCGACGAAACTGGTGGCAGCGCCGATTATCACGGCGATGACCAGCAGTCGCGGAAACCGATCCGTCAGCAGATAGGCCGTGGCTCCCGGTGTCACCACCATGCAGATGACGAGGAACGCGCCTACCGTCTGGAGCGCCGCCACCGTCGATGCCGAGAGAAGCGTGAAGAACATGATCTTCAGCGCGGTCGGATTAAGGCCAATTGAACGTGCGTGGGTCTCGTCGAAGAATGTGACCATGAGGTCTTTCCATTTGACGAGCAGAAGGGCGAGCGACACGAAGCCGATAATCCCGAGCTGCAGCTTGTCGCCAGGCGTAATCGCCAGAATATTGCCGAGCACGATGGTCTGGATGTTTACCGAGGTCGGCGAGATCGACACCATGAACAAGCCGAGACCGAAAAAGCCTGAGAAGATAAGGCCGATAATGGCGTCTTCCTTCAACTTGGTTCGCTGGTTCAAAAACAGCATGGCGCCTGCCGCCAGCCCGCCGGAAAAGAAGGCGCCAATGGAAAACGGCAGCCCCAGCATATAGGCTCCAGCGACGCCGGGAACGATGGAATGGGACAGGGCATCGCCGATCAGCGACCAGCCCTTCAGCATCAGATAACAGGACAGGAAAGCGCAGACGCCGCCGACCAGCGCCGACACCCACATCGCATCCAGCATATAGCTATAGGTGAATGGCTGCAGGAGTGTTTCCATCATTCCTGCCCTCCTTCTCCATCGCCACTGTTGCGAATGGCAGTCTTGCCGCCCTGCAAGATCAGCGGGCGTTCATCGTCGCTGATAACGCCTATCGAGGCGGAAGCCTCGCCTTGCGGTCCGTTCAATACGAAATGCCGCAGAACGCCACCAAAGGTCTTTTCCAGATTTTTTTGGGTGAATGTCTCAGCCGTCATCCCATAGGCCAGCACCGTGCCTTTTATCAGGATGGTGCGGTCGCAGAACTCCGGCACGGAACCCAAATTATGCGTTGAGACCAGCATCACGCGGCCTTCATCGCGCAACTCGCGCAACAGCGAGATGATCTGCTCTTCCGTCTTGACGTCGACCCCCGTAAACGGCTCGTCCAGCAGGATCACGCGACCGTCCTGCGCCAGCGCACGGGCAAGGAAAACGCGCTTCTTCTGCCCGCCCGAAAGCTCGCCGATCTGCCGCTTGCGAAACTCGCTCATATTGACGCGGGCAAGCGCATTGGCCACCGCTTCATGATCAGCAGCCTTTGGTCTCCGCATCATGCCCATATGGCCATAGCGGCCCATCATCACCACGTCCTCAACCAGAACCGGAAAATTCCAGTCCACCTCTTCCGATTGCGGCACATAGGCGACGAGGTTCTTGCGCAAGGCTTCGTCAACCGTCATGCCCAGCACCCGGATCGAGCCGCGCGCAAGACGCACAAACCCCATGATCGCCTTGAACAAGGTGGATTTGCCTGACCCATTGACGCCGACAAGAGCGGCAATTGTGCCGGTCGGGATGCGAAAACTCGCGTCGCGCAAGGCAGTCAGACCGTTGCGATAAGTGACGGTAGCGCCATCGACGGAAATGCCGCCATCTTCAGAACCGGAACCGAAATGGCTCTGCCAGTCGGGTTGAGCATTCATCGGATATCTCTTTCATCAGGATCGAATGCGTGCCCGCCACGATGGCGGGCACCAGATTTGTAGGGATCAGGACGGATCAGCCAGTCCCTTGACGATTGTGTCGGAGGTGACGCGCAAGAGGTCGATATAGGTCGGCACCGGGCCGTCCTTGTCGGTCAGGGAATCCACGTAAAGCACGCCGCCATAGCGGGCCCCGGTTTCGCGGGCCACCTGCTCGGCTGGCGCTGGCGAAATCGTGCTTTCGGAAAAGACAACGGTAATGCCGTTCTTGCGCACGGCATCGATGACCTTGCGCACCTGCTGCGGCGTGCCTTGCTGGTCCGCATTGATCGGCCACAGATAAAGCTCTTTCAGACCGAAATCGCGCGCGAGATAGGAAAACGCCCCTTCGCTCGAAACGAGCCAACGCTTGTCCTCGGGAACAGCGGCGAGTTTCGCCTTGATCGGCTCGATTGCAGCGCGGATCTTCTGCTTATAGGCGTCTGCATTTGCCGTGTAGGTGGCGGCATTCGCCGGATCATATTTGACGAAAGCATCGCGGATATTATCGACATAGATCAGCGCGGCGGTTGGCGACATCCAGGCATGAGGGTTAGGCTTGCCGCTATACGGTCCCTCCGTAATGCCCATCGGAGCGACGCCGTCAGACACCACAACGCTCGGCACGTCCTTCAGGTGGCGAAAGAACTTTTCGAACCAGAGTTCGAGGTTAAGCCCGTTCCATAGAACAAGCTGCGCACCTTGCGCCCGCTTTATGTCACCGGGTGTCGGCTGATAATTATGGATTTCCGCGCCCGGCTTGGTGATCGATTCAACGATTGCCGCATCGCCCGCCACGTTGCGCGCAATGTCGGCAATGACGGTGAAGGTCGTGACCGCCTTGAATTTCTCCTGTGCGCCAGCCGGAGCTATTGCAAACATCGCGGTCAATATTGCCGCCAATGCTGCTCCGGTCGCTGCCTTCAGGAAAGTTCGTCTCACCTTGTTCAGCATTTCGCATCCTTCTGCTATTAAGACTTATTTGCAACTGATAATTGGACTGTCCACCGCAGTTCGAACCGGCCTGCAATTTTGGGTATAGCCCTGTTGACTGCTTATATTCTGCAATTGCAAATTATTTGCAATAAGAAATTGCAAAAATGCCGAATTTCATCACGGGCCTGGTTGGATTCGGCGCTTGCAAATCATGGAAAATACGACTGAGGGAATACTGCGGCGCAGGCCACAGAGCCGCGATAATTATTTAAAATCAATAATCTAAACCAATTACCTCATAAAACAGGACTGCCGGCGATTACATCACCGGCAGTCCTTCAATATCGTGACCTACCATTTCACGCGGAAGCCGACCGTTCCCTTATAGGCGTAGCTGTCGCCGAAATTGGCCAGACTGGTGTTGATCGAACCTTCGCCATAGAGCGAATATTTATCGTTGTTCCAGTTATAGCTGCCACCGAGACCGATACCGCCCCAGAAGCGATCATTGCGACTGGTAAAGCTGGCGCCCGAAACGTCAACTTTCGTCCCATCCAGAAACTCGTAGTAAAGATTGGCAATACCGTACACATAGGTCCGGTCGATCAACCCCCTGTCATTGTACCACGAATTCTGGCGGTCGAGGCTCAAGCCGAGACGGCCTTGCAGGCTGTCACCCCGGTTGAGACTGACTTCAGCATCGAAGACATCATTGAAGCTGTCGAAATCGACATTCGAATAAACCAGTTGCGCCTGCGGCGTCACCGACCATTGCTCGTTCAGCATGATGCGCTTGCCGCTTTCGAGCGACAGGGCATAACCGAAGCCGTTATTACCGCTGATCAGGTCGAAACCCGCGAGCGTGGACTCCAGATCGCTATCATACCACGTTGCCTGCGCCTGACCGTCGAGATAGAAGCCGTTCTCACCATACCAGGTCAGCGTGCCCCCGAAACCGTAACCATCGGTCGATATTTCACCGTCGCCATAGATCGAGCGCGTCCTGGCCTTGCCGTGCACGTAATGCACGGTCAGCCCGCCGATCAGCTTGCCGTTTTCATTCTCGACGAAAAGACCATCAAGCCCTGCCTGCATGCGGAACGTATTGAAATCGTAATCCGTGCGGGAGGTGGAGAAGCGCGGCGCCATGCTGGTATGCACGCCTTCGACACGCCCCCAGATCCCGTTGTTTTCGATCAGGACACCTGCCTCCTGCGGCGACGCATAAGGCGAGCCGACCGGGTCTGCCCCCTCGGCAACCATGATATTGCCGGCATGGCTCCAGTAGCGGTTGCCCACGCGCTGCTGCAAGGTTGGAAGACCGTTCAGGCCGAGCAGCAATTGCGGATAGGCTTCATAGACAGGAACGCCCGGCTGGTAGAGTGGCAATTCCTCGCCCGGCTCTTCTGGCTCCGGCTCCGGGTTGCCCGGTTCGGGTTCTGGTTCCACCGCACTCACTGTCGAGCGGAGATACCAGTCGCCATCGTTCGGCGTCGAAACACCGCCCTTGTAAAGCCGATAAGCATAGGCCCCGCCGACGACCGCAGGGTCGCCCTCGAACTCGTAATCGCCCAGAAGCGTAAACGAACCATCCGAAGCGCCATCGACGCTGATGATCCTGATGCCTTCGGTCGTCACGGCGCCAGTCCCGTTGACATTGACGACATCGACCAGCGTGCTGCCTGCGGTGTCGCCGGTCACAACCAGCATATCGGTTGCGGAACTGTCATTACCCAAGGTCGTGTTGAGGCGCAGTTCGCCATCCGAACCGATATAGTTTCCGTTGATGGTGAGCCTGTCGCCGACTGAAGTGCCACCGGCGTCCAGATCGATCAGGCCTGCATTGGTCACGCCGACGGCCGTCCCCGCCACACTCGGCGAGATGGCATAGCTTCCCCCGCTGGCGACAACCGAGCTGGTGCTGTCGATGGTCAATGTGCCGGTTTCCGTCGCCGAGTCACCCAATGTCAGGTCGCCGCCCATGGTGAGCTGCGAGCCGGACAGCAGGGAGATGCTTTCCCAATTGATGAAACGCTCCGGCTGTGCAGTCTGCACATTGGTCAGCGTGAGCGCGTCCGTGCCGAGACCGCCATCAAGGAGCGTGGTCGGCTGCACAGTCGTTTTGGTCAGATTCGTTAGATTGGCAACGTCATCGCCGTCATTGAGATGAATTTCACCGGCAATCGTCCCGGCGCCGGTCCAGTTCAGCGTGTCGACCCCGGCTCCCGTCAGCACGTCGCCCGTTATGGTACCGCCCGTCACGTTGATGGTGTTGACACCACCCGCCAGACTGATCGCCGTGCCATTGCCGCCGGTAATGATACCGGCGTTGCTCACGGTATAGCGGCTGCCGGCGCCGAGAACACCGGTGGCCAAAGTGCTGGTGATCACGCCCGTTTCGGTGTTCGTTAGGACTGTGCCGCCTAGCATATAGACGCCATTACCGCCATCGCCGGTGGCCGAAATCGTGCCGGAGTTGACGACGGTTTCATTGACGCCCGCCAGGACGCCATAGGCATTCAGGCCGCTGACGCTGACTGTGCCCGTATTGGTCAGAAACCCGAAGCCGCCCAACGAGCGCATACCATGCGCCGTCTGGCCGGACGTCTCAATCGTACCGTTATTGGCCAGTTCCCCCATATACTGCTTCGACATGCCGAAGCCGTTCAGCGAGGTCGTCGTGATGGTTCCGTTGTTGACGGCATTGGCGTAATCGTCGAGCAAAACGCCGGAACCCAGCGCATCGATGATCGTGCCCGCACCGATCGTCACAGTGATGTAGTCTTGTCCCGTGGTCGCGATAACGCCATAAGTGAAAGGGTTGGGCGCAGTCGCATCGCAGGTAATGGTTTCGCCCTCATCCGGCTGGCCTTCCGCCGTGCTGGAACCGGTGATCGCTATTGCGCGCGTGACATTGAAGCACGCTGCTTCGGCAATATCCGGAAAGGCTGTTCCGGCGAGTGCCATCAATCCCGCAAGCGCCAGCGATGGAAAAGCCCGGCTCAATACGCCTTGCACAGTCACGGATTTCATATGGTTAGCGAGAGTACGGTCATATTTCCAACTGGCCATCCGGAAACTCCAACGAGAACGAACATCTCTAGGACTGTGCATGTACGAAAGAGCGGAAAAGCCCGAGAACAAATATCACCCAAAATGAATTGCTACAGAATACAGCAAGTCATTCTGGTGTAACGATATCCGCCGTTGAAAAGAAACACGCCCCTCAACGCGCAAATCAGTTCTTTCTAATTAAGAGAATTATTTCGAACCATTCGCCTGTCAAGGGCGCTCGCAGCAGATTTGACGCATAGGTCAATCATAGATTGTGAAACGTTGCCTGATTGCATCGGCAAGTGCTAAAATTCCCTCACTGAAAAAAATAAGACCCGCTGCACAAACCCAATTGTGCAGCGGGCCCATAGAAACTCTTGGCTCTGACAATGCGTTCAGCGCATTCAGAAAATCCGCCTATTCCTTCACCGCTCCGGTCATCGACGACACGTAGTAGTCAACGAAGAACGAATAGAGGATCACCACCGGCAGCGAACCGAACAGCGCCCCCGCCATCAGCGCGCCCCATTCGAAAATATCGCCACGCACCAGTTCGGTCAGCACGCCCACGGGAACAGTCTTGTTCTCGGAAGACTGAATGAATGTCAGCGCATAGATGAATTCGTTCCAGGAAAGCGTGAAGGCGAAGATGCCTGCCGAAATCAACCCCGGCACGGCCAGCGGCAGGATGATCTTGAGCAGAATCTGCCACCGGTTGGCGCCATCCACCAGAGCACTTTCCTCAAGCTCGAAGGGTATTGAGCGAAAATAACCCATCAGCAGCCATGTACAGAAAGGAATGAGGAAGGTGGGATAGGTGAAGATCAGCGCCAGACGTGAATCATAGATGCCGAGCTTGAAGACGATGAACGCCAGCGGAATGAACAGGATCGACGGTGGCACCAGATAGGCCAGAAAGATGAACAGGCCAACCGAGCGCGAGCCGGTGAAGCGGATGCGTTCAATCGCATAAGCGCCCAACACGGAAGCAATCAGCGACAGGAAAGTCGAAGCCGTCGCCACCAGCATCGTGTTCCACAACCAGCCCGGATAGGAGGTCTCGAACAGCAGATATTTGATATGGTCAAGCGTCGGCCCCACCACCCAGAAGGGGCTGAAATTGTCATAATCCGTCAGCTGCGAGTTCGGTTTTACGGCGGTGATCGCCATCCAGTAAAACGGAAACAGCAGCACGAAGACGAACAGCGCTATGGGTATGTAGATCGTCACCACCCGCCGCGGCAGGCGATTGAGATAGGACATGCCCTGGCTGTCGTCCTTCAAAGCGGCTTCATTGGAAGGTGCCTTGGAATTCATGGTCATCTCCATTGTCAGTCGCTTCCGCCCTGCTGCCATTTGCGACGCTGCAAGCCAAAGAAAGAAAACATGATGGCGGCAAGGAGGAACGGGATCATCGCGACCGCAATCGCAGCACCCTCACCCAATTGGCCGCCGGGAATGGCGCGCTGGAAAGACAGGGTCGCCATCAGGTGGGTTGCGTTGACCGGGCCGCCCTTGGTCAGAACGTAGATCAACTGGAAATCCGTGAAGGTGAACAACACGGAGAACGTCATCACCACCGCGATGATCGGCGTCAGCATCGGCAATGTCACATGCCGGAACCGCTGCCAGCTTGAGGCACCATCCAGCGATGCTGCTTCCTGCAATGAGGCGGGAATGGTCTGCAAGCCAGCGAGAAGCGAAATCGCCACGAAAGGAATGCCGCGCCAGACATTGGCTGCAATCACCGAAAGACGCGCATTGGTTGGATCGCCAAGGAAATTGATGGGTTGATCGATGAGGCCCATTTTGATCAGCGACCACGAAATGATCGAGAACTGGGAATCGTAGATCCACCAGAATGCCAGTGCTGAAAGCACGGTCGGCACCACCCATGGCAACAGCACGATGGCGCGGAAGAACGATTTGCACGGCAGGTTTTCGTTCAACAGCAGCGCGAGCCAGAGGCCGAGACCGAATTTCAACACCGACGCCACGGTTGTGTAGAGTACGGTGTTGAACACCGACAGCCAGAAGACACTGTCATCCCACAGAAACTCGTAATTTTCCAAGCCGATGAAAATGCCATCGCGGCCAATCTTCGTGTCGGTAAAGCCGAGCCAGACGCCGAGACCAAGCGGATAGGTCAGGAAGCAGACCAGAAAAACCGCTGCGGGCAGCATGAACAGAAAGCCCAGCATGTTGTGATTATTCGCAAGGCGAGACATGAAAGGCCGTTTTATCGCACCGGGATCGCCGGATACTCCGGCTCCGGGTGAATTGGTCATCGTCATGGATACAAATCTCCAGAACCCAAAAAGAAACGAGGCGCGAAGTTAGGCTTCGCGCCTCCGCTCCAGCGACTAGACGCGATAATAGCGGTTGGCGCGTTTTTCGGCGCTCGCCACAGCTTCTTCCGGCGTGGAAGCACCGGTAACGGCGGAGGCGAACATGTCGACCAGAACATAGTCGGCCATGACGGCTGCCGAAGCATAGCCGAGCGGACCGGCATAGCCGTTCGGACGCAGCGTTTCCGAAGCGCGGGCATAAGGCGTATGGATCGGATTTGCCTTCCACACCGGATTATCCGCGAAAGCCTTGAGCGGCTGGCAGCAATAGGCGCTGGAACCTTCAAGCCAGGCGTTCATCTGATCGGCTTCCATCATGAATTTGATGTAGGCCTTGGCTGCTTCCGGATATTTCGAATGCTTGAACAGCAGAAGCGAGCTGGTCTGGTGCAGTTCTACGCTCTTGCCGACCGGGCCAATGGGGAAGTTCGTGCTGCGCATGTCAGCGGCGAATTCGCTAAGTTTCGGATCATTCTTCGCCGCATAGTAGATGGAAACGCCATTGGCCGTCAGCGACACCTGACCGGCGAGGAACGCACGGTTGTTGTTGATGTCGAGCCAGCTTTCCGTGCCCGGAATGAAGGTCGCATAAAGCTCCTTGGCATAGTTGATGGCGGCAATGGTTTCCGGCGAGTTGATCGTCACCTTGCCGCTTTCATCAACCATCTGCGCACCATGGCTCCAGAGCAGCCAATGCGCATAGTTGTTGCCGTCACCGACAGCCTTGCCATGCGGGAAGCCAGCAGGTGTTCCCTTGGCTTTCATGGCCTTGCAAAGCTCAAGGAAGCCCTTGGTGTCCTGCGGGAATTCGCTGAAGCCAGCCGCTTTCATATGGCTGTCGCGATAGACAATCGCGTTGCCGATTGCTGTCAGCGGCATGGCGATGAACTTGCCTTCGCGGGTCGCATAACCCTTGAGGCCGTCATAGAAACCGCCATATTTCCCGTCGAGATAAGTGCCAAGCTCCGTCAGATCGACCAACTTGTCAGGATACTGGTGGGCATCGTCGAACCAGCACATCACGATATCGGGGCCAGAGCCCACATTGGCGGCAACCGCAGCCTTTGGACGAATATCTTCCCAGCTTTCCTTGTCGATGCGCACTTCCACGCCGGTGGCTTCGGTAAACTTCTTGGTGTTGGCGAGCCAGCTTTCCTCATCGCCCTTCACAAAAGGCGTCCAGCGCAACACGCGCAGGCTGGCGCCCGCTTCCGGCTTATAATCCGGTTCGGCTGCAAAAGACGGACGGATGCCGAGGCCCGACAAACCCGCCGCGCCAACAAGACTTGCCGTTCCTGTCAGGAATGTTCTTCTTCTGATAGTCATTATGCTCCTCCTCCAAAAATGGGACTTGGTTACGCCGTGTTCACTGTCCCTGCAGGCGAAAACGGCTATCTGGTGAAATGCACTTTCCCAGAAAAGACACGGCCTCCGGCTCTCCCCTCCTTCAGCGTGCCTTGTATAAATTCATCCAATCAGGCGCATGCCGCTCTCTTCGTCGAAGAGGTGAACATTGCCGGGGTCGATAGAAATATTGATCGCCTCGCCGGGGCGCACATCGACGCGTTCGCGGAAAACACAGGTGACTTCCGTGCCGCCGAAATTCACGACCATCTGCGTTTCATAGCCGGTCGGTTCGATCACCACCACGGGCGCGGCCAGACCCGCACCGTCAAGCCGGATATATTCCGGGCGCAGACCGTAAACGAGGTCTCGCCCCACAGCCTGCGGATAGCTGCGCGACAGGGGCAGCCTCGTGCCATCGGTAGCCACGAACACCTGCGGGTTTTGCGGATCAAGCTTGCCCTTGATCATGTTCATAGCCGGAGAACCGATAAAGCCCGCCACAAACAGATTGTTGGGATTGTCATAGAGTTCCAGCGGCGAACCCACCTGCTCAACAATGCCGTCATGCATGACGACGATCTTGTCGGCCATGGTCATGGCTTCGATCTGGTCGTGCGTCACATAAACGGTCGTCGTTTTCAGGCGGTGATGCAGTTCCTTGATCTCGGCGCGCATCGCAACGCGCAGCTTGGCGTCGAGATTGGACAAAGGCTCATCGAACAGGAAAACCTGCGGATCGCGAACAATGGCGCGTCCCATAGCCACGCGCTGGCGCTGACCACCGGAAAGCTGGCGCGGATAGCGGTCGAGCAGATTGGTTAGGCCCAGAATGCCAGCGGCATAATTCACACGCTTGTCGATTTCCGCCTGCGGCGCTGAATTCAGCATCAGCGAGAACGCCATGTTCTTGGCGACCGTCATATGCGGATAGAGCGCATAATTCTGGAACACCATGGCGATATCGCGTTCCTTGGGCGGCAGGTTGTTGACCGGCCTGCCGCCGATGCGAATTTCGCCGCCGGAAATATTCTCCAGTCCAGCCAGCATGCGCAGCAGGGTCGATTTTCCGCAGCCCGAAGGGCCGACGAGAATGACGAACTCGCCATCTTCAATATCGATATTAACGCCTTTGATGACGGGGAAATTGCCGAAAGACTTTTTCACTTCGGCGAATTGAACAGTGGCCATGCATCTCCTCCCAGACTGCATTCTGTATTTTCAGAAGATGTGAATGTCGGCTCCTCACTTCCGACGCTCAGATCTTTCGCGAATATTCTCCTTGCTTTGCATGCTCTCCGCGCCGAATTCCTCTTTCGGTGCGCATTCCCGTTTTTATTTAACCACGGCCCACAAAGGGCATCTTGGTTGCCATGACGGTCATGGTCAGCACATTGGCGTCGAGCGGCAAGCTTGCCATATAGACAACCGCATTGGCGACATGTGCAGGATCAATGGTCGGCTCTGCCGCCATGGTTCCATTCGCCTGAATGACGCCGGTCGAAATCTTCTGCGTCATATCGCTGGCGGCATTGCCGATATCGATCTGGCCGCAGGCAATATCGAAATTGCGCCCGTCGAGGGCGGTCGATTTGGTCAGCCCGGCAATGGCATGTTTCGTCGCCGTATAAGGCGCTGAATTGGGGCGCGGCGTGGTGGCGGAAATGGACCCATTATTGATGATGCGCCCGCCGCGCGGGCTTTGCGCCTTCATTACGCGGAAAGCCTGCTGCGTACACAGAAAAGCGCCTGTGAGATTGGCGCCGACAATCGCGCTCCAGTCTTCGAACGTCACCTCTTCAAGCGGCACACCCGGAACGAGAACGCCCGCATTGTTGACCAGAAGGTCGAGCCGTCCGAACTTTTCAACAATCGCATCAAACAGTTTGCGAACGGCGACCGGGTCGCCCACATCAGCTGCGATTGAGTGAAAGCTTCCCCCCGTTTGCGAAGCAAGTTCGGATGCTGCCTTTTCCAGCACATCGATGCGACGACCGGAAATCACGACGTTATAACCTTGTGCTCCGAGGGCCTTGGCGATAGCGCGGCCCACACCTGTACCGCCGCCGGTGACAAGCGCAATGGCCCCACTTTTCGCACCCGTTGCCTCACTCATCCCAGCAATCCTCCGTGTTGCGGCCCCGGCCTCAGAGCGCGTTTTCAATTTGAATTTTCTATTGAAGCAAGATCCTGACGATCCTCGAAACCCGGAGGGCGGATATGCTTCGGCCTGAATGCATTATCGAATTTCAATAGTGGGTCGATGCTGCGCAGCTGATAGTCAGGCGCGCTTATTGCGTATGCCGTCAATTCCCTGCCGGGACCGTTTCACCCTTAACTGGTAAGGTGAACGGACCACTTGTCCATTGTTGGCCGGTCGAAGGCCGCGAGTCAATCTCGTTTTGCCGCAATTCCGAAACATTAGCTAAAGAGATTGTGCGAGCCGTTGCCCTCATCGCGAAGCCTTCATCCCGACCAGCCATGACAGCCCGGCATCGGTCGTCGTTTTCGGGCGATATTCGGCACCGAGCGGCCTTTCATAGCCGAGAGCATCAAGCAACTGTACAATATGCCGGTAATCCAGTTCGCCGTGGTCGGGCTCGGCTCTATCCGGCACTGCCGCAATCTGGACATGCCCGATATGCGGCTGCAACGCTTCCAGCCGTTTGCTGATATCGCCTTCCATGATTTGAAGATGGTAGCAATCGAACATCAGCTTCAGATTGCTTGCCGCCACTTCTTGAATGATTGCAATGGCTTGTTCTGATGTCTTCAGAAAATATCCCGGCGCATCACGATGATTGAGCGGCTCGATCAGGATCGTTATGCCGTGGGTGGCGGCCAGTTCGCAGGCATATGTAAGATTTGCAATGAATGTGCGATGCGCCGCTTCGCCTTCTGCTTTTCCGGCCATCACATGGATATTCAGGGCACCGATGGCGACCGCATAATCCACAGCCTGACGAATCGCTGCCTGCGCCTCATCTTCCCGTCCGGCAAGCGCTGCCAGACCATTCTCGCCAGCCTCGACATTGCCGCGAATTGTATTGAGGCCAAGCATCGTCAATTCGGAATCGCGCAAGGCGGCAGCGACATCGCCAGGCTCGAATTTATAGGGCCAATGGCATTCCACAGCATCGAAACCGGCGGCCTTTGCAGCGCGGATGGCGTCAGGCAGCGGCAATTCTTGCCAGAGAAAGCCGAGATTGGCTGAAAAACGCGCCATATCAATCCCACTCCACATCAAATTTATCGACGATCTGGCGGATTTGCGCCTCCGTCAGCATGTTCGGTTTCAAACCGCGCGTGAGCATGGCGAGCTTCGCGGTTTCCTCAAGCTCTTCAACGGCATAGACCGCCGCTTCCAGATCCTTGGCGGCAACGACCGGACCGTGATTAGCCAGCATTACGGCGCTTCGCTTGCCTGCCAGACCACGAATCGCATCGCCCATCGCGGGATCGCCGGGGATGAAATAGGGCAGCAGCTTTACCTTACCGAGTTTCATAATCGAATAGGCGGTCAGCGGCGGGAGCATATTGTCCGGGTCCACATCCGGCAGCATGGACAGCGCGACGGAATGGCAGGAATGCAGATGCACCACAGCGCCCGTTTTGGCTGCCCGCGTTTCGTAAAATGCAGCGTGCAGCGGCATTTCCTTGGTCGGCTTGTCGCCGCCGACAAATTTGCCTTCGCTGTCGAACAAGGCCAGCCTTGCCGGATCGAGATTGCCGAAAGAACTGCCGGTCGGGGTGACGAGCAACCGCCCGTCTGACAAGCGGGCTGAAATATTGCCCGACGAACCGCCGGTGAGCCCTCGGTCGAACATGGATTTCGCCATCAGGCATATGCTTTCGCGTAGCCGCGCTTCTTCGCTCATACTGCCCCCAGCTTGCGCAGCGCCGTTTCAAAAAAGCTCTCGGAACCGAAATTACCTGATTTGAGCGCCAGCGCCGCTGTCTCGCCCTTGATCGTGGCAAAGGTCCACGGAACGCCGGGGGTGATTTCCCTGCCGACCATCACGCGCGAGACGCCAAGCGCCTGCGCCACTGCGCCGGATGTTTCACCACCCGCCACCACGAAACGGCGAATGCCAAGACTGAAAGCCTCGCGCGCCAGAGCGGCAAGAGCCTCTTCGACAATCTGCCCTGCCCGCTCCACGCCAAGCTTTTCCTGCGCCGCACGAACCGATGCGGGTTCTGCGCTGGCATAGATCAGCTTCGGTTCATTCAATGAGCGCTGCCGGAGCCACGCGAAAGCCTCGCCAGCGCCATGTTCCGCCAGTTCCAGCGGGTCGAGCCGGTAGCTCGCGGCTCTTTGCGCATAATGCGCAACCTGTTTGAGTGTCATCGCCGAACAACTGCCGGAAAGCACGATTTGGCCTTCACCAACGGCAGGCTCCTGCGCCTCTTGCCTGTCTTGCTGCAACTGCCCTGCCTCAGCCAACAGACGCGGCAATGGCATGGCAAGCGCGCTACCCCCGGTGAGCAAGGGCAGATTAAGCGTAGCCTCGGCAATGGTTCCAAGGTCCTCATCGGCGACCGCATCAACGATGACATGTGCCACACCCTGGCTAGCCAGTTCCGCGAGCCGCGCTTTCAGGGCATCGGCACCGCGTGCCACAATGAGGCGATTGGCCAATCCGACCTTGCCTTTGACCTGCGGTTGCAGCAAACGCACCAGGCTGGAATCCTGCATCGGTGTCAGCGGATGATCCTTCATCGGGCTTTCATCCAGCGGCTGTTCACCGACGAAAAGATGCCCCATGAAAATGCTGCGACCGTTTTCAGGAAAAGCCGGACAATAGATCGTCTGCGACGTGCCAATATCGGCCATCAAAGCTTCCGCGACCGGCCCTATATTGCCTGCGGCAGTGCTGTCGAATGTCGAGCAATATTTCCAGTAGAACCGCTGCGCACCTGCTGCTTTCAGCCACGCATATGCTGCGCGCACCTGAGCCACGGCCTCATCAACGGGAATTGTCCGGCATTTCAGCGCGATGATTTCGAATGGTGCGGTCGTTTCCGCCGCGTCAGTTTCACTGGGCAATCCGAAGCGCAGCGAAACCGGATAGCCGCTGCGGGCCAATAGCCCGGCAAGGTCCGTGGCTCCGGTGAAGTCATCGGCAATGGCGCCCAATACGATAGCCATCAATTATTTCTCCATGCCCGGCAAGGCAATGCCGCTGCGCGCGGCCAAAATCTTGGCAACGGCGGCATCGTCTTCGAGGCCGAAACCGGCCTCGGATGCTTGCTTGAACAAGGCCAGCGCGGCTTCGCTAAGCGGCGTCGAGCCGCCTGCATCAGACGCTTCGCCAGCCACAATCCCCATATCCTTGACGAAAATATTGACCGCAGAACGCGGCGTATAATCACCATCAACGATATGCGGCCCGCGATTTTCGAACATCCAGGACGAACCAGCAGAAACGCGGATGACATCAAATACCGTCTGCAAGTCGAGACCCACTTTGGCGGCGAGCGTCAGCGCTTCAGCGGCAGCGGCGATGTGAACACCTGCCAGCAACTGATTGATCATCTTGACTTTTGAGCCAAGGCCGAACTCTTCCCCAAGCCGGAACACTTTGGCCGCAACGGCGTCCAGAGCCGGGGCGGCTTTCGCGAAAGCTGCATCCGCGCCGGAACCCATGACCGTTATTTCGCCGGTCAGCGCCTTTTGAAAACCGCCAGAAACCGGTGCATCGATAACCGCCATTCCCGCAGCTTCAAGCTTGGCAGCGATCTCGACCGTCACGCTTGGCGCCATTGTCACGCATAGAAGAAATACCGTGCCGGGCGCGGCGGTCTGCACCGCTCCTTTTGGGCCAAACAGCACTTCCATGGCCTGATCGGAATTGACCACGAAGACAAAGACAACATCACTTGTGCCCGCATCGGCAGGTGCGGAAAAAGCCTCGCCGCCCTCTTCCGTGAACCGCTTCAGCACTTCGTCACGAATATCCACGCCCTTGACGTGAAAGCCCGCGCGCAGCAGGGACAGGGCTGCGCCCCACCCCATCGAGCCAAGACCAATCACGGTTGCCGTTTTGCCCGGCGCCATGCGAACCTCCCTTTATTTCAGTTGCCTTGCCGATCAGGCCTTCTCAAGTTCATCCTCGATATGGATACGGATGATTTCATCGAAGGATTTGTCACCGACAAAACCAAGAGCGATGGCGCGGCTCGCATCGAAGTCCTGCGCCCAACCGGCGACGATGCCTTCAATCAGCGGGTCGGACTCCCGGCGGATAAGCGCCACGGCCTTGTCGCCAGCGACACGGCGCAATGCTTCAATTTGTTCTCCAACGGTGGCAGACAAACCCGGCATATTGAGGATGCAACGATGCCCGACTTTAGCCAGATCGATAGTCGCGGCATGAAGCAGGAAGCCAACCGCCCGGCGCGGGCTCACATGCCAATGGCGTACCGATTCATCGACCGGCAGGATCGCTTCCTGTCCGACCAGCGGTTCGCGCAGAATATTGGAGAAGAAGCCCGATGCCGCCTTGTTTGGCTTGCCGGGACGAATGCAGACGGTGGGCAGGCGAATGCCGATCCCATCCAGAAAGCCTTTGCGGGCATAGTCTGCCAGCAGCAGTTCGCCGATTGCCTTTTGCGCGCCATAGCTGGTGCGCGGCGTCAGGAAAAACTCGTCGTCGATCTTTTCCGGGAATGGCGCGCCGAACACGGCAATGGACGAGGTGAAAACAACACGCGGTTTGTAGGGCGCCTTTTCGCCTTCCTTGCGGATCGCCTCGAGCAGATAGCGCGTACCGTCGAGATTGATCGCATAGCCTTTGTCGAAATCGAGTTCCGCTTCACCGGAAACGATGGCCGCCAGGTGAAAGATAAGGTCCGGTCGCTTGGCAATCAGCGCGCGTGTGACGGCTGGATCGGAAATATCCCCGGCGCTCGCATGGACCGTACCAGTAAAGCCCTCCGGCGGGGTCGGCGCAGCCACATCCACCAGCGTCAACTGCTCGACGGGCTTTCCGTCAATGCCGCCATCACGGGCGATTGCTTCGGAAAGCTTGCGGCCAACCATTCCTGCTGCGCCGATAATCAAAACATGCATGCGATTTCGCCTTTCCCATTCACGGATGCTGACCGCATCCAACTCCCTCAGCCGCGCTTGTCGCGCACCTTGGCAAGCAAGTTCTTGGTTGAAACATAAATGCGTTCTTCATGCGCGGCGAAGGCCGCCATCGCCGCCTCGCGGTCGCGCTTTTCAAGCGCTTGCAAGATCGCCTGATGGTCGGAAAAACTGCCATCAATTGCGCCCGGCTGCGCAACGGCGCGGCGGCGATGCTCCAGCATATAGGTGTAAAGATCGGTAACGATGTCGGCGAGCAGCGGGTTTCCGCATTCACGATAGATCGTGACGTGAAACTCGCGGTCGCAGATCAGGAAACGAACCGGATCATTCAGGCAATCAATCTGCGCCTTGAGCGAGCGACGCAATATATCCAGCGCTTCGTCGGAAATGCGCTCGGCGGCATCGCCGACGATCTGCTGCTCGACCAGCAGTCTCGCCGCATGCACGGCATGGACATCGTAAAGATCGACATTGAGCCTTGATGTTATGCCGACCGCCATGCCGGTAAGATCGGCTTTGGCGACGCGCGTGCGCGATCCGTGCGAAACTTCCAGCACACCGCGCGCCGCAAGCGTCTGGATGGCGCTGCGCACCGTCTGGCGACTGACCGAAAGCGCTGCGGACAATTCGCGTTCGCCCGGCAGCTCATCGCCCACCGCCAGCAAACCGGACGCAATAAGCGCTGCGATCTTGTCGGCGATCACATCCTTGATGGTACGCCGCTCCAGGTTTCGCCCCAGGCCCGTGTTCTTATCGAGCAGAAGATTATGTGCGACGATCAACGCTGCTCCCACTGACCCACTGGTCTTTCCACTAGTCCAGTTGGAATTTATCGATATCGCAATGGCTGTCAAGGGCGGGCACGGGTTCGCGCCGCGATCAATTCAGATCGCAGCGTTTTTCATATCGTGTTTTTGGGAGATCGCTTAGAGCCTGAACCAAAAAGCAGCATGTGTGCGTGAAAATGGTGATTTTCGCGTACCGGAGCGGAGCGTACTTAAGGTACGTGAGCACCGGAACGTAGAAAATTGCCATTTGCAGCCGCACAGGGCGACTTTTGGAACAGGCTCTTACACCGCGTCCAGAATCCGCTTTTGCAGGTCAATCGCGCGGGCATCGGCAAGTTTGCGGCGCGGGCGCTCCAGATCAATGTCGATATCGAGCGCAATCGACCCCTCGCGTAAAACGATGACCCGATCAGCGAGTGCGACAGCTTCGGCCACATCGTGGGTGATCAGGACCGTCGTAAAGCCACGCTTCGTCCAGATGCGTTCCAGAAGACGGTGCATCTCGATACGCGTCAACGCATCGAGCGCGCCAAAGGGCTCGTCCAAAAGCAGGATTTTCGGATCGCTGACCAGCGCCCTCGCCAACGCCACACGCTGCCGCTGGCCGCCGGACAGGACGGAAGGCCAGTCATTGCCGCGCCCTTCAAGCCCCACATCCGACAGGACGGAGAGTGCGGCCTCGCGCCAGTTTTCGCCACGCGCTATGCCGACATTGTCGGTCACGCGCTGCCACGGCACCAGCCGTGCTTCCTGAAACAGCAGACGCACCGATGGGCTGATGCCAGTCAGCGCTTCTCCACCCACCGTAACGCGCCCGCCATCGGGCAGGTCGAGCCCCGAAATCAGGCGCAGAAGCGTGGACTTGCCACCGCCAGAGCGCCCGACAACGGCCAGAAACTGCCCGGACGGCACCTCCAGGTTGAAGTGCCGCAGAACCTTGAGGCTACCGAAGGTACGGTCGACACGGGAAAGCGAAATGGGCAATCCACCATCCACTTCCGCACCGCGAGCGGTCGTTGCGACATCATATGTGTCCTGAACCGCAGCCATCAGTTTTTGCCTTTCTCCGGCTGATAGGCCGGATGCCAGACAAGCACACGCTTTTCGATGAGACGGGTTGCCGTGTCGGCCACTTTGCCGAGAAGCGCATAGATGATGATGCCGAGCAACACCACATCGGTCATCAGAAACTCACGCGCATTCATGGTCATATAGCCAATGCCGCTGGTGGCCGAAATGGTCTCGGCAACGATCAGCGTCAGCCACATGAAGCCCAGAGCATAGCGCAGGCCGACAAGGATCGACGGCAGAGCACCCGGCAAGATAATGCGCTGGATCAGCGCCTTCCGATCCAACCCATAGACATGCGCCATCTCGATCAATTGGGGATCGATGGTGCGCACGCCGTAAAACGTGTTGATATAGATCGGAAAGAAAACGCCGATGGAAACGAGAAAAATCTTGGCGGTTTCATCAATCCCGAACCACAGGATGACGAGCGGAATAAGCGCCAGATGCGGGATGTTGCGCAGCATTTGCAAGGTGCTGTCGAGCAGCGTTTCGGCTGGTTTCCAGAGACCGTTGACGATCCCGGCGACAAAACCCAAGCCACCACCGATGACGAGACCGATCAAGGCGCGCTGTGTGGAAATATAGGTATGATAGATCAGCGTTCCGTCCAGCAGCGACTTCCAGAATGCCGCCGCCACCGTGCTGGGAGCCGGCATCAATCGCGCCGTGATCAGGCCGGTACGCGCGGCGATCTCCCAGACGATCAAAAGAACAATCGGCAGCGCCCATGGTGCAAGCAGTTTGCCGAGCGATTTGAAACGCGGGACATTGCCTGTGCTGCTCTTACCGGCAAAGCCGGAAATGCCCGAAATGCTTGAATCCGCCATCAAGCCGCTCCCTTGCGCGTCACCTCGGCAATGGAAATTTCCTTGGGAATGAGGCCGAGTTTGAAGAAGGTGTCTGCAATTTCCTGCTGCTGGGCGATGACCGCTGCATCGAGCGGCTTGACGCCATAGGACTGACGCTCAACGGCACGGACAAGAACATTTTCCGGAATGCCGACCGAAGGCGCAAGTTCTGCCGCGACCGTCGCCGTATTGTCCTTGATCCATGTATCGATCTCGGCAATCGCATCGATAACGATATCGATGGCTTGCGGGTTCGCATCCACAAAGGGCTTTGCGCCAAGATAGAACTGATGGTTGGGCACAAGCCCTTCGCCGTTGCGCAACTCGCGCGCTTCAATGGCGATTTCCGCTGCGGCCTGAAAAGGATCCCAGATCACCCAGGCATCGACTGCGCCACGCTCAAAAGCGGCGCGCGCATCGGCAGGTGGCAGGAAGGTGGTTTTGATGTCGGTATAGGCAAGGCCTGCATCTTCAAGCGCCTTGACCAGAAGGTAGTGAACATTCGAACCTTTGTTGAGCGCGACGTTCTTGCCCTTCAGCTCTGCAACCGTCTTGATGGGGCTGTCCTTCGGCACCAGAATGGCCTCGCCGGTCGGCGCCGGAGGCTCATGCGCAATATAGACAAGCGGCGCACCGGCTGCCTGCGCGAAGATCGGCGGCGTTTCGCCGGTGGTGCCAAAATCAACCGCGCCGACATTCAGCGCTTCGAGAAGCTGTGGCCCTGCCGGAAACTCGGTCCAGCGCACGTCAAAGCCGATCTTCTGCAACTTCTCTTCGAGAATGCCGCGCGCCTTGAGCAGAACCAGCGTGCCGTATTTCTGGTAACCGATGCGCAGCACGTTTTCCTGCGCGAAAGCAGGCACACTGCCGATCAATGGTAATGCAGCCGAACCGGCGAGAAGTCCTGCAAATTTACGTCTTGTAATGCGCATCAATACTGCTCCTGAAACACCGGCTTCTTCTTGTTCTTATGTTAGAGACAAATAAGCGCAGCCACAGAAACGAACGTCTAACCTCACGGGGTTCAGGGGAAATTCTTTACTTCTCGAACGCTATCGCCGCGCAAGACAGTGCACGACATATTGTAAAGCCTGCTGCCTCAATCGCGCCCCGCCCAGGGCACCAGCACGGATTCAAGCTTGCACAACGACAGTTCAAACGCAAAAGCGATCAGCGCAATGACGATAATGCCCATGATCACCACATCGGTCACAAGGAACTGCGCGGCCGACTGGATCATGAAACCAAGGCCTCTGGTCGCTGCAACCAGTTCCGCGGCTACCAGCGTGGTCCAGCCTGCGCCCAGCGCAATGCGCACCCCGGTAAAGATCGAGGGCAGCGTATGCGGCAGCACAACGAAACGCACCAGTTGCCGACGACTTGCATCGAAGGCGCGCGCAGCATTCAAACGCTCCTGCGAAACGCTGCGCACGCCGGATGCCGTGGAAAGCGCAATCGGCGCCAGCATCGCCAAAAAGATGACCAGCACTTTCGACGTTTCGCCGATGCCGAACCAGATCACCACCAGCGGCAGATAAGCAAGCGGCGGGATCGGGCGCAGAAATTCCAGAATGGGGTCGAGAATACCCCGCCCGACGGGACTAAGGCCAATGGCAAGGCCGACCGGCACGGCAATGACGATCGAAACGACCAGCGCCGCAAAAACGCGGGCAAGACTCGCGATCAGATGCTGCGCCAGCGTCGCATCGACGAAACCGTTTTGCGCCACGCTGAAAAACTTGGCCAGAACCTGTGCGGGCGACGGCAAAAAGACCGGCGAGACCAGTTTCAGGCTTGCCGCCAACCACCAGACAAGGATGAGAGCAACAATCGTCGCCGCGCTGATCGCACGCGTGCCGGAAAATAACGACAGCCATGGCCGTGAACCCAGCCGGGGCAGATCAGTGGAACTCTCCGATTTGCTTTGCGCAATATCGTCATAGCTGCGCGTTTCTGTCGAAACACTCATGCGGCTTCTCCTTCGAATATGACATCCGCCAGTTCGCCCCGCGCTTGCAGGAACGCCGGGTCCGTCTTGATGGACCGCACTGGCTCGCCCGCCAGATAACGCCTGCCGAAATTCACATCGAACACCCGCTCGATCCGCCCCGGATGCGGCAGCATCACGACAATTCTGGTTGCGAGCAGCAATGCTTCCTCAATGCCATGCGTGACCATCAGGACGCCCGCCGCGCTTTTGCCCCATATGTCGAGCAACAGCGTCTGCATGCGTTCACGCGTCAGCGCGTCGAGTGCGCCCAGCGGCTCGTCCATCAATAGAAAATCCGGCTTTGAGGCCAGCGCCCGCGCCAGTCCGACACGCTGGCGCATGCCGCCCGACAATTCCCAGATCGCCTTGTCGCCCGCGCCTTCCAACCGGACCTGCGCCAGCAATTCATCGGCGATGCGGCGTCGCTCGCTCTGGGGAATGGCTTTCAGTCGCAAGGCAAAGGCGACATTGTCGCGCGTGTTGAACCATGGAAACAGCGCATCGTGTTGGAACACCACCGCCCGCCCTTGTCCTGCACCTTGCAGACGAACACCGTTTCGCGTCACCGCGCCGCTTTGCGGCTGCAACAATCCGGCAGCGACATTGAGCAACGACGTTTTTCCGCAACCTGAACGCCCGGTGAGTACAACGAATTCGCCCGCCGAGAGGTCAAGCGATACATTGTTGAGCGCCGGTGTCGCAGTGCCGCCATAGTGCACGCTGATCTGACTGAGTTTGAGCTGGCTCATATGCCCTACCTGTTACCGCAAATGCCCCTGCCCGCCGGAATGGTCGGCGGACAGGGGTTTGTTCGATCTGAAACGCTCAGGATCAGTTGCTGGCGAGCGCGTCCGTCACGAATTTCGTGGTGACGTAAGGCGCATAATCCGGCAGCGCGTTGTCGATCTTGCCCTGCTCCTTCAGGAAGGCGGAAGTGTCCGCAATCGCCTTCACGGTTGCGCCGCCCAGATAGTCGGCAGAGGCCTGATCCTTCAGCGACGGATAGACATAGCCTTTCAGGAGCGCTGGAATTTCTTCCTGCTTGGCGCCGGTCAGGCGGGCAATCTTTTCCGCCTGCGGTGATTTGGCATCCCAGGCTTCCGGCTTGGAATTATAGGCATCATAGGCCTTGCCGGTTACCTTCACGAAATCCCGTACCGCTGCCGGATGCTCGCTGGCGAAATCCTTGCGGACGATCCATGCGTCAAAGGTTGGCGCACCCCATTCGGCAACCTTGGCCGAATCCAGAATGACTTTGCCCTTGGTCTTGATCTGGCCCAATGCCGGGTCCCAGACATAAGCGGCGTCAATGTCGCCGCGTTCGAAAGCGGCGGCAATTTCCGGCGGACGCAGATTGAGGATTTCCACCGACTTGCTGTCCATGCCCTCATGCTTGAGCGCGGCCAGCAGGCTGTAATGCGTGGTCGAGACAAACGGCACGGCAACCTTCTTGCCTGCGAGGTCCTTGACGGAGGCGGCATCCCGCGCGACCAGCGCCTCGGATTCACCGATCAGCCCCACGACGAAAAACGTCTCAATCGGCAGTTCGCGGCTGGCGGCAGCAGCCAGCGGGCTGGAGCCGACATAGCCGATGTCGATATCGCCGGAAGCCACAGCCGCAATCACATCCGCGCCTGAATCGAACTTGCGCCAATTGATGTCGGCATTGGCCGCCTTTTCATATTCGCCATCGGCCTGCGCAACCTTCGACGGCTCAACCACCGTTTGATAACCGATATTGATTTTTACATCAGCGGCGGAGCTTGCGCTTGCAGCCACCACCCCAATAACAGCCGTGGAAGCGGCCAGAAAAATACGTCTTGTAAGTATTGTCATCCTACGCCCTCGTTCAAGCTGTCGATTACCCCGAAAGCGCCAGCCTGTGCCCCGGCCTCAAGCGCTTCCAATACCAACAATGATCGAGCAACGCGCGGCGGTTGTAGAGGAACGGGATACCAATTTTACGTGCAAAGGAAAAATATTCGCACCACCGGCAACGTCGGGATATGCACCCAAAAGAGGACTATCCGTCCGCGCGGCAGAAGCTACATTGCTGTTATAGGACATTGACGCTTGTGCTACTTTGTGGAAGGTAATTTTGATGCAGCATGCAGCGAATATCGGGCGCCATCATGTATGATTATTGTCTCGTTGGTGGCGGTATTGTCGGCCTTGCCACGGCGCTTACCATTGTCAGGAGAGAGCCTTCAGCCCGCATTCTGGTGCTGGAAAAGGAAAACGCCGTTGCGATGCATCAGACCGGCCATAATAGCGGTGTGATCCATGCGGGCATCTATTATCAGCCCGGCAGCTTCAAGGCAGAGCTTTGCCGCGCTGGCGAACGCATGACGAAGCAGTTTTGTGACGAGAACAACATAGCCTATCGCGTTCCGGGCAAGCTTGTCGTGGCGACCAACGATGTGGAAGTGCAGCGCCTTGCTGCCCTTGAAACCAATGCCGCCGCAAACGGCATCACCTGCCGCCGTCTCAATGGCGGTGAATTACGCGAATTCGAACCCGCTGTGACCGGACTTGCCGCTTTGTTGGTCGAGCAAAGCGGTATTGTTGATTATCGCGCGGTCTGCCGCGCCATGGCCGATCTCATTCGCGCCGCGGGCGGCGATATCGTATTCAATATCAGTGTCGATCGCATTGAAGAACGGGCGGATAACGCGCGCGTTCATGCGGGCGACAAGGTTTGGGAAAGCAGGCAGGTTATCGCCTGCGCCGGTCTGCAGGCCGACCGCCTTGCCCGCCGGTCGGGCGTCGATATCGATTTCCAGATCGTGCCGTTTCGCGGCGAATACTATGCCTTACGGCCCGAATTGAACAAACTCGTTGAACGCATGATCTATCCGGTGCCCGATCCTTCAATGCCGTTTCTCGGCATACATCTGACGCCAATGATCGATGGCAGCCTGACCGTCGGTCCCAATGCCGTTTTGGGTCTTTCCCGCGAGGGTTATCCCAAATTCTCGGCGAGTCTGCGTGACATGGCGACTTATGCCGCATTTCCGGGCTTCTGGAAGGTGATTACTGCCCATCTTTCGTCCGGGTTCGAAGAAATGAAGGATAGCCTCCTCAAGACGAGCTATCTGGAAAAATGCCGGAAATATTGCCCTTCCCTGCAGGAAAGCGACCTGCGTCCTTATCGTGCGGGGATAAGGGCGCAAGCCGTTTCGCGAGACGGCAAGCTCATTCACGACTTCAAATTCCACCAGACCAAACGTGTGCTGCATGTGTGCAATGCACCGTCCCCAGCTGCAACATCGGCCATACCGATCGGAAATCTGATCTTTCAACGCTTGCAAACAGGCAATTGAACAGGCGTTTTTCTCCATCATAAAATGAAAACCCGCATCATCGCTGATGCGGGTTTTGTTTGTCCCTTGAAGGCGTTTTCAGATCAACTGCGACCGAGCGAGGCCGCGACCTCATCCAGCGACTTCTTCGTTGCCGCAACAACATCATCGACCTGCGCAGGCGTGATGATCATCGGCGGACAGAAGGCAATTGCGTCGCCCATATTGCGGGTGATGACCCCATTGCCGAACATCGCAGCATTGGCAAGACCGCCCAGCGCGCCAACCTTCTCATGCGGTGCCTTGGTGGCCTTGTCGCCAACCAGCTCAAGTGCCGCAATGAGACCAACGCCTCGCACTTCGCCGACCAGCGGATGATCGGCCAGTTCGCGCAGGCGCTTTTGCATATAGGCACCCGTTTCACGCGCATTGGTCACCAGATCACGCTCTTCGATAATCTTGAGATTCTCAACCGCAACGGCGGCTGCGACCGGATGGCCCGATCCCGTATAGCCGTGACCGAACACGCCAAGACGCGCGCTTTCATCGGCCACCGGCTGATAGACGCGGTCGTTGAACATGAAAGCCGAGATCGGCAGATAAGACGACGAAATCTGCTTCGACAGCGTCATGATATCCGGCTTCATGTTGAAGGTCTGCGAACCGAACATGTTGCCGGTACGACCAAAACCGCAGATCACTTCGTCGGCGATCAGCAGAATATCGTATTTCTGCAGCACGGCCTGAATCTTTTCCCAATAACCTTCCGGTGGCACGACAACGCCCCCTGCGCCCATCACCGGCTCGCCGATGAAAGCTGCAACCGTTTCCGGTCCTTCCGCGAGGATCATGTCCTCCAATTCCTTGGCAAGACGCGTGGTGAATTCATCCACCGTCTCGCCCGGCAGCGCATCGCGGTAATAATGCGGACACGTCGTGTGCAGGAAGCCTGGCAGGGGCAGATTGAACGAGTTGTGATTGACCGGCAGGCCGGTGGCGCTGGCCGAAGCAATCGTCACACCATGATAACCGCGCTTGCGACCGATAATCTTGGTGCGCTGCGGCTGGCCCATGGCATTAGCGCGGAACCACAACATCTTGATAATCGTGTCGTTGGCTTCGGAGCCGGAATTGGTGAAATAAACCTTGCTCATCGGCACCGGCGCAATGCTGATCAGCTTTTCAGCCAGTTCGATAACCGGCGGATGCGAGCGATGCGTGAAAGTATGCGAATAAGGCAACTTCAGCATCTGCTTATGCGCTGCATCGGCCAGACGCTTTTCCGAAAAGCCGACGCCGACGCTCCAAAGCCCAGCCATCGCCTCAATGTAGCGCTTGCCGTTATTGTCTTCGACGTAGATGCCATCGCCCTTTTCAATCACCACCGGGCCGATTTCTTCATGACGGCGCGCATTGGTGTTTGAATGGAAATGATAAGCGATATCTCGAGCTTCAACGGAATTGGGCTGTCTGGTCATTCGAATTCCCCTTTTAAATCCGATCAGAGCAGCTTTCACGTCACTCATCTATAGCCGCTTCAACGGCAATATTATCCTGCCAGCGCCCGAGATGCGGAAAACCACTTGTCGTTAGGATCGAAGCTATAAACAAATAATCTTTGGCGCAACGAGAACGAAAACCGTTTTCGAGAAAATCTGGACCGCCGAGGAATAATGCAGTCACTCGCCAGCTTCTTCCATCTGCGGACGCTTCTTCTTCCGCGATGACAGAACCGAATCGCTCTGCCGGATCACAAGGTCAGCGCCCACAAGCACCTTGACCGCAGGCTGTTTGTCAGCCGCATTGATCAGATCGTCCAGTATCGACACGGCCAGATTGCCGATCTTGCGCTTGGAGACATCCACCGTCGTCAGCATCGGCTCCATGGTGGCGCTCTGCGGCAGATTGTCGAAGCCGATCACCGAAACATCTTCCGGTATGCGCACGCCGCTTTCCTTCAGGGCCCGGATGAAGCCATAGGCAATAATGTCATTGGTGCAGAAATAGCATTCGGCAAGCTCATGCCCCGATTGCAGCAATTCGCGCGTGTCGCGATAAGCGCCTTCATAGGTCGATTCGACCGACAGGATATCCTCGGGCTGAACCTTGAGGTTCAACCGCTGCATGTTCTTTACATAGGCTTCACGACGCAACCGGAAGTTCATCGTCTCGGTGGGGCTCGCAACAAAGCCTATGCGGGAGAAGCCGGACTGCTTGAAATGCGACAGCACCTTGAAGACGGCGTCTTCATTGTTCATGTCGACAAAATTGGCCTCAACGACATCGTAAAACGTATCGATGAAGACCGTGGGCAGGCCCATGCCCTGTATCATGTGGATATCAACCGCCGACAATTCGGTGCCGAGCGCGATGACACCGCGAACCGGCGCACCCGCCAGCGACTCGGCCACGGCGCTGACCGGCTGCCCCTCGAAGCTCGCCACCTCCAGCGTGTAATTGCGGCGGGACGCTTCCGACGACATGCCGTCGATATAGTCCGAAACGAATACGCTGTGATCGCGATTGACCGTGCCGCCGTGCTTGGAAATTTTAAGGAAGCGAATCGTCTCGCCCGGCCCTGTGGTGCCGTTGCTGGTCTTGGCCACACGCGGCACGTAATTCAGCCGCGACACGGCTTCAAGAACACGCGTGCGGGTCTCGCCAGAGATTTCTCCCTTGCCGTTGAGCACAAGCGAAACCGTGGCGGGGGAAACACCCGCATTCTCGGCAATATCTCTGATCGTAAAAGATTTCTTCTTTTTCATACGCTCCGCACGGCTGCCGTCATCAGCACGTCATTCCCCTCTTGGACCCATTCGGCCCCACCGCCCGCTCAGGCAAAGCCAGAAAGGATGGGCTGGAATCCTCTTCAATGCGCATCTTATTCGGAAATCCGCATCATGCTACTGAGAAAGCACCACGATAAAACACAATTTGTTTAGTAAACACAACAGCCGTGTTTTTAAAACGATTAAGCTGAAAACCTGCGCAAATCAACGGAATTTTCAGCAGCATCCGCTTGACATCGCCGTCAGCTAGGCAATAGGTTTAGTGAAATAAGTTTTTGTTTAGTAAACGCTGTAGGAGGAGACCATGCAGAGGACAAGCAACCCGCTTGCCATGCTTGTTGTCATTAATGTGGGATTGCTCGCGCTTGGCGCGTACATCTCCGGCGGGTCTTTTCTCTCCCTGTTCAACTTGCAGTCCATGGCTGGTCAGGTGCCTGAAATCGGCCTTCTCGCCATCGGCGTGATGCTGGCCATGTGCGCCGGCAATGGCGGCATCGACCTTTCGGGTATCGCGCTTGCCAATCTCGCAGGCGTGGTTGCAGCGGTTATTGCATCGTCTTTCGTGTCGGCCTCTGTCAATCCGCTCGGTTTCAGCATTGCATTCATCGTGCTTGCGCTGATCGTCGGCCTTGCAGGCGGCATTATCAATGGCATCCTGATTGCGCGTTTCAACATCACGCCCATTCTCTGCACGCTCGGCACGCAGATGGCTTTCATGGGTCTGGCCGTCGTGGTCTCGGAAGGGCGCGCCGTGATGGTCGGCAGCCCTGACCTGTTGTCGCGCATCGGCAATGACATGTTCCTCGCCGTCCCGATCAGCTTTCTGATTTTCCTTGCGGTCGCCATTCTGATCGGCGCCGTGGTTCGCTTCACGCCTTTCGGCGCATGGCTGATGCTGATGGGCACCAACCCGAAGGCAGCCGTCTTCGCCGGTTTTCCCCGCGCCCGCGTTCTGATTGCGACCTATGCAACAAGCGGCCTTCTGGCAGGCATTGCAGGCATCATCATCGCCGCACGCAACGTCAATGTGAAATATGATTACGGCAGCTCTTATCTGCTGGTCGCCATTCTCATCGTCGTGATGGCAGGCGTGAAGCCAGAAGGTGGTTACGGTCGTATCATCTGCGTGGTGCTGAGCGCCATCGCCTTGCAGCTCATGTCGAGCCTGCTCAACTTCGGTGGACTGTCCAACTTCGTCCGCGACTTTGCCTGGGGGCTGCTACTGCTCGCATTCCTCGCTGTCGGACGCTACGACGTCGCCAGTTTCTTTACCTTGGGCAATCGCTCCAAGGCACCCATTGGTGCTCAACCCTCAAGCACCAAACCGTAATACTGAGGGACTCTTAACGAGGAGGAAGTCATGAAAGCAAAGACAAAGAAGCTGCTCACTGGTGCGCTCATTGCTGCCACTGCACTCGCAGGCGGCGCAGGCACGCTGGTCGCGCAGGAAAAGCCGGTCATCGCAACCGTCGTCAAGATCAGCGGTATTCCGTGGTTCGACCGCATGAACACCGGCGTTGAAGCCTATCAGAAGGCCAACCCGGATGTGGTTGCAACCCAGAGCGGCCCGGCAACTGCCGACGCGGCACAGCAGCTTCAGATCGTTCAGGATCTGGTTGCCAAGGGCGTTAACGCTCTGGCCGTCGTGCCGATGGATCCGGCTGTTCTCGAAGGCACCTTCAAGCGCGCCATCGAACGCGGCATTGTTGTCGTGACCCACGAAGCCGACAACCAGGTCAACACCATGGCCGACGTCGAAGCATTCGACAATGCCGACTATGGCAAAGCCCTGAACGAACGTCTTGCACAGTGCATGGGCAAGAGCGGCAAGTGGACGACCTTCGTTGGTTCGCTCGGCAGCCGCACGCATATGCAGTGGGTTGGCTCGGCTGAAGAAAACGCCAAGCAGTACCCGGATATGCAGCTGGTCGATCCGAACAATGAATCCTTCGACGATGCCAACGGCACCTACGAGAAGGCCAAGGAAATCCTGCGCAAGCATCCTGACCTGAAAGGCTTCCAGAGTTCGGCTGGCAACGACGTTCTCGGCATTGGCCGCGCGATCGATGAAGCGGGCTTAAGCGGCAAGGTCTGCCTCGTCGGCACCGGCCTTCCGAACCCTTCGGCTGACCTTCTGGAATCCGGCGCCATCACGGCTATCGGCTTCTGGGACCCGCAGAAGGCTGGCATGGCGATGAATGCTGTCGCCAAGCTTCTGCTGGAAAAGAAGGAAGTCAAGGACGGCATCGACCTCGGCGTTGAAGGCTACAACAAGGTTTCGGTGAAGAAGGGTGCAGGCGAAGGCCTCCTCGTCATCGGTAACGGCATGGTTATCGCCGACAAGGATTCCTACAAGGAACACCTGTTCTAAGAAGTCTCAGAAGATCCGACTGCGGGTGGCGACCGTTCCGTTCACCATCGCCACTTAGCGTCAAGGCCTCGGGTGCTTTCCGCGAATGGAAAGCATCCGGGCAACTAACCCCGGTTGATTTTGCCGCCAACCAGCCGACAGCGGAACCGCTGCGCGCAAGCGCAATGATGCACTGTGGCAGAGGAATTAACGTGTCAACTACGATGAACAATGAGACGGAAAATGGCCGGACACCGGAACGTTTTCTCGAATTGCGCAACATCCACAAGCGGTTCGGCGGCGTGCATGCATTGCGCGGCATCGACCTCACGCTCGATCTAGGAGAGGCTTATCACCTTCTCGGCGAGAATGGATGCGGCAAGAGCACCGTTATCAAGATCATGTCCGGCGCGCATGGTCCGAGCGAGGGTGAAATTGTTCTCAACGGCAAGACCTATAAAGAACTCGATCCGATTCAGTCACTGGCTGCAGGCATCGAGACCGTCTATCAGGACCTTTCACTGATCCCTAACCTCACGGTTGCCGAAAACGTAGCGCTTAATCAGCAGCTCGTTGAAGGCAATGGCAAGTTGTTGCGCCGTTTCGACCGCACCAAGCTGCGCCAGACGGCGGAACGTGCGCTCGCCACTGTCGGGCTGCCGACGGACCGCGCCTTCCTGAACACCATCGTTTCCGAACTGCCGCTTGCCATGCGCCAGCTGGTCGCCATTTCCCGTGCGATCGCCACGAGCGCCAAGCTGGTCATCATGGACGAGCCGACCACGTCGCTGACGCGCCGCGAAGTCGACAACCTCATCGAAGTCGTCAATCGCCTGCGCGCAGACAATGTCGCCGTCCTCTTCGTGACCCACAAGCTCGACGAATGCTATCGCATTGGCGGTAACGCCGTCGTGTTTCGCGACGGCCAGTGCGTGGCGCAAGGCCCGATTGAAAATTACACCAAGAAGCAGTTGTCCGAACTGATGATCGGCCGTGAAATTGACGCCGAACGTTACCGCACCGGCACGCCGGGCGAGGCAGAACTGCTGAAACTGGACGGTCTATCGTCGCCGGATTTCAAGAATGTCAACCTGGCGCTCCGAAAGGGCGAGGTTCTCGGCATTACGGGTCTTGCCGATTCTGGCCGCAACGAGCTGGCAATGGCAATCACCGGCGTTGATCCGGCATCCAACGGCGCGATTACGCTCGAAGGCCGCAAGATCAACGTCAAGAACCCTGCCGAAGCCATAGAACTCGGTATCGGCTATGTGCCGGAGGATCGTCTGGCCGAGGGGCTTTTCCTCGACAAGTCGATTTTCGAAAACGAAATCGCGCTGATCCTGACCCGCCTCAGCAACAAGATCGGCATCGTGGACCAGAAGAAAGGCCGCGAAATCGCAGCCTCGCTGATGGAGCAGATGCGCCTCAATACCAAAAATATGGACCTGCCGGTCGGCGCTCTTTCGGGCGGCAATCAGCAGCGCGTTCTCATCGGTCGCTGGCTCAGCATCGGTCCGAAGCTGCTTGTGCTGCACGGCCCGACTGTCGGCGTCGATGTCGGATCGAAGGATACAATCTACCGCGCAATCCAGACACTGGCCGAAGCAGGCATGGGTCTCATCATCGTCAGCGATGACCTGCCCGAACTGCTGCAAAACGCCGACCGCATTCTCGTCATGAACGCGGGAAGCATCGTCAAGGAATTTGACGCCGCCGAGGCGACGGAAGACCAGCTCTACCAAGCCATGATGTCGTCGCAAAAGGAGCTACCGCAATGAGCGCGTCGCAATATCAGCAGGAACTGGGCCAGACCCGGTCCTTCAAGCTGGGTGACTTCATTCGCAGGCGCCCTGAATCCATAACCTTCTTCCTTCTGGTCGCGATCTGCGTGATCGTGTCGATCGTCAATCCTGCATTCCTGCAGGCTTCGACCCTGATCGATATTGGTCGCGCCAGTGTCGTGATGGGCCTGTTCGCGCTTGGCGTCTTCATCATTCTCGCCGCTGGCGGCATCGATGTCTCGTTTACGGCCATTGCCGCCTGTACAGTCTATTCACTGACGCTTCTGGTGCAGGCCTATATGCCGACGCTGCCCATCGTCTTCGTCATCCTGATGGCGATTGCGGGTGGCGTCATTCTCGGCCTTATCAACGGCGTTTTGGTACACAGTCTGAAAGTTCCGTCGCTGATCGTCACCATTGGCACGCAATATCTGTTCCGTGGCTTTTTGCTCGCGTTCGTCGGCACGGTCTGGATCATGTCGCTGCCGCCGACGATGGGCGCGTTTGGCCGCCTGCCTTTGTTCCAGTTCGAATCCGCCAATGGCGCCACCATCACCATGCCGTTCTACTTCCTGATCCTGCCAGCCGCGGCGATCCTGACCTGGTGGATCTTAAACCGCACCTTGATGGGCCGTGCCATTTTCGCCATGGGCGGCAACAGCCAGATCGCCAGCCGCCTCGGCTATAATCTGCGTACCATCCACCTATTCCTGTTCGGATATGCCGGTGGTCTCGCGGGTCTTGCAGGCATCATCCATGTTTGCGCCAACCGTCAGTCCAGCCCGTTCGACTTTGTCGGAACCGAAATCAGCGTCATCGCCGCTGTGGTTCTGGGCGGCGCACGGATTACCGGCGGCACGGGCAGCGTTTTCGGCACCATTCTGGGCGTTTTGCTCATCACCGTCATCAACAGCGTTCTGGTGCTCGTCGGCATTCCCAGCACATGGCAGCGTCTCGTCGTCGGCTGCTTCATTCTTCTGGCCGCCGCCTTCTTCGTCACCCAGCAGCGCAAGAAATAACCCGATAATCTCAAGAGGAAATCATGAAGAAATTCCTGAACGATCCAGTCAATTTCGTTGATGAGATGCTGGAAGGCATCTATCGGGCGCATCCCGAACTCACCTTCGTCAATGACGACAAGCGCTGCATGGTCACCGCCACGCCGAAGGCTGGCAAGGTTGGCATCGCAACCGGCGGCGGCTCGGGCCATCTGCCGACCTTCCTCGGCTATATCGGCGAAAACATGATCGACGGCGCAGCTGTCGGTGGCGTGTTCCAGTCGCCAAGCGCTGAACAGATGTATCAGGTCACCAAGGCTATCGATCAGGGCGCGGGCGTGCTCTACATCTATGGCAACTACACGGGCGACATCATCAATTTCGACATGGCTGCGGAATTGGCCGACCTCGACGGCATCACCGTCAAGCAGGTTGTCGGCAACGATGACGTAGCTTCGTCGGTCGTCGGTGAAGAACACAAGCGCCGTGGCGTTGCAGGCATTTTCTTCATCTACAAGGCAGCCGGTGCGGCAGCCGCCAACGGCCTGTCGCTCGATGAAGTGACGCGTCTCGCCGACAAGGCGCGCCTGCGCACCCGCACGATGGGTGTTGCGCTATCGAGCTGCGTTGTGCCTGAAATCGGCCATGCCACTTTCTCCATCGGCGACGATGAAATGGAAATCGGCATGGGCATCCATGGCGAACCGGGCATCAGCCGCACCAAGCTTGCACCGGCCGACTCCGTTGTCGACCAGCTTCTGGGCCGCATCTTTGCCGAACAGGATTATGCCAAGGGCGATGAAGTTGCCGTTCTGCTGAACGGTCTCGGCGGCACCCCGCTGGAAGAACTTTACATCATGTTCCGTCGCGTAGCCCAGCTTTTCGACGAGCGCGGCGTCAAGGTAAAGCACATCTGGATCGGCGAATTCGCCACCGCCATGGAAATGGCTGGCGCTTCGATCTCCGTGCTGCATCTGGACGACGAACTGGAGCCGCTTATCGCCGCTTCGGCGAACACGCCGTTCTTCAAGCACATTGCCGGTTGAGGTAACGCCATGAACTCCATCAAGGCTTCCGATCTCATCAACCTCTTCGACAGCTGGAAGCAGCTTTTCGCAGAACAGCGCGAATTCCTGATCGCGCTTGACGGCAAGGTCGGCGACAGCGATCTCGGCATCACCATGAGCAAGGCTTTCGCAGCCGCTGCCGAAGCTACCGCCGCAGAAGGCGAAGCGGCTGGTATCTCCAAGCTGCTGCGTCTGGCGGGTGCCACCATGGCCCGCGTCGCCCCGTCCACCATGGGCACGCTGACGGCAACCGGTTTCCTGCGCGCAAGCAAGGCGACCGAAGGCGTCGAAGAACTGGGCACTGCGGAAGTTGCCGCCTTCTGGCGCGCTTATCGTGACGGTATTGCCGAACGTGGCAAGGCCAAGGTCGGCGACAAGACCCTGCTCGACGTGCTCGATCCGATTGCCGTTACGCTTGAAGCACAGGCTGCCGTCGGTGCTTCCCTGCCCGACGCACTGGCTGCGACAGCCAAGGCCGCTGAAGACGCGCTGGAAGCAACCAAGTCTCTGGTGGCCCAGCATGGCAAGGCAGCAGCCTTCCAGGAAAAGACCATCGGTCTTCAGGATGCCGGTGCGACCGTCGGCACCTTCCTGATCGTCAGAATGTCGGAGTTCGTATCAGCTCATTCCTGATACGTCTCCACACATGTCGAAGGCCGGGAACCCGCCAGATTCCGGCCTTCGATGCGTTTTAGAGATAGGCCAGCATTATAATTTTCGGCGCACGGCAAAAGACGACCCGAACCGTTCTGCCTGTCGTCGTATGCGCATATCCCTGCTGAAGATCGACAATGATGTCGTCATAGTTCAGCACCACGCGGTCCAGCGGATAGACGGCCTTATAAACCGCCTCTTTGGCGCAAAAAAGAATACGATCTGCATCGGCTGCGCCTTCAGGCAAACGGTCGCCCGGCTGTTTCACCAGCGCGGCAATGTCCTCCGGCAGCGCAATAGCCGGCTCCACATCGATCCCGACCGAAAGAAAATCGGCGCTGCTTGCAACAGCAGCAACAGCCATATCGTCATCATGGGCGAGCGACCCGACAATGCCCGATGGCCAGATTGGTTCGCCCGAGCTACCCCGCAAAATCGCAAAACCGCCTCTGCCATGCTTTATGAGCAATTCCCGCGCCGCAAGGCGGGCGGCCCCGCTGGCGCGACGGCGAACCGGATTTCGCGTCGGAAGCGTAGCATTTTCGTCGGCCAGCAATCGGGTTTCATCCCCGTCCCGAATGACCCGGCAAGCGGTTGAAATGCCCGCCGTGGCGACAGCCTGCATGGCTTGGTTCAGCGCAATTTCCAATGGATCGAAGCGCGCCATATCCGTTTCATCAGTCCCGAAGATTGAGGTGGGCGATCATCTCGCCATCTTCATCGAGACCATCTTCGACAAAGCCCGCTTTAGCATAAAGTTGGCGCGCGCCTTCGTTTTCGGGTTCGTAGCAGATCGAGATGCGACGAATATGATCGAGCGCCCTGATCTCAGCCAGGACCAGCTGCAACGCGGCCTTTCCGTAACCCCGCCCCTGAAAAGCGCGGTCGATCATGAAGCGATAGATCAACGCATTGTCCCCGTCGCTTGTCGCATCATACATGAGGAAGCCGACCAGATCGTCGCCTGCAAACACAGCGCGTGGCCGCGCATCCTCGTCCTCGTCCGCTTCCTCCAGTGAACTGGCATTGTCCGCGACCAGCTCTTCCTGACCCGGTGCCAGCTCCAGCGCCGCGATCCGTGACCGCAATTCTGCCGTCACGGCTGCGAGCCGGATTTCGCTCGTGTCGGAGACGGCTTTGCTCAAGCGGCAGCCTCCGTCGGGCGATGCGCTATCGAAGCGCCCGCCTGTTTGACATTGGCCAGCACCGTCCCATCCTTCGTCACCGGGACGACGAAACGGTTGAGCTTGGCCGGATTACCACGCCAGACGGAATAAGGCTCAAGCACCTCACCCTTCATGACAAAGGAATCCACATCAACGATAGAGCCGTCGCCCATGACGACGCCATAATGGACGAATGCCGATGGTCCGAGCGTGCAGCCATTGCCGATGCGGATGAAGTCGGACTTGAAAGCACCCTCCTCCAGCGAATGCGGCTGGATCACACAACCTTCATTCAAGGTTGCATCGTCGCCGATTTCCACCAGCGAACGTTCGGTCAGATTGGCGCCGCCGTCATAGACGCGGCGACCGACCTTCACGCCAAGGCAGCGCAGAATCATCGGACGGAACGGCGTTCCGGCGAAAAGCTGCGTAATCGGCGAATCCGACAGTTTCCAATGGCGCTCATGCCGCCAGAAAGCTTCATCATAGATCGTCGTCATACGCGGTTTCAGTCTGCCGAAGCCGAGCGAGAGCCTTTCGATGAAGATATAGAACGGTATTGCAATGCCCGCCGTCAGAACCACGGCCACAAACAGCGCGTTGTACTTCCAGTCGTCATAATAGTTCAGCGCACGGTCCCAGATCGCCAGCGTTGCAAACAGCATCAGCCATTGCTCCGCCAGGAACATCAGTCCGGTGCGGAAATTGTGGAAGTTCTTGCGGCGCAAGCGGCGCAGGCGGTCCTCTTCCTCAATATTGGCGATCAGTTCCTTGTCGCGATTGACCATGCGCGGAATTTCAAAGCAGGGCGAACCCAGAAGCCCGACATTCTCGCGCATAGGCCCCTCGATCGGCACCATAACCTTGGTGCCGAGCAGACAGTTATCCCCGGTCCGTCCGTCGGACGGATAGAAGATATTATTGCCGAAATAGTTCCGCTCGCCGACCTTGGTATGCTCCAGCCGGAATGTCGCCGCCGACTTGTGCGTGTTGATCATAAACAGACCATCCGACACCATTGTCTGACTGCCGATTTCGCACAGAAGCGGGTTTTCATGCTGCTGGTTGGTGCCGAAATTGGACCCGGTCTGGACCACCTTGTTGAGCTTCCAGCCGATGGCCCGGATATAGTGCACGACGGCAGAACTATCGCCGAACAGCAGATTGAGAAGACGCGAATTGCTGGCCAGTTCCACCATCGACTGCAGCCAGTAATGGAAGCCGTAAAGCGTATAGGTGCGGTTTGGCTTCAGGAACAGGCTGGCCAGTCGCGGCACGGCAACCGCAGCAATAAACGAGGTTGCCAGCACGCCGAATAGCGTAACGGTCGTGCCGATGGCCACGATGCCGATGGTTTCCTGATAATCGTCGCTGACATTTTGCCAGTAGCTATGGAACAGTAAAGGGAACGGCGTGACCAGCATGAACAGCCCGACAAGCTGCACGATCTCGAACATGATACGGCGGGTTTTCGACAGCGTAATGCTGCGCACCTTGCAATAATCCGCAGTAGTGGGCGCTGCGGGCGACCCATGCCAATGTTCACCATCGGGGATGCTCTGGCCACGCTGCAACGACGACGCATGGCCAAGCTGCGCGCCATTGCCGATTTTGGTGTCGATATCGATGGTCGAACCAACGCCCACAAAAGCGCCGTCACCAATGGTGATCGTGCCCGTATGGATATAGCCGCTTTCAGCCGTAAAGCCGAGAATGTTGGATTCGCGGCGCAAAATGGAATTCTCGCCAATGGAAATCAGATCGGTGCAAACCGGAATTGCCCGGCATTCGATGGCCGTGTTGCGGCCAAGCTTTGCACCGAGCAGCCGCAGATAGAGGCTATAGAGCGGATTGCCGCGGAACAGCACCACCGGCGCGGTGCGGATCAAGGTCTTCACCACCCAGAAGCGGTAATAGCGCAGCCCCCAGATTGGAAAGCTTTCTGTCTTCCAGCGTCCGATCAGCAGCCATTTTGCTGCGATGGCAAAGCCCGTCATCGCGAAGAAGCTTGCCCCAGCGAGAACGACACATCGGAAATAGAGCTGAAGCGGGTTGTCGAGCGCGTCATAGACCCAGTCGAGACCGCCATCGAAGAAAACCAGCCCGATATAGGCATAGACTGCATAGAAGGCGAGCTGTGCAGCGCCGCAGGTCCAGTAAGCAAAATTCGATGCCTTGTGAGTGAGTTGACGCTCAACCGTGGCCGCGGTCTTCTGCTGCGGCGCGTGCAGATGCGTCGCCAGACTTGCGATGGTTGGATGCAGGTAGATATCCCGCATCGACGCCGTTTCCCAACCCTGCGCTGTACGCACGCGGGCGCAGAACCGCGCCATCAGCAGCGAATTGGCGCCCAGATCGTCGAAGAAATGATCCTCGACCGAAACTTCATCGAGATTAAGCACTGCGGCCAGCGCGTCCGCCATGAAGCGCTGATCGTCATTGCTCGGCGGGACGATTTCGCGCTCCGCCGAAAGGCGCACATTGGTCGGCTTTGGCAGGCGCTTCAGATCGGCCTTGTTGGAGACCGTCATTGGAATGGCGTCAAGTTCTTCAAGATAGGCGGGAACCATGTAGGACGGCAGACGACGCTTCAGCTCACGCGCAATATCGGCACGCTGCAGCGGTGGCACGCCCGACTTCAGCGCGTAATAGGCGACCAGCTCCACACGACCTGGCTCGATTTCCCAGGTGGTGACGGCAGCTTGCGCAACGCCGGGCTGATCGAGCAGAACGGCTTCGATCTCGCCAAGCTCGATGCGGTAGCCGCGAATCTTCACCTGCGTGTCGATACGCCCATGATACTCGATCTCGCCCGCAGCATTAATGCGCCCCAGATCGCCGGTGCGATAGATGCGTGCTGACGGATTGTTAGGCAGACCGATGAAATCAGGAATGAATTTCTGGTCGGTCAAATCCTGCCGGTTGAGATAACCGACCGCGAGGCCGATACCGGCGATGCCGATTTCGCCCAGTTGATCCGGGTCGGTCAGCTTCGGCTCGGTCGGTTCGATGATGACTATCGAATAGGTCGGCAACGGCGCACCGATGGTCACTGGCTTGTCGGGCGTCAGAACGCCCATGGTTGCCGTGACGGTCGCTTCCGTGGGCCCGTAAGTATTGAGAAGCAGGCGTCCCGGCTTTGTCCAGCGCGCCACCAAATTGAGCGGACAGGCTTCGCCGCCCACCATCAGCAGGCGCAGCTTCGGCACATCGGTTTCGATGGAAGACAAAAGCGTTGGGCTGCACGCCATGCAGTTGATGTCATTCTTCCGCAGGAAATCCGCGAGTTCTTCGCCCACCAGCGTCATCGGCCCCGGGGCGGGCACTACGGTCGCGCCTGCCGTAAACGGCACCCAATATTCTTCAGCCGAAAAATCGAAGGCGATGGTCATGCCGTGATAAACACGGTCGCCCGGCCTGTAGCCATAGGACATCGCCGCGACACGCAGGAAGTTGCAGAAGCTCTGATGCAGGATGGCGACGCCTTTTGGCCTGCCGGTCGTGCCAGACGTATAGAGAATATAGCAAATCTGATTCGGATTTGCGGCCCTTGCAGCCTTGTCCAGTGGCGCGACGGACTGCTTTGAAATTTCAGCGCCCGCCCCGTCGATCAGCACATGCGGCACGGGCATCTGTTCGACGCGGGCCGTATAGGCCTCAAGCGAAATGACGAGCTTTACATTGGCATCCTCGATGATGAGGGCCATGCGATCTTCCGGAAATGCGGTCGCCAGTGGCACATAGGCCGCGCCCGCCTTCATGACGGCGAGCAGCGCGATATACGTGTCGGCAGAACGGTCGAGCAGCAGGCCGATGCGGTCACCAGGACGAACACCGCGTTCGATCAGCAGACGCGCAAACTGGTTGGCGCGGTTGTCGAGTTCCCGATAGGCCCAGTTGCGCCCGTCCGAAACAACGGCAACCGAATCCGAAAATCTGTCGGCCAGTTCTTCGAAGAAGAGGTCCAGCCGTTCGCCCGGTTTTCCGGGGTCAGCGAAATCAGCACCTGTCAGGATCTGCTCGCGAGCAGCCCCAAGACCCGCCTTGCCCAGCGCCTTTTTTCCCTGCGCATCGTCGATGGGCAGACCATTTACGCCTGTCGTCGCTGCGGCTTCGCCGTGTCCAGCGCCACGATTTTCATAATTCATTTTTCAACACTCACTGACCAAAGGTCGAGCATCAACGGGCAATTATACGCGTTAGGCGGCACGCTTTGCCTGCAATGAGGCATTATCTGTCGTCGAACCGTTCACTGCGGGTGAAGAAGACCGCTATTGGCGCAGGCCACTACTCAAACTGGTTGAAATAAGAAAGTGAATTTATTTTTATCTTAGATGTTCGTCTCTCAGTGTTGCAAAACTAGCATACAACGCCGTTCAGATCATCCGCTTTTAGTTCCTATCCACCACTCTTGCAATCTTTCACCGGTCACGGTTAACTGCCGAAATGGCGTTTACATTAAGGCAGTTACAGTATTTCGTTGCAGTTGCGGAGCAAGGGTCGATCACCCGTGCGGCGCAAAAATTGTCAATTTCGCAGTCTTCTGTCACGGAGGCGATCAAGGAGCTGGAAACCGACCTGAATGTCGAGCTTTTCGAGCGCCATCCCCGCGGCCTGACGGTGACACATAACGGCCATCAGTTTCTGCGCCACGCCACCAAGATTCTGACCGGCGTTTCGGATGCCCGCCGCTCTTTCGTCGACCAGCGCATTCAGGAAAAAGGCAAGCTCAATCTTGGTGTAACATCGCTGGTCGCTGGCTACGTGTTGTCCGACCTGCTCGCCCGCTATCGCCGCGCCTTTCCGGGCGTCGAAATCAGCGCCATCGAAGACAATGGTTCCTATCTGGAACATCTGCTTGTTGGCGGTGAACTGGACGTGGCGGTGATGGTGATTTCAAACCTGCGTGACCGCATGGCGCTACATGCGGAAATTCTCGAAACCTCGCCCTATCGGTTGTGGCTGCCGCTCGGGCACGAGCTCGTCTCCATCGACAGCATTTCAGTCAGTGATATCGCGAAGGAACCGCTGATCATGCTGACGGTTGATGAAATCGAGGAAAATACCGGCAAACTTCTGGCCGCCCTCGGTGCCCGTCCGCATGTGGCTTTCCGCACGCGATCGGTGGAAGCCGTGCGCAGTTTGGTGGCCACGGGCGCGGGCATAGCCCTCCTCCCCGATCTCGTCTATCGCCCCTGGTCGCTGGAAGGCGACCGGATCGAAAGCCGCGATGTTTCGGGATCGCTGCCCGTCGTGCAGATTGGTATGGCATGGCGAAAAGGATCGAGCCTGCCGCAATCCGCACGCGACTTCATCGGCATTGCCGAGGCTGCGCGTTCTGGCCGACTGCGTTAGCACACCAGCTCCGATATCGGAAAAATCGATACCAGCTTTCCGATAAATGAATTTGCGAAAGGCAGGGTTTAAGCACACCATCTGCTCCGGGAACAAAATCACTGAATGTGAATAAAACGGGAGTGGTCGATGAGAAAATTTCTGCAATCCTGTACCGCTTTAATGGCCGTCGCGAGCTTTGCCACGCAGGCCATTGCCGCCGAACCGCTGAAAGCAATTGGCGAAGGTGAAGGCGCGCTGAGCATCGTGGCCTGGGCGGGCTATATCGAACGCGGCGAAACCGATAAGAACTACGACTGGGTCACCGATTTCGAAGGGGAAACCGGCTGCAAGGTCAGTGTGAAGACTGCCGCCACCTCCGACGAAATGGTGGCGCTGATGAATGAAGGCGGCTTCGATCTCGTCACCGCCTCTGGTGACGCCTCATTGCGCCTCGTGGCGGGTAAGCGCGTGCAGCCGATCAATACGGACCTCATCCCAAGCTGGAAAACGGTGGACGAACGGCTGCAAAATGCGCCGTGGTTCACCGTCAAAGGCGTGCATTACGGCGTGCCCTATCTCTGGGGTCCGAATGTGCTGATGTACAACACCGAGGTCTTCAAGGGCGAAGCGCCGAAGAGCTGGAACGTGGTGTTCGAAGAACAGACCCTGCCGGACGGCAAGTCCAACAAGGGCCGCGTACAGGCCTATGACGGGCCGATCTATATCGCCGACGCCGCGCTTTATCTCATGAAGCACAAGCCGGAACTCGGCATCAAGAACCCGTACGAACTCAACGAAGACCAGTATAAGGCAGCGCTCGATCTCCTGCGCGGGCAGCGTAAGCTCGTCAGCCGTTATTGGCACGACGCCATGATCCAGATCGATGACTTCAAGAATGAGGGCGTCGTGGCTTCCGGTTCATGGCCGTTCCAGGTCAATCTCCTGAAGTCGGAAAATGCCAAGGTCGGCTCGACTTTCCCAGAAGAAGGCGCAACCGGCTGGGCTGACACCACCATGCTCCACGTGGATAGCGAGCACCCCAATTGCGCCTATAAGTGGTTCGAGCACTCGTTAAAACCGAAGGTTCAGGGCGACGCCGCCGCATGGTTCGGTGCCGTACCGTCCGTTCCAGCAGCCTGTAAGGGCAATGCGCTTCTGACCGACGAAGGCTGCGCGATCAACGGCTTCGATAATTTTGCCAAGATCAGCTTCTGGCGCACACCGACGGCCAAATGCGAAAGCCAGGGCGAATGCGTACCCTATCATCGCTGGGTGTCGGATTATATCGGCGTCATTGGCGGTCGCTGACATCGACCATCACAATTACAAACATTGCCCTTCCTTCAGCTGAAGGAAGGGAACGGACAGACGCGCCCGCCAACGGAGGCTGGCGTTCTCGATGATGGGTAGAGCCATGACAGCAGCAGTTCGTTTTGAAAATGTGAGCCGGCACTTCGGCGAAGTCCGGGCCGTCGATCACGTCAACCTGACCATCGCGCCCGGCGAGTTCTTTGCCATGCTGGGCCCTTCCGGTTCCGGCAAGACGACCTGCCTACGGTTGATCGCGGGCTTCGAACAGCCGACCGACGGAACAATAGAGATTTTTGGCGAAAGCGCCGGTGGCGTGCCGCCCTATCGGCGCAACGTCAACACGGTTTTTCAGGATTATGCGCTGTTTCCGCATCTTAGCATTCTGGACAATGTGGCCTATGGGCTGATGGTGCGGGGTGCCGGAAAGGCTGAACGCCACCGCGCCGCCGAGGAAATGCTCGAACTGGTCAAGCTGCCCGGCTATGGCGCCCGCAAGCCAAGCCAGCTTTCCGGCGGGCAGCGGCAGCGCGTCGCGCTGGCGCGCGCCCTCGTCAACAAGCCGAAAGTGCTACTTCTCGATGAGCCGCTCGGCGCGCTTGACCTCAAACTGCGCGAACAGATGCAGGAAGAGCTCAAGAGCCTGCAAAAGGCGCTCGGCATCACCTTCGTCTTCGTGACCCACGATCAGGGCGAAGCACTGTCCATGGCGGACCGCATCGCAGTCTTCAACAATGGCCGCATCGTTCAGGCCGGAACACCGCAGGAAATCTATAATCGTCCCCAGACCCGTTTCGTTGCGGATTTTGTCGGCTCTTCCAATGTCGTCGCACCGGAAATCATGGCCGCATTTGGCGGCGAGCGCCGCTGGGCCAGCCTCCGGCCGGAATCCATTCGCCTTGCAGATAAAGGCGACAAGGTCGGCGTTGCAGCGCGGATCGAAACCGCCAGCTTTCTCGGCTCCGCCACACGTCTCGGGGTTGAAGCCGAAGGTGCCAGATTGCATGTCATGCTGCCCGCAGGTGCAAGTGTTCCCGAGACGGGATCGGATATCCGCATCGTCTGGAATCCGGTTGACGTTCATTACATGGATCAGGCAGCATGAGCGGCGCGCAGGCTTCCACACTCGGAAACTCCGGAGCAAATTCTGGGGCCAATCCGACCTCCATCCTGCCGCAGCACGGCGGGATACTTGGTCGTCTCTCCGACCTTTTCTGGCGTCGTCCGGGGATGCTGCTGTTTCTCATGCTCACGCCGCCGCTTTTGTGGCTGGGCATTATCTATATCGGCTCGCTGATCGCGCTTCTGTTACAGAGCTTCTTCTCGGTCGACGATTTTTCCGGGCTCATCGACTATAGTTTCACGCTCGCGACCTACGCGCAGCTTTTAAACTCCGCCAATCTCGACATCATCATCCGCACCGTATCAATGGCCGCACTGGTGACGGTTGCGTCTGCCTTCGTCGCCTTTCCAATCGCCTATTATGCCGCCCGCTATGCGCGCGGCCGCTGGAAGGCGTTGTTTTATCTCGGCATCATGCTGCCGCTTTGGTCTAGCTATCTGGTTAAGGTCTATGCGTGGAAGCTGATCCTTGCCAAGGAAGGCATTCTGACCTGGATATTCGCAAAATTGCACCTGTCCTGGCTGCTCGACGGCATCCTGTCTGTGCCAATTATCGGCGGCAATTCACTGTCGGTCAGTTATCTCGGCACGTTCATCGTCTTTGTCTATATCTGGCTGCCCTATATGATCCTGCCGACACAGGCGGCGCTGGAGCGTGTGCCGGGCAATCTGGTGGAAGCCTCGTCCGACCTCGGAGCAACGCCTGCGCAAACCTTCCGAACCGTGCTGATGCCGCTCGCCATGCCCGGCATCATCGCGGGGTCGATCTTCACCTTTTCGCTGACACTCGGCGATTACATCATTCCGCAGATCATCGGCTCGTCGCGCCTGTTCATCGGACAAGCCGTCTATACCCAGCAGGGAACGGCAGGCAATGTGCCGCTCGCTGCTGCCTTCTCCGTCGTGCCGATCGTCATCATGGCCATCTATCTTTGGATCGCCAAGAAACAGGGGGCTTTCGATGCGCTCTGATCGCAACAACCGCGCTTCCTTCGGATTGAAGCTTGCTGCCGGACTGGGCCTCGCCTTCCTGCATCTGCCCATCCTGCTGATCTTCGTCTATGCCTTCACGACGGAAGAGAAAAGCTATCAATGGCCGCCGCCGGGCTTCACACTGCAATGGTTCGCCGTGACATGGAACCGTGCCGATGTGTGGTCGTCGCTTGCGCTCTCCGTGCAGGTGGCCACGATTGCGACCCTGATTGCGCTCGTGCTTGGTACGCTCTGTGCCGCTGCTGTTAGCCGAACCCATTTTTTCGGACGTGAAAGCATTTCGCTGCTGGTCATCCTGCCCATCGCACTGCCCGGCGTTGTCACCGGCATTGCCTTGCGCTCGGCCTTCTCGCTGTTCGACATTCCGTTTTCGATGTGGACCATTGTGCTTGGTCACGCCACCTTCTGCGTGGTGGTCGTCTACAACAATGCCGTGGCCCGCTTTCGACGCACTTCCGGTTCGCTGATCGAAGCCTCGATGGATCTTGGCGCAAACGGGTTCCAGACCTTCCGCTATGTGATCCTGCCGAATATCGGAACGGCCTTGCTCGCAGGCGGCATGCTCGCCTTTGCACTGTCTTTCGACGAAGTGATCGTCACCACATTTACCGGCGGCCAGCAGATGACCCTGCCAATCTGGATGCTTCAGGAACTGATCCGGCCACGCCAGCGCCCCGTCACCAATGTGGTGGCCATGGTAGTGGTTCTGGTGACCTTCCTGCCCATCCTCGCCGCCTACTATCTCACCCGCGATGGCGATCAGGTCGCCGGTCACGGGAAATGACACAAGGGAGAACGATATGAACACCGAAATGCTGATTGGCTCGCGCTTTGAAGCTGGCACGGAAACCGAGGAAAACGTCCTCAATCCCAAGACCGGCGAGACCGTTCTCAAACTGCCGGAAGCCTCGCTGGCGCAGGTCGATGCCGCAGTCAGCGCCGCCGACAAGGCGTTCAAAAGCTGGTCGCGCACCACGCCCGGCGAACGTTCCAACTACCTTCTCAAGATCGCCGATGCGATTGAGCGCGATGCGGAGGCCTTTGCCACACTGGAAGCGCTTAATTGCGGCAAACCGATCAACGCCGTCATCAATGACGAGATTCCGGCCATTGTCGATTGTTACCGCTTCTTTGCTGGCGCGGTGCGCAATCTCCACGGACCGATTGCCGCCGAATATTTGCCGAACCACACGTCGATGATCCGCCGCGATCCGGTCGGCATCATCGGCTCCATCGCCCCGTGGAACTATCCGCTGATGATGATGGCGTGGAAACTGGCGCCAGCCATTGCGGGCGGTAATACGGTGGTTTTCAAACCATCCGAACAGACGCCGCTGACCGCGCTGAAAATGGCCAGACTGCTGGCGGATATTCTGCCGGAGGGTGTCGTCAATATCGTGTTGGGACGTGGTGAAACGGTCGGCAACGCGCTGATCAATCATCCGCGTGTCGATATGGTGTCGATCACTGGGGACGTCGCAACCGGCAAGAAGGTCTTGCAGGCGGCAGCCAAGAGCGTGAAGCGCACCCATCTGGAACTTGGCGGCAAGGCGCCGGTCATCGTCTTTGACGATGCGGATGTGGAAGCTGTCGTCAACGGCATTCGCACCTTCGGCTATTACAATGCCGGTCAGGACTGCACCGCCGCCTGCCGCATCTATGCCGATGCGCGCATCTATGATCGTTTCGTCGCTGACTTGTCATCCGCCGTTTCCAGCATCCGCTACAATCTGGAAGACGACAGCCAAAACGAGATCGGACCACTCATTTCCCGCCGTCAGCGGGATCGTGTCGAGAGTTTTGTCGCCCGCGCCCGCGAGCATAAGCATATCGAGGTGACGACCGGCGGCAAGACATCGGGCGCCAACGGCTTCTTCTTCGAGCCGACCGTGATTGCCGGAGCAACGCAGGATGATGAAATCGTACGCCGCGAAGTCTTCGGTCCGGTTGTTTCGGTCACGCGCTTCAGCGATGTCGATGAAGCCGTGCAATGGGCCAATGACAGCGATTACGGTCTTGCCTCGTCGGTGTGGACCAAAGATGTCAGCAAGGGCATGCAGACCGCAGCCCGCCTGCAATATGGCTGCACCTGGATCAATACACATTTCATGCTGACCAATGAAATGCCGCATGGCGGGTTGAAACAATCCGGCTATGGCAAGGACATGTCGATCTATGCGCTTGAGGACTATACCGCCGTGCGCCATGTCATGATTGCGCATTGAGCGATCACAGATAGAGCGAACGAAACGGCTTGGATGGCGGCAGATTTGCCGCCATTTCCATTTGATCTCAAGGCCTTATCTTTTAATAGCCAGCTAAATTAGCTTGAGCATCAGGGCGACTTGGCCTATTCGGTTCTCGAATTCAATCTCAGGGCGAGCGGGATTTTGAGAATTGACACGCATTAACTGCATTCCCCCAGCGGAGCTGACCGGGCCGCATCTTATTGCGGAATACCGGGAATTGCCGCGTGTTTTCGCCCTTGTGAAAGCAGCGATCCAGCGCGGCGAAACCACCACGGATCGGAGAAACCCGCCCGCCTACACGCTTGGAACCGGCCATGTCCGGTTTTTCTATATGCGCCTCGGCTATCTGGCGAAACGTCAGGCCTCGCTTGTGGCCGAAATGCAGGCCAGAGGTTACGCGCCCCAGTTCACCGCAACCCATGAATTGCCGATCGGCATCCCGCCTGAATGGTGTTGCGACTGGGAACCTTCCGACGAAGCAATGGCGATCAACAGAGCCCGTATTGCCGAACGTCTGCGGAAATAGGCTCGACTGGACGCCAGCACATAAACAACCATACCTAGAAGCAACCCGGAAATACAATTGATTACCGTAGGTTGAAGCTGAGTTTAAATAAAACGAGGATACTTATGTAATTTTCAAATTATTCACTAGATTGTATATTTCTAAACAATAATACTATATTCTGGAAAGTACGGATAAAATTTGATATGATTAAGCAGCAACATCCCCCATGCTGAGACATACCGCATGACAGAGAAAAAAGCGGCGCCGGAAAAGAAGCACGCTCTGGACCAGCAGACATCGTCTTTTACCGACGCTGTTGAAGAGATTGCGCGGAAGCTGCAAAAGCCCTTGCAGCCCGATCTTGAAGACGACTTCATTCGCTATGCGCTCGACAGCGCTGCGATTGTCGCTCACACGGATGTGCGCGGCATCATCACCTATGTCAATCGCAAGTTCTGTGAGATCAGCGGCTATACGGCGCGCGAACTGATCGGCGCGAACCACCGCATCCTGCATTCGGGCGTCCACAGCAAGGACTTCTTTCGCGACATGTATCGCGAGATCGCCCATGGCAAAATCTGGCACGGCGAAATCTGCAATCGGCGCAAGGACGGCTCGCATTACTGGGTCGATACAACCATCGTCCCGCATTTGTCACCTGCTGGAAAGGTGGATAGCTACACGGCCATCCGCTTTGATATTTCCGACCGCAAGAAACTTGAAAGCGCCTTGCGGACCAGCAAGGAACATCTCGACCGGCTGGCCAATCTCGACCCGCTGACCGGACTACCGAACCGCCGTCGTTTTCAGGAATATCTGGAAATGCAGGTGCAGGACCACGAAAGGTCCAACGGCATATTCCATCTGGCGCTGCTCGATGTGGACTCCTTCAAGGAGGTCAATGACACGTTCGGGCATCACGCAGGCGATGTTCTGCTCCAGAATATCGGCAAGCGTCTGCGGTCCTTCGAGGACAGTCAGTTGTTCATGTCGCGCATGGGCGGCGACGAGTTCAGCCTCATTCTCGTCGGCGCGACGGACTGCGAAGCCGATGAGCTTTTCGAAGAAATTCTCGAAGCCATTCGTCAGCCCATGGTGATTGGCACGACTCCACGGCGCATATCGTCCAGCCTCGGCATTGCGCGCTTTCCGCGCGATGGCAAGGATGTCGGCAATCTGTTCAAGGCGGCAGATCTCGCGCTCTACAAAGCCAAGGCTCTGGGACGGGACCGCGTGGAAGTGTTCCAGCCGCAGCTGCGCGAAGTCGCCCGGCGCAAATCCGCGCTCTATGAAGAGATCGAGGGCGGGCTGGAACATGGCGAATTCGAACTGCATTATCAGCCGATCATTCCGCTGCTTTCCGGTCAGGCAATTTCGTTGGAAGCGCTGATGCGCTGGCGTCATCCCGAACGGGGATTGCTCACGCCTGCCTATTTCGGCGAAGGCTTTGAAGACCCGGCCATACGGGCGGCGCTCGGCATGTTCATGCTGGAGCGGATTTTTGCGGATGCTCAATCGCTGCGTCAGGCGGAAGCGCCCTTGCATCGCATTGCGATGAATCTGACCAATTCCGATTTCCGCTCGGATATCTTTCTCGACCGCTTCTTTGAATTATGCGCCGAAACCGGTATCGGACCGGAGAGCTTCAGCGCGGAGATGACGGAAGGCATGTTGCTCGGCCTTGCGCAAAAGCGCGTCGAACAGGGTCTCAAACGGCTTCACATGGCAGGCGTGGAAGTCGCCCTTGATGATTTTGGAACCGGCTTCGCCTCGCTCACGCATTTGCGCCGCCTGCCGATTGATCGCCTTAAGATCGACCGCAGCTTTGTGGCCAATATCGCGGCTTCACCGGAAGATCGGGCCATCGTGCGCGGCGTCATTCAGATCGCCCATAGTCTCGGCAAGACGGTGACCGCCGAAGGCGTCGAAACCATCGAACAGATCGACCTTTTGAGTGACATGAAATGCGATCATTTGCAGGGCTGGTATTTCAGCCCCGCCTGTGAGGTGCGCGAACTGCCAGAGGTTCTCGCCATGATGCCCAAACTGGATGCCGAAAAGCTGCATTAAATAGCCCGCACTTTCCAAGGAGATAGGCCGATGCGCACTGCGCACCGGAATTGTTGCCGTTTTGACATAGTGCGCTTCTTTTTGTCATCGAAGGCCCTTGACAACGTTTACCAGGGCGCGACTCGTGCTATTAATCTTGCATCTCGCCATTGGGGGCTTTGGCGGAGATTCACCGCCCTAGCGCGTTTATTCGCGGCTGGGGCGGTTTCGTTTTGGGGCGCGTTTTAACGCCTTGCAAAATACGCATATCTCGGTTGCAGGATCGGTTGTTGTAAGGCCCGGCTCACGGCTCTATTTTGCAGTTGTTCGGTTTTACTCCTCCTCCCAAAAACCGAACCTGAAGCGCGATACTCCTCCTCCCAATCGCGCTTTACCAATCCGCCCGCAGCAACTCTCCTCCTCCCAAATTGCTGCGGGCGTTTTGCTATCCAGATTTCCCTTAAAAAGATAAATCCTTGATGCGGACCTTTCAGCCCGCGATCTTTCCGCCTGTCATGGGCGCAGGTACGCCTGTTGTGCTTGGAAAACTGATCGGCAAGCCACGCAAGGCGCGCACGGCGAGAAACGCGAAGCACTCAGCCTCAACCGCATCGCCCCGCCAGCCCAAGGTCTCGACCGGCACAAGCTCGACGCCAGCACGCTCGACCAGCATACGCATCATCGTCGGGTTGTGACGCCCGCCACCGGAGACCGCCAGCCGGTTCGGGCGCTGTGGCAGAATATCGAGCGCCTTTGCCACCGCCGATGTGGTGAAAGCGGTGAGCGTTGCAGCCCCGTCTTCATCGCTGAGGCCATCAGCCATAGCAGCTGTAAAGTCAAAGCGGTCCAGCGATTTCGGAAAAGGCGCGGTCATATAAGGATGTTCAAGCAGTTTGGCGAGGCGCGCTTCGTCAACCTCGCCTTGCGCCGCCAGCGCGCCGTCGCGGTCCATCTCGCCCAAACCACGCGCTTTCATGAAATCATTGATCGGCGCATTGGCCGGGCCGGTATCGAAGGCGACCAGCGTGTCGCCGCCATCCCACCATGTAATATTGCCGACACCGCCGAGATTGAGAATCGCCGTATCGCCGCTGGCATCGGCACTGCGCAGCAAAGCCGCGTGATAGATTGCAGCCAGGGGCGCACCCTGTCCGCCTGCACGAATGTCGGCGGTGCGGAAATCATAGACAACCTTTGTGCCCAGCAACTCGCTCATCAGCGCACCGTCGCCAAGCTGGCGCGTATCGCCAAGCCGTCCCGGCTGTGGCGCACGATGCAACACGGTTTGGCCATGAAAACCGACAACGCCGATATCGGCCATAATCAGCCCGCTTTCTTCAACCAGCGCGCGCACGGCAGCCGATTGCGCTCGGGTCAGGGCATCTTCCGCCTCGGCAAAAATCGCCGGTTCCGGGCCTTCAAAATTCCAAACGCGGGCTTCGGCCTGCGCCTGCTGCAACAGTTCCAGAATACCGTCCGGATAAGGCTTCAGCGCATAGGTGCCGAATATATCGACCGTCTCGCCATCCGTTTTCAAAAGCGCGACGTCGATATTTCCATCGAGAACGGTGCCGGTCATCAGACCCACGGCCCAGATTGGCTGCATAGAATTCTCCAGACTCTCACATTACCGAGAGTCTGAGTATTAAAGGAGTTCGCCGTTCAATGGAAATGGTCAGGCGCTGACACGCATCCCCTTTTCCGGCTCGAAGACGTGGCTCGTTGCCGGATCAATGGCGATTGGCAGCACATCGCCTGGACGCACGGTCAAACGCTCACGGAACAGGCAGGTGATCGGCTGCGTGCCGAGCTTGCCCATGACCATGATTTCCGAACCGGTCGGCTCGACGATTTCCGCCGTAACCGGAACGCCGCCTTCTGCGATCTTCATATGCTCGGGGCGTACGCCATAGACGGCCTTGGCCGAAAGGCTGGAATAGTCACCTTGCGGCAGCGACAGGCGGAAACCGCCCTCAGCCACGAACGAACCTTCCTCGATCTTGCCATTGATGAAATTCATCGACGGCGAGCCGATGAAGCCCGCAACGAACATATTGGCCGGGCGATCATAAAGGTCGAGCGGCGCGCCGATCTGCTCGACCAGACCATCGCGCATCACCACAATCTTGTCGGCCATGGTCATGGCTTCGATCTGGTCGTGGGTCACATAGATGGTGGTGGTCTTCAGGCGCTGATGCAGGCCCTTGATCTCGCCGCGCATCTGCACGCGCAGCTTGGCATCAAGGTTGGAGAGCGGTTCGTCGAACAGGAACACCTGCGGATCGCGCACAATGGCGCGGCCCATGGCCACGCGCTGGCGCTGACCTCCGGAAAGCTGGCGCGGAAAGCGGTCGAGCAGCTTGTTGAGGCCGAGAATTTCGGCTGCACGCGCAACGCGGTTGTCGCGCTCTTCCTTGGGCGCGTTCTTGAGCATGAGCGCGAAGCCCATATTGTCGGCAACCGTCATATGCGGATAAAGCGCATAGTTCTGGAATACCATGGCGATGTCGCGTTCCTTGGCGCGCAGGTCGTTTACCACGCGCGGACCGATGGCGATTTCGCCGTCGCTGATTTCCTCAAGCCCTGCGATCATACGCAGAAGCGTGGACTTTCCACAGCCCGAAGGGCCGACGAGCACGACGAACTCGCCGTCCTCGATGCTGACTGACACGCCGTGCAGAACACCGACATTGCCATATTTCTTGACTGCATTACGGATGGATACAGATGCCATCTTGAACCTCAACTCTTATTTGACGGCGCCTGCGGTCAGACCTGCAACGATCTGGCGCTGTGCGAAGACGGTAAGCAACAGAACAGGCAGAGTGACCACAAGTGCTGCGGCAGCGAGCGGCCCCCAGCTCACCTGTTCGAAGGAAAGCATGTTATAGACAGCGACCGGCAGCGTGCGCGTTTCGCGGCTTGCGAGCACGATCCCGAACACGAAATTGTTCCAGGAGAAGATCACTGCAAGAATAAGCGACACCACGATGCCGGGCTTGGCAATGGGCAGCGCTACTTTGAGAAACACCTGCAACGAGGACGCGCCGTCGATTATCGCCGCCTCTTCCAGTTCCATCGGCGTCGTTTCGAAATAACCGATCATGATCCAGATCACGATTGGAACAGTGACGACCAGATGGATGATGATCTGCGGCCAGAGCGTGCCAAGCAGACTCAGTGTCTGGAACAGAAGGAACAGCGGGATCAGATAGGACAGACCCGGCGTCATGCGGGCGATCATGATGACAATCGCCGATTTATGCGCCTTGAGTCGCGCGATGCCGTAGCCCGCTGGAACCCCGACCAGAAGGGCGAGCAGTGTCGCCATGCCGGTCACCAGAAGGCTGTTCCAGAAATAGAGCAGAAAATCATTGGCTTCGAAAATCTGCGTATAGTTCGACCAGGCGAAACGTTCCGGGATCAGGATCGGCGGATAGGCACCGTTGTCGATTTCGTATTTGAGCGAAAGCGACAGCATCCAGATGAAAAAGAAAAGCGCCGGCGAAACGATAACGAAAACAAGAAGCGCAGTGCCGAGCTTCGACAGAATTGACTTGCGTGCCATGAGCCGGTCCTCAAGCGTTCCATTTGGTCCGCTGGCGAAGCGCCAGCAGGATCATGGACATGGCGATGATCACGATGAAGAACACCACGGCAATCGCCGAAGCATATCCGATGTCGTAATACGAAAACGCCACGTTATAGAGATAGATGTTGATGGTTTCCGATGCCGTGCCCGGGCCGCCCTGCGTCATCGCATAGATGATGTCGAAGCTTTTCAGCGCATCGATCGAGCGGATGATGACGGCCACCATGATGAAAGGCAGGATCATCGGAAGCGTGATGTAGCGGAATTTCTGCCAGCCATTCGCGCCGTCGATTTCAGCGCTTTCAAACGGATCGCGCGGCATGGAGGCAAGGCCACCGAGCACGATCAGCATGACCAGCGGTGTCCATTGCCAGGTCTCGACCGCGACCAGCGACGGAATAACCGTGTTCTGATTGAAAATCCATTCCTGCGGACCGATCCCGACCAGCGACAGGAGATAATTCAGCACACCGAGCTGCGGGTGATACATCATCGTCCAGACCAGAGCGACGGCAACAGGTGTCGCCATCATCGGCATGACGAAGATACCGCGCAACAGGCCCCGCATCGGCAGCTTGCTGTCGAAGATCAGAGCGGCAATCGTGCCCAGCACCATGGGCGCCACCACGGACAGCACCGTATAGACCGCCGTGTGCCACATGGAATCCCAGAAGCGCGCATCGGCTGCCAGACGGATATAATTGTCGAAGCCGACGAAGCTGATGCCTCCGCCGAGCTGCCATTGATTGGCACTCATCCAGAGGGTGAACAGCCAAGGGAAGACGATCACCGCCCCGACGGTGATCAAGGCGGGAAGCACAAACGGCCAGTAACTCGGTTTCAGATGGCTTTTGCCAGACTTGCTACCGGTTCTGGTTGTGGAAGCCGCCTTTGTGGCGGCCTCCCCATTCATGCTCTTTGTTGCTCCTGTCGGGGCGGCAGATGTCATTTTCCTTCGCTCCGTGCGAGGACCGGACGGAATTCTTCCGTCGCGCGCTTCATTTCAGCTTCTGCTTCGGCACCATTCAGAAGATTGGTGAGGCCAACGCCCATGATGTCGCGGAATTCCGTGACCGGGACGATAACCGGCAGGCAGAGCTGGCTGATTGGTGCGGATTTCGACAGGGCTTCGACCCAGCCTTCCGGCATGGTCACGCCCTTGCGCACTTCCGCATCGTCGATGATCGACTTGCGGAACGGAACGCCCGAACCCGTCTGCAGCAGACGAGCGCCCATTTCTTTCGAAATGGCCCACTGGCAGTAGAGATAGGCGGCTTCCTTCTTGGTAGAAGCTTCGGTCACGCCGATGCCGTCGCCGGTGGTCGGTGCAGCCTGGGCCTTCGGTCCAGCCGGGATGACGCCATAGCCGACCTTGCCGACAACGCGCGACTTGTTCGGATCTTCGAGCGGCGGCGCAAAGCCGATACCGTCGAGCCACATGCCGACTTTGCCTTGCAGGAAGCTCGACTGGCATTCGGCCCAGTTGAAACCGGCAACACCGGGAGGTGCCGCTTTGGTCATCAGGCGCTGATAGAGCTTGGCGGCTTCGATGGCTTCTGCCGAATCCGTCTTCAGATTGCCGTCGGCATCGACCGAGCTCTGGCCATAGCCGAGCATCAGGCTCGTCCAGACCGGAACATTGGCGTTCTTCATGCCGCGGGCCACGAAGCCGTAGGTGTTCGAAGACGGATCGGTCAGCGCTTCCGCAGCCTTCACCAGTTCTTCGAAGGTCTTCGGATATTCGATACCCTTGGCTGCGAACAGGTCCTTGTTCCAGTAGATGATCCAGTAATCGACCGAGAACGGCAATGCGCCGAAGCGGCCATTGGCGTCCTTGGCGAAGGTCAGACCAGCGCTTGCGAAATCGTTTTCCGTCAGCGACGCATCGGTCAGCGTCGGGTCTTTCAGGAACGGGTTGAGATCGGCAAGCCAGCCGCCCTTTTCGAACTGGCGCTTCTGCACGTGATAGCTGATGTGAATGACGTCGAAGCTCGGGCGACCGGAGGTCAGTTCGATGACCGCCTTCTGACGCTGCTGCTGTTCCGGCATCTGTTCGGAATGAACCTTGATGCCCGTCAGCTCTTCGAATTCCTTCTGATGCTTCTGAAGGATTTCGCCGCGCGGGCTCTTGATGAGATTCACCTCAAGCGTGGTGCCCGCATATTTCTTCCAGTCAACCGTGGAAGCGGCGAAAGACGGGCTGATGCCTGTCACGCCGGATGCGGCGATGGCCGCTGAACCCGCCAGAAACTGGCGACGTGTCGGATGAAATAGTTTCATTCTGCTCCTCCCCTATGTTTCAAACCCGGCAACTCCTCTTGCTGGGCCTTTGTTTGATCTAGATGTGTAAAGCCAGCTTCCGCGCATTGTTGATATGAACGGCGATGGCATCCATGGCGATTTGCGGGTGGCGGGTTTCAATCGCCGTCAGGACCGCCAGATGTTCCTGCATGACCGGAATGACGCGCCCGGTGATCCGGAAACGCTCCTGATTGATCAGGCGCATCTTGATCGTATTCGTCTGGTAAGCGCGCCAGATGATTTCATTGTCGAGCGAAGCGACAATGGTGTCGTGCAGGCTCCAGTCGATATTCTGCGCCCGCTCCTCAAGCTCCGGCGTTTCGCCTTCGCTCATGGCGCGGTTCAGCGTGTCTTCATGCTCGGCCCGCAGCGAACGCAGCAATTCATCCGATGCCGACTGGCAGAAAATGGCAACCGACTCTTTCTCGATGAACAAGCGAAACTGGAAAGCCTCACGAATGAGATTGAGATCAATATGTGCGATCTGAAGTCCGCGCTGCGGCACGGTCTTGATCAGACCTTCCGCCTCAAGCCGGGGGATCAGTTCGCGGATTGCGCCAAGCGGCAGGCCGGTCATGGTCACGAGCTGGCGCTGCGAGACGAACTGGCCCGGATGGAAATCGCGCGCCAGCAAATGCTGGGTAAAGCTCTGATAGGCTTTGTCCCGCAACTTCACCGGCTCGTTCTGATCTTCCGCCAAGGCTTTGTCCTCCCCCAACCGCTTTGGTTATACTGCGGAAACGTCTCCCACATTTCCGCAGCATGTCTGCAACGCTTATGCCCGGCTCAGGCCGCCTTTGCCATATGCAATCCGGCAAATACACTGCCAATTGCATCGAAATCCGCATCGTTCAGCGCAACCAGCGGTGCACGGACACGGCGCCATTCCTGATCGCCGGTATGCCGCGCCACCAGCGCCTTCACCGCAGGCGTCACCGGATAGTTGAGAAGCTTGCGCACAGCATCGACCAGTTCGGCATCGTCCTGCCCGTCATTGATCATGCGCAGCAGGCGGTCCGGGAACAGATTGGCCATGCCGGAAATCGCGCCCTGCCCGCCGAGACGAACACCGGCGGCGAGATCGCGCTCGTCGCCGATCAGGATTGCAATGTCCTTATGCGCAGCCAGAAGCTTCTCGGTATAAGCCCAGTTGCCCGATGAATCCTTCACGCCAGAGATAATCGCGCCGAAAGCAACTCGCAGACGACCGACCAGATCGACCGAAAGTTCAACCGCCGTCACCGAAGGGATGTTGTAAAGGATGATATCGCGCGCATCCGAACCGAGACCCTTCAGCACGGCGGAGAACCAGTTGAAAAGGCCATCGTCGGAAAGGTTCTTGAAATAGGACGGCGGCGCCAGAAGAATGGCCTTGCAGCCGCGACGCAGCGCATCGCCCGACTGAAGCACCGCATCGGCAATGGAGTTCTCCATCACGCCGACAACGATATTGGCTGCTGGAAATCCCTGCGCGATGAATGCGTCGAGAAGCGCTGCGCGCTCCGCATCGCCAACCGAAGATCCTTCGCCGGTGGTGCCGAACAGCGTGACGCTGGAACAGCCGCTATCCAGACGCGCCTTGGCATGCGCCAGCGCACGCTTGACGTCGATCTTGCCATCCGCATCGAATGGCGTTGTGAGCGCTGCAGAAAGCCCGAAGCGCTTCTGCCCAGAATTGTTTTGGGGCCCAGAATCTGTTGGCAAAGCCGTCTCCTCCCAAGATTGAACTGTAAGTTGGCACATACTAACATGTTAGTAAATAGTCAATTCGAGTTCACTGTGCATTTATGTAAATTTTGGGGATTGGAGATTTAAACCGGAAACAGTCCGCTTTCCATAAATGCCTGCACTTCTGCCCGGCTTGGTGAACCGGAACGTCCGCCGAACCGTGCGCATTTGATGGCGGCGGCGGCATTGGCAAAGCGGATGATGTCATGCATCGCGCCGCCTTCGACCAAACCGAGCGCGAAGGCGCCATGGAAGACATCGCCCGCAGCGAGCGTGTCGACCGCCTTTACGGGAAACCCGGCGACATGCTGCACCGAATGCCCGGCCCGTTCAGTCCAGTAGCACCCCTGCGCGCCAGCGGTAACGGCTGTGAAAACATCATAGCGGCTGGCCAGTATCGCGACGCATTCGCTCAAATTCGCCGTTCCCGTCAGGCTGATGGCGGCGGGTTCTGACGCGACAATGTGCGTTGCAAGCGGCAACAGTCGTTCAAGGCGTTCGACCGGGGCCGTGTCTGCATCAAGAATGGCGGGTATACCGGCGCGACGCGCGGCCTTGAGGCCGGTTTCTGCGGCCCAAGCCCAACGGACATCGGCCATGACCGCTGCAAATGCACCTGTTTCGACAGGCGGCACGCTTGAAGCCGGGCTACCCAGTTGCGGATCATAGAACGGCACGATCACGCGCTCGCCGGACGGATCAACCAGAATCGACGAAAACGCGGTGCGCGCGCCTGGAAGCCTGCGAATATGAGAGCAGTCGATGCCTTCGGCCCGCAATTCAGCAATCACCCGCTCGCCGGTGGCGTCGTCGCCGGTCGATGCCCAAAGCGCCACATCGCCCCCAAGACGGGCGATGGCGGCTGCGGCACTCGATGCCATACCGGCTGCGATCTGCACCGCTTCTCTGGGCAGATATTTCCCGGCTTTTTCCGGCAATGCGTCAAGGCGGAGGATTGTGTCGAGCGTAAGGGCGCCCAGGCAGAGAATAGTGCGGCTCATAATATGCGATCCAGAACTTGCAAGAATCTGACAGCGTCCTCCCCGGATCGCGCCGCTCTCGCCATATCACGTTTTCGCCAGTTGCAAAGCGTCCGTCGCACCAAGCCAGAAGGCGCGCAGGCTGTTGCGCCAAACAGCAAAAGCCCTGCTATCCATTTGTTTCGACAAAGCTTCCGTCATAAAGCCATCATGCAAAATTGCTGAAATGGACCGGAAATTTTTTCTCGCTGAAAGCTCATGCTTGAGAAAGAAAGGCCAAAGAATTTCAATATTATGCGATGCGGTTTAATCTCGACAATGCATAAGATGCAAATTACGCTTTCGGCATGAATCAGTCGGTCCAGCGGCGTGCCGTATTCTTTATTGGCGGGTATGATCCGAAAACGCCAGACGCGTTTTTCAAGCGGCTGCGTAAGGAAATTGCTCGTTTCGACACGCTGTGGGGCTACCAGTCAGCGGTCTCTTCCGTGGATCAGGCACCCGATCACGAGATCGGGCTTGCAACCATCGAAACCCGTGCTGCGCACGAAGATTGGTCAACGACGACCGATTTCAATTTTCTCGCACTCGACAGCATCGTATTGGCAGATTTCGCCCGGCCCCTGCCTGTTCGGCTCGGCAAATATCTGCGCGCTTTTGCCGACTTCGTCTTTTCCGGCACGGCTTTCCAATTCTTTGCCAAAGCTTGGCGCTTCGGGCTTTATTTCCTCTATCCTTTCCTCGCAATCGTCCTGTTCGCGCTGTTGGGATATGCCGCCGTTCGTCTCACGGCGCATTGGCTTGGCGCACTTGGCTGGATCATCGGGCTTGCCGTGTTCTCGTTCGCATTGATGGTGCTGGGCAAACGCTGGTCCACCAATCATCTGATGGATCTCTGGTCCTTCTCGTTGAGCTTCTTTCGCGGCAGGCGACCGGATGCCGAAGCGCTGATGCAGCGTTTTGCGGAAAGCATTGTCCAGCGCGTCAGAGCGGGCAGATATGACGAGGTCATCCTGATCGGCCACAGCACCGGCGGCATGCTGATGCTGGATGTCGCCGCCCGTTGTCTGGCCATAGACCAAGCCTTTTCAACGCGCGCGCCGAAGGTTACCATTCTGACGCTTGGTTCCACGGCGCTCAAGGCGGGCTACCATCCGGCAGCCAAGAGATTTCGTGAAGACGTGCAAAGACTTACCGATGATGGTAAGCTTGAGTGGGTGGAAATCCAGTGCCTCACCGACGCTATCAACTTCTATAAAACCGACCCGGTGGCGGAAATGAAGCTCAAGCGTGCGGAGGGCAGAAGGTTTCCGTTCGTGCGTCAGGTGCGCATCAAGGATATGCTGCTGGCCGAGACTTACACGCGGGTGAGGCGCAATCTCTTTCGCGTGCATTATCAATATGTATTCGGCAATACGAAGCCCTATTGGTACGATTTCTTTCAGGTCTGCTGCGGCCCGATTTTCCTCGCAGACCGTGTGCGTGACCATATTGTGGGCGGCTCGTCGCCAGAAAAGGATATTTCCGAATGACGCCCACCTTGGCAATGATCGTTTGGGCCATTGGCCTCGTTGCGTGGGTGGTCATCCGGGTGCCGCACCAGCGGCGCGCCCGCAAGATCAAAGTTACGACCAATGCCAAGACACTGCCCGACCGGGCGGCGCTGGCTGCCGCGACCGTCGGCCTGTCGCTGATCCCGATTATCTATGTTGCAACGGGCTTTCCAGCATTTGCTGATTATACCTTTCAGCCGTGGCTCGGCTGGATCGGCCTTGTCGTGGAACTCGCCTTTCTATGGCTGTTTCATGCAAGTCATCGCCAACTCGGCAAGAACTGGTCGGTGTCGCTGGAAATCCGCAAGGAACACAAACTCGTGACGGATGGGCTCTATAAATATGTCCGCCATCCGATGTATTTATCGTTCTGGCTTTGGGCGATAGCGCAGTTTTGCCTGCTCCCCAACTGGTTCGCCGGACTGGCGGGCATTGTTGGTGTCGGCATTCTCTATTTTTACCGCGTAGGCCATGAAGAAGCGATGATGCGCAACGCATTCGGCGCTTCATATGACGAATATGCCAGGCGCACCGGACGTATTATTCCGAGACCTTGGCCATAACCCCGGTATTTTTACATGACGAACAAATCAGGCAATTCGGCGAAAAATTTCATCAGCCGCCGCTTTCTGCTGCTTTCTGGCCTTGTGCTGGCCGCGATGCCGGTCGCAGCACACGCCAAATCGGCGAAACCTGCCGGACAGGTGCCCGCTACGAATGACAAGACGGGAAACGCCGCCCAGCCGGGACGCCCCGACGTCTATCTCCTGCGCGGTTTCGCCAATATCTTTTCCGCCGGCATCGATGAAATCGGTGCAGAATTGCAGGCCGCAGGTGTAGATGCGCATGTCGATGGCAACGCCGCCTGGCGGCTCGTCGCCAACCGGATTATTGCCGACCGGCAGAAATATGGCCCGCAGCCGGTCATTCTCGTCGGCCATTCATTGGGTGCCAATGCCATTATTTCCATCGCCGAAGTCCTTGAGAAAAAAGGCATTCGCGTGGATTACATGGCCTCGTTTGCCGCCACGGCACCCGATCCCTTGCCAGGAAATATCCGCCGCGTTGTGAATTTCTATTTCTCGCAGCACGGTTGGGGGCTTCCGCTGGTACCCGGCCCCCGTTTCAAGGGGAAGCTGGACAACCGCGATTTCTCCGGCGTGAAGGAAGTCGGCCATTTCAACATCGAAAAACAACGCCCGCTGCAGGCGGAAGTCGTCCGCGATATTCTCCGTGTTCTTCAATAACGGCCAGCAACAACACGCGTTTCTGCTAATAATGGCATCACTCATTATCACGAAGTGAACAACTGCCGCTCTCAATCAATTTAATTGCCGGGCGGCACCGTTGTGTTAGCGTTCGGACAGCCGGTATTACGGCGTATCCCTTCGTTGACAGGAGCGTTGAGTGAAGCGTTGGGTTGTTTGGGGTGTCCCGATCCTATTGGTTGCCGGTGCCGGTTTTGTCGGCTGGCAACATACCACGAAACAGAACGGCACCAGTGCTCCAAACGCAGTTCAGACAGACAGTCGAAAAGGCGGTAGCCGCTCGGCCAGTGCCGAGCATGCCGTCAAGGTCGCGGTTGCAACCGCTGGATCGCTGCCGATCCAGCGCAGCACCATCGGCACGGTGGTTGCCGTCGCCTCCACCGCAGTCAACAGTCCCGAGCCCGGCAATGTGGCCATCCTCAAGGTCAAGGACGGGGCCATCGTCAGAAAGGGCGACCTGATCGCTCAACTTGATGACCGAGCCATCCGCGCCACCGTCGTGAAAGATCAGGCTTCCGTCGCCAAATCGCAGGCCACGCTGAACAATGCGCAAATCCTGCTGAAGCGGATGCAAGACCTTGTCAACAAGGGCGTCAGTACATCGCAGGCGGGCGATGATGCGCTGGCCGCTCTCAAAGTGGCTGAAGCCCAGTTGCAAGTCGATCAGGCACAGCTGGCGGCTGATCAGGTGACCCTCGACAACACCCGGATTATAGCGCCTTTCGACGGCCAGCTTGGCGCCGTGCTTGTATCCGCTGGCGCCTATCTTTCCGCCGGTTCGCCGGTCGCGACCATCACGCAGATGAAGCCGATTTACGCAGATTTTGCACTAGCGGAAACGGATATCGCGCTGATCCGCGAAACGCTCGCCACCGGCACACTAAAAGCCACAGCTTCCGCAGTATCGGCTGACGGCAGGGATATTTCGGAAAGCGGCCCGGTCAGTTTCCTTGACAACACAATCGACGAGGCCAGCGGCACCGTGCGTCTGCGCGCCACGCTGGACAATCAATCCGGCAATTTCTGGCCAGGCCAATCGCTGCGTGTACTGGTGGAAGCCGGACAGGCAGACAATCTGGTGCTTGTGCCCGGCGTTGCCGTGCAGCCGCAGGAAAGCGGTTCGATCAGCTATGTCGTGAAGACGGATAACAGCATCGAAGTGCGCCCGGTCACGGTTGCGCTTCGCGCCAATGGCATGGCCGGTCTCAGCGCTGGCCTGCAACCCGGTGAAAAGGTCGTGACCGAAGGTCAGGCCTCGCTTGCCAATGGCAGCAAGGTCAAACTGGCCAGCAACGACGCAGAGACAAAAGTCTCGTCCAACTGAATGAAGGCACCAGGGCGATGAACATTTCCGAAGTCTTCATTCGCCGCCCGGTTGCGACGATCCTCCTTGTCATCGGCGGATTGATCGGCGGCATCGCGGCTTATCTCCAGCTTCCAGTCGCGGCTCTACCCGAGGCGGATTTTCCGACCGTCAACGTGTCGGCACAGCTGGCAGGCGCGTCGCCGGATACCATGGCATCGTCTGTCGCAACCCCGCTTATCAAGCAATTCGAGACGATTGCGGGTATCGATACGATCAGCGCCACCTCGTCGCTCGGCAACACGTCGATCACGCTTCAGTTCAACCTGTCGCGCAATATCGACGCGGCAGCTGCCGACGTGCAGGCGGCGATTACCCGCGCCCAGCGTCAGTTGCCCGACAATCTGACCACGCCGCCAAGCTACCGTAAGGCCAATCCAGCCGATGCGCCGGTCATCATTCTGGCGCTCACCGGCGACGGCGCACGCCTGACGCAGATGGACGACATCGCGCAGAACATCATATCGCCAGCGCTTTCCACCATTTCAGGCGTTGCGCAGGCGCAGGTCTACGGCTCCAAAACCTATGCCGTGCGCGTCGAGGTCGATCCCGACAAACTCGACAGTCGCAGCCTGTCGCTGTCTGGCCTTGGCGATACCATCGCCGCCGCGAACAGCCAGACGCCAGTCGGCACATTGCAGAACGGGTCGCAGGCGCTGACTGTCAATGCCAAAACCCAGCGCACCAATGCTGAAGAGTTCAAAAGCCTGATCATCTCCGGCAGCGGCAATCGCATCGTCCGCCTCTCGGATGTAGCCAATGTTCTCGACAGCGTGGAAAACATCAATCAAGGCAGCTGGCTGGATGGCAAACAGTCGATTGCGCTTGCGGTACAACGCCAGCCGGGATCAAACACGGTTGCCGTTGTCGATGCGATCAAGGCCAAGCTGCCGGAGATCGAAGCCGCCCTGCCCGCGCAGATGCATATTTCTGTCGTCAACGACGTATCCCGGTCGATCCGCGATGCGGTGGCCGATGTTCAAAAGACGCTTGGCATTACGATTGTCCTAGTAGTGCTGGTGATCTTTCTGTTTCTCGGCCAGTTCTGGGCGACGATGATCCCCGGGCTTGCCGTGCCGCTTTCGCTGGTTGCGACATTTGCCGCCATGTATGCGTTCGGCTTTTCCATCGACAATATCTCGTTGCTTGCCCTCACACTGGCAGTCGGCCTTGTGGTGGACGATGCCATCGTGATGCTCGAAAACATCGTGCGCTATACCGAACAGGGGATGCAGCCTTTTGAGGCCGCCATCAAGGGCAGTCAGGAAGTGACCGGCACGATCATCTCCATGTCGTTGTCGCTTGTGGCGGTGTTTCTGCCCATTCTCCTGATGGGCGGCATCGTCGGGCGTGTGCTGAACGAATTCGGCATGGTGGTGACACTCGCCATTCTCTCCTCGGCGCTCGTGTCGCTGACCGTGACGCCGATGCTCGCCGCACGCCTGCCGCACAAGGAAATCAAACCGGGCCGGATCGCTCGCCTGTTCGATCAGGTGACAGAAAGCTATGGGCGCGCTGTCGGCTGGTGCCTCAGGCATCGGGCGCTGGTGCTGCTGGTGTTCGGCCTCAGTTTCCTTGGCTCGATCTGGTCGTTCACGACGCTGCCGCGCAGCTTCTTCCCGCAGGAAGATATTGGCCTTCTCACCATTTCCACGCAAGCGCGGCAGGATATTTCCTATCAGGCGATGCGCAACCTGCAACAGCAGGCGGCGGCGATCGTTTCCGAAAACCCCGCCGTCCAGCACGTTACGGCGTCACTCGGCAGCGGCCCCGGCGGCTCGACCTTCAACACCGGCTCGCTGCTGGTGCAGCTGAAAGCGCGTGACAGCCGCCCTCCGCTCGACCAGACTTTGAGCGCGTTGCGCAAATCGCTCGCCGCCCTTCCCGGTATCAGCGCCTATATAACGCCGGTGCAAAATCTCCGTTTCGGCGGACGCAGCACGCAGAGCCAGTATCAGATTGTGCTGCAATCGCTCGATGCCGACGAAGCCCGGTCCTGGTCGGTGAAACTGGCCGACGCCATGAAGGCCGAACCGCAAACCTTTGTCGATGTGGCGTCCGACCTGCAAAACAACGCGCTGCAAGCGAGTATCGAAATCGATCACGACAAGGCGGGAAGTCTTGGCATCAGCTCGCAGGCGATCCGCAGCACACTGGAAGCCGCCTATGGCACGCTGACAGTTTCGCAAATCCAGACCACCGGCAACAGCTATGATGTCATTCTGGAACTCGATCAGAACCGCCAGTGGGACGAAACGCAACTCGGCGCGCTGCGCGTTCCATCGTCATCGGGTACTCTGGTTCCGCTCGCCAGCTTTGCCACAATCAAGCGGACCAACGGGCCGGTGACCGTCAACCAGTCGGGACAGCTCGCATCGGTCACGCTGTCCTTCAACCTGCCCGCAGGTGTTTCGCTTGGCACCGCAATCGACCGCGTGACGGCACTGCGCAGTGAAATCGGCATGCCAGCCTCGGTATCGGCGCGGCCTTCGGGCGCGGCGCAGATTTTTGCCCAATCGACCGGCAATATGGGTCTGCTGATCCTCGCCGCCGTTGCTACGATCTATATCGTACTCGGCGTTCTCTACGAGAGTTTCGCGCATCCGCTGACCATTCTGTCCGGCCTGCCATCGGCCGCGTTCGGCGCGCTGATTACGTTACAGCTGTCCGGTTTCGACCTGTCGATAATAGCGCTGATCGGGCTTTTGATGCTGATCGGCATCGTCAAGAAGAACGCGATCATGATGGTCGATGTCGCGCTCTACCTGAAGCGTGATGAAAACCATGCGCCGGAAGAAGCAATCCATCAGGCAGCTATTCGCCGCTTCCGTCCCATCATGATGACGACATTCTGTGCGCTTCTCGCGGCTGTTCCCGTAGCACTTGGCGGCGGTCAAGGGTCTGAGCTGCGCCAGCCGCTTGGTGTGGCGGTGGTGGGCGGCCTTGTGCTCAGTCAGGTGCTGACACTGTTCATCACACCGGTGATTTTTGTGGAGATTGACCGTCTGGCAAGTGCACGCTGGTTCCTCAGACGGACAGCAGCACCGCATGAGGCATGACCGCCTAGACAAAAAGCCTCCCGCGCGGACAGCACGGGAGGCTTCGTTTTGATCGGCAGTCGCCTCACTTCGCCAGAACTGAAATGTCCTGCGAGGATTTGATTTCGTCGGCGGATGCACAAAACTCTGGCTTGCTGTCATCGCTGCCTTCGGCGAGAAACAGACCAAAACGCGCGCCGAAGGCCACAAGAACAGCTGCTTCGCGCAGATCGGCCTGCTCGTCGCTCAGCTTTTTGTCCGTATCTTTGATGACGTCTTCAATTTTCCTGCGGAATGCTTCATGATCGAGCTCATGCCCATCGCAGAGCCTGACGATGGCCGCCTGATAGGCGAGATTGTTCAGGCTGGCAAATTGCTTCGTTGACAGAAATTCGCCTTCGCCCTTGGCCAGAGCGTCCCAAGCGGCATGGAGCCGATTATTGGCAGCGTCTTCAGCCATAGCCACTTTTGGAAAGGCTGCCAGCAATGCCGCACCCAGTAAAAAATGATGAAATTTCATAATATGTCCTAATTGCCGAACTGCGAATGGGTCGTGAGGCCCGCATAATGTCCGTTCGCCAGGTAACAGGCCCGCTGCGCCGGATAACAGGTGATGCCGTTGCTCAGGCGATAAGGCGGCGGCGCATAATAAGGTTGTGGCGGCGGAGCATAAACATCGTGAGGACGGTTGTTGCCATTGTCGGCAATGGCGGCGGCAATCGCCAGTCCGAGAATCCCTGCGGCAACGGCAGCACCAGCATGATCGTGATGATGAAAACCATGGTCATGACCGAAAGGCGGAAAATCATGGTCATGATGGCCCCAATGGTCATGATCCCAGTCATGCCCGAACGCGACCTGCACGGGTGACGCCAGTGCAAGCACCACCATGCTGGCAAGCAGCTGCGTTCTTCGCTTCACGATCATAATCGATCCTTTCTGATAAAGCGGTTTGTTCCAGTGAAAGGTTTTCGTTGTGTCGAGCGCGCCCTGCTCAAGCGACGCCAAGCGTCTATATCCGTGAGGGATAGCGACGTCTGGTGGGGATAATTCCGCCAAAACCTTCGCATATGCGACTTTTTCCGTCGTAAACAGAATGATGGCTTGGCAACCCTGAATTGCGCCCGCTGTATAATTTCACCGCCTCCGCCAGATTTTTCTTTCAATATAAGAGTTGTTTAATCCAACGATTTAATTGATCTGGAATACCCGTTTCAACGAGACAGCTTTACTTCGAACATCGGGCGGGCGGTTATCGCGTTAGACCCTGATTTAATTCCGCAATTCGATACTTCACCAAGATCTAACAATAAAGAATTCGACTTAATAGAAATAGCTGAGGCAATCGCACTGACAATACATGTATGTCCCTAATATGCGGTATTTTTGTCCCATCTTGCGTTTTGAGGGACAAATTTGATAGAATAGGTCCGGGCTTGGGAGTAGTAGGAAACAGTTGGATGCTTAAAAAGTGCGTAAGCTTATGCGCATGCAAAGTTGCCAGCTGATAATTGTCGCAGTTGGGGGCACATGAAGAGCGGCCATTACATATCGGCGGATATGGTTGACGAGAAAATCCGCAATGATTTCTGGCGGGACACGTCGTCCATCATCTATGAGGTTTCGCCAACGCTCGAAAAGGGCGACAAAGTCATGAGCGGCTCCGTCCGCTCGCGTCTGTTCGGCGACATGGTGGTCGGCAATACCACATTCAGCAGCCAGTTCTGTGATCGAACGCCGAAAATCATCGCGAGAACGGATCTCGACCTTTATCTGCTGCAACTGGTTCTGGCTGGCGACTACCGGGGCGACTTCAACGGCAAGAATGTCGATGTGAAGCCGGGCGACATATTCATTCTCGATCTGACGCAGGTGTTGACCAGCAAGAAAGAGGCTGGCGCACGCGTGACGCTGGCCATTCCGCGCAAGGAACTCAACAAGGCCTTTCCGGGCAAGAACCTGCACGGTCTCGTGCTGCCTTCCAACATTGCAACCAACAAGATCCTGTTCAATTTCATTCTGACACTCGACCGGATCATCGATACGATCGACCAGAATGATTATCCTGAAATTCAGGAATCCCTGATGGTTCTGCTGAAAGCGGCGATCAACAGGCAGGCTTTCACATTGGAAGAATATCTTGCCGTCAGCCAGCCGCTGCGTCAGCGCGTGCTCGACCATATCGACGCGAACCTGGCTGATCCGAACCTTTCGCCAAAGAGCATTATGCAACAGTTCAAGCTGTCGCACTCTCATCTCTATCGCGCGTTTGAACCTGACAACGGTGTCACAAAGGTGATCCGCAACAAGCGGCTCGACCTTGCTTATCGACGCCTCATCAATGATGGCGGACGACGGCTGAGCATGAAGGAAGTCGCCTATGCCTGCGGCTTTTCAGACCGCGCGCAGTTTACCAAATTCTTCAAGGAGCGGTTCGGTATAGCGCCGCAGGATTTGAAAGGTTTTCCAAAATCACCGGATCACAATCCGGCTACGTCGTTCACATTGCATACCTTTGTTTCCGAGCGGATTCGGCAGCAGAGTTCGGAAGAATAAACCGGATAGAGAGCGAACCGGCGCTTATGCACCGGTCAGTAGCTTCCATGCGATTGCCCACATTACAAAAGCAATCAAGCCCTCCAGCACACGCCAGGCGGACGGCTTGGCGAAAACCGGGCGTAGCCAGCGCGCACCAAATCCCAGCGAAAAGAAAAATACGAACGAAGCCGTGATGGCGCCCATAGCGAATGCGCTTTCGAGGCCCGGAAACTGGGTAGAGATCGTGCCCAGCAAGACAACCGTATCCAGATAGACATGCGGATTGAGCCAGGTCAAAGCGAGGCAGGTGGCAATGGTTTTCCCCAAGCCTGTTGCCTGACCGTTGCCGGTCGAAAGCGCCGTTGACGATGTGATTGCCGAATAAAGGCTTAGCGCTCCATACCAAATCAGAAAAGCGGCACCGCCATAGCGCATGACCGGATCGATTGACGGAAGCGCCGCCGCGATCTTCTGAAAGCTGGTGATCCCTAGCGTGATCAGTACTGCGTCCGAAACAGCACAGACAAGACTGACCGCGAAGACATGCTCGTCGCGCAGCCCCTGCCGCAGAACAAAAGCGTTCTGCGCGCCGATGGCTACAATCAGGCTGAGGCCCATGGTCAGGCCCGTCAGATAAACGGAGAAATTCATTTCGGCTCGCTACGGAGCATGGCGCCAGATGCCACGCAAATTGGAATGGTTGATAGCGCTTGGATACAAACCTCGTCTGGATTAGTATAGTTAAAGATACTAACTATAATTAAGATAAACTAATGATCGATTATTCCGCACTTCGTGCCGTCGCGATGGTCGTGCAAACTGGCAGTTTCGAGAAAGCGGCCCGCGCCTTGAACGTGACGCCGTCTGCCATATCGCAACGGGTGAAACATCTGGAGGAGCGGCTTGGCACGGTGCTTATTTCGCGCGGGACGCCTTGCACCGCGACCGAAAAAGGCGACTGGCTTTGTCGCCACATCGAACAGGTGGGTATGCTGGAACGCGAGTTGCTGGAAGAATTGCCAGCCCTTGCCGGGCCGGACGACCTGAAGCAGCGCGTCACGCTGAACATCGCCACCAATGCCGACAGTCTGGGAACATGGTTTTTGAAAGCCATTTCCGCTTTTACCAAAGGTTCCGAGCATCTTCTCAACATCGCCGTGGATGATCAGGATCACACAGCCGAATGGCTTCAGCATGGGCGTGTTCTGGCGGCTGTGTCCTCTCACGCGAAACTGGTGCAAGGCTGCCGTATCGTTCCGCTCGGCACGCTGCGGTATCACGCAACCGCATCGCCGGATTTCATGGAACGATATTTCAAAAATGGCGTGACGCCGGATGCGCTTGCCACTGCGCCAGCCTTGACTTTCAACCAGAAAGACCGGCTACAGGAGCGCTGGATCAAGGACAACCTGAAGGCGGATGTCAATTGCCCGACGCATTGGTTACCTTCTACGCAAGGATTTGTCGAAGCGAGCCTTGACGGCATGGGCTGGGGTGTAAACCCAAACGTGCTGGTGAAGGACCACCTTGCATCCGGCCAGCTGGTCGAACTTGTAGCCGACACACCGCTCGACGTACCGCTCTATTGGCAGGTCAATCGGCTTGCGGCTGATCGGCTCTCCGATTTGACGCAGCAGGTTGTCGCAACAGCGCGGCGCGAACTGCTGCAGAACACCGCCTGATACGTTCCCTGCCTCCGCACGTCGATCACCATCAGTTTTATTGAACGTGAGCGGAGATTGAGCGAATGCTGTTTTATGAAAATTCTGGCTCTCATAGCGGCTGCGGTCGTGCTTTTGTTTCTCGGCTGCTATTTGCAGACGCATTTTGCCGTGCCGTAAAAGACGCATGAGCCAGCGAAAAAGGCAGGATCAATGATCCTGCCCCGTTTGCGCTACGCCTGCGGCCTCCTCGCAGACCCTGACATGTTCTGCCAGAGCGTCGAGAGGTAGAAAGGCGCTTACCGTACAGATATCGCGCTTCTGAAACTTTGGCAGTTCCTGAAGCTCCTTCAGACGGATAAGAAGTGTGCCGCGGTTCATGGAAAAATCCCTCCATTATCGCCCCCGCACGTTATAGTAAGCACTTCCAGACACGATTTGCCGGAAATGCTTTGAAGATCAGGCTGCCCGCACCTTTTTCTTCAAGGGAAGCTCGATATCGACTTCCAGTGTCGACATCTGATCTCCCCGATCCATCTTCACGCTGACCTTGTCGCGATCGATCTGGATATGTTTGGCGATCACCGCCAGAATTTCTTCCCTCAGCACAGCCACAAGATCGGAATGTCCCTCGGACGCTCGCTCATGCGCCAGCAGAACTTGCAGACGTTCGCGCGCCAAGGGCGCCGATGCCTGCTTGGTGAAGAAACGAAATAGGCTCATGCCGCTCTCCTTCCGAAAATTTTGCCCAGAAGGCTGCGCTTTTCGGATGGAACAGTCATCGGCACTTCTTCGCCCGCCAGACGGCGTGCTGCATCCAGATAGGCCAGAGCCGGCGCACTGCGCTGGTCGGCAAGCGTCACTGGAGAGCCGATATTGGATGCGCGCAGCACATCCTGGCTTTCAGGGATGATGCCCAGAAGCGGGATAGACAGGATTTCAAGTACGTCTTCGACTTTCAGCATGTCGCCGCGTTCGGCGCGGATCGGGTCGTAGCGGGTCAGCAAAAGATGCTTTTCCACCCGTTCGCCGCGCTCGGCCTTGAGAGTCTTGGCGTCGAGAAGGCCGATAATACGGTCGGAATCGCGCACCGACGACACTTCCGGATTGGTCACCACAACGGCCATGTCGGCATGGCGCATGGCAAGCGTCGCGCCGCGCTCGATCCCGGCCGGGCTGTCGCAGATGATCCAGTCGAATTCCTTCTTGAGGTCTTCGATCACACGATCAACGCCCTCGGTGGTGAGGTTGTCCTTGTCGCGGGTCTGGGAGGCGGGCAGCAGATAAAGCGTGTCGAGACGCTTGTCGCGGATAAGCGCCTGCGGCAGCTTCGCATCGCCCTGAATCACATTTACCAGATCGAACACCACGCGGCGTTCGGCGCCCATGACCAGATCGAGATTGCGCAAGCCGACATCGAAGTCGATAACGACAGTCTTTTCACCGCGCTGCGCAAGAGCGGCGCCGATGGCTGCGGTGGATGTCGTTTTGCCAACGCCACCCTTGCCGGAAGTTACAACAATTACTTTTGCCATATTGGTCTCCTGTAGCTCCCGCACGCCTTATGAGAGTATTGCCCGCCCAACCGGACATGATTTCTTTTCAATAAATTCGATCAACCGAGCGTTTCGGCCATCATGTAATCGCCATCGAGCCAGAGCTGCACCGCCTGACCGCGCAACCGGGCTTCCATGTCTTCAGCCGTCTTGTAGAGGCCGTCGATTGCAACCAATTCGGCTTCCATCTTGCGGCAGAAAATGCGCGCGTTGGAATTGCCTGCCGTCCCGGCCATCGCACGACCGCGCAGCGCGCCATAGACATGGATCGAACCGCCCGCCACCACTTCCGCACCAGAAGCCACCGAACCGACAACAGTAACGTCGCCATCCGGGAAATAGATGGACTGGCCGGAGCGCACAGGCTCCGTTACCACCATCGAAGGGACGGCCTTCACCAGTTGCACATTGGCGGGTGCTGCGGTTGCAGCCGGCTTTGCCGGGGCCGCAGGCTCGCTCACCTCGGGATTGAAATCCGCGGCCACCTGCCCGCCACGCAGCGCTGGCGGCATGCCAGGACCGAGAAGCGAAGGACGCGCATTTTCAAACCCCGTGATCCAGACACCGCGACCTGCAAGATCTTCCAGTAGCTGAACCAGCTGCATCCGTTCGATAACCAGATTCTCAAGATCAAGCACGACTGGCCGGTTCAGAAAGAACCCCGCCGAACGCGCGGCAAGATCGTCTAGCCTGTCCAGCCAGCCATCCAGCGGCAGTTCAGGCGAGAGCACCAGCGCAAGAAAGGAGCGCCCTTTCAAACGGATCGGACGGGATTGTGTTAGCACTTGATTCATCTTGATTAAAAAACGGTTTACTCGGTCTATATGCGGAATGGTTAACAGATGGTTAATTTTTGGCTGACGTCCTGACATGTAACCCCTCCGACGAAGCGAAGGCGCGCTAGCATGAAGCCGGACCCGCTGCTGCATGCATTCCAAGACGTGGCCAAGCTGCGGTGCACCTCGCGCACCAATCGACTCAACTGGCTTAAACGTACCCGAAGAATAGGGCATCAGCCGGGCTTTTCGGCGTCTTCCACAGAAGAAAGCGCTTCAGATTTACGATTAAATCCCAATCAAATGTGACGCTGCGTAACGTCTTAAAACGTGACTGCGATTTTTATACGAACTGAAGGGTAACGCGCGTTGCAACTCAAAATGCGCGGACCGAAGCCAGCATATTCGATTGTTACGATTCTTGGGAAAAACTGATGGTTCCTGGATAAGGAACCGCCTCGCGTTTGGGCGGGGGGCTTAGGGGCGCGAGGCGGGCGAGCTCTCAGGAGTGCACGCAGGGAAAAAATGGCGACTAAAGACCGATTCTAAAACCAACAAAGGGTTCCAGTCTGAAAGATTACGTGATCAGAACGGATAATTATCCCACTTAATTGGGAGGGCGATCTGGTTAAACACCCGAGATCATAAGGCTTTTTTTGAAACTCTTATTGAGTCAGAGTTTTTATAGTCCTGTCTAAATTTCCACCGCGCAAGCCTATCGCATCAGTGAAATTTGAAGACTGATTCCTTAAATCCGTCGGCGCGAACCTAATCACACCTGTTCCAAAATGGAAATAGCAATCTCGGAGAATTGCGGGGTACAACTGCGAAGCGCACTCAAATGACAGCTTCACACAGGTGCCGTGGTTCCACTCCGCCTCACGGCAATTAGATAGTCCATAAAATATATCAAATATTAGCCAAAGTTTTGTTCGGCTGGGAGCCACACAGTGTGGGCGAGTACGACCCGAGATCAGTCGAGACCCAACCGCTCATCAGCAGGAGACCCGGCAACTACTCAATTAGCTTCATGGATTTCAGTATTTTCTGAAATTTATAGAGTTTTGTCGGGGGCTTGCTTTTAGAAACTCCCACATTATTGTGTGCTCCACTTGGAGGAGGGAGTGACCGCCCCAGCGCGCTAGACCGCTGCGGGGCGGTTTCTTTTTTAGCCCTTTAAAAAATGCATAGCTGCCCTGCAGCATGTCCTCTTGTAAACCTCTGACCGCGCACCTATTTTCACGTTGTTCGGTTTCACTCCTCCTCCCAGAAACCGGACACGAAGCGCGATACTCCTCCTCCCAATCGCGCTTTACCAATCAGCCCGTTGCGCACTCCTCCTCCCAGCGCGACGGGCTTTTTTGTATCTCCAGACAAAGCTAAAACAGTCGCAGCTTGCGCATATGAAACGCTTCGGCATAGGTTTCCGGCGCGCGACATTCCATACCGCGCAATCGCGCCAATCCGCGAAATGTTTCGGGGTCGAACCAGTCCTTCGAACGTTGTGTGCCGAAATGCTTCATCAAAAGCTCGACCTTGTGTTCCATGATCGCCGCCGAAAGGGCCGAATAGGCATTGGGCTGGCCGAGGTCGCCATCCCATTTCGGGATTTCATATTCGAGGATCAGCTGGTCGCGGAAGAGGTTCCAGGTCAGTTCGTTGACTGTGCGGTGATCCTGATGCGCGTCGCCGTGGCGGTGGGTGAAAACAATATCCGGCGTCTGGCGGCTGCGTTGTTCGATCAGCCACGCCTTGATCTCGCGGATCTGCGCCGGGAAATAACTGTCCTCAAACGCCGCAAGCCGGATGCCGGGATTTTCCGTACCGCGCAGAAAATCGCGCGCTGAAGCCTCCGCCTCGGCGCGTCGTTCTCCACTGCCCGACAACACACACCATTCGATGTGCATCGGCGTTCCCGCTTCGATCAGACTGAGGAGCGTTCCCCCGCAACCGATTTCGATATCGTCCGAATGCGCGCCCAGACATAAGAGCTGAAGCGGCCTGCCCGGATTGGCGAGAGAACGCAGGTCGATCATAACGCTATGGCGATGTTGGCTGCGCGCTGCTCCGCCTTGTGTTTCTTCCAGGGCATATCGCCCTTCTCGACCATGTCTTCCAGCGTCTGCCAGTCGCGCAGCGTATCCATTGAACGCCAGAAGCCCTCATATTTATAGGCCATCAGTTGATTGTCGGCGATAAGACGGCTGAACGGTTCCAGCACCAGCTCTTCGCCCTCTCGCATGTAATCGAAGATTTCCTTGCGGAAGAGGAAATAACCGCCATTGATCCAGATATCAGAGGTGTTTGACGTCCGAAAAGCCCGCACGTCCCCGCCTTCGGCGATATCCGCCAGATGATAGGTCAGCGGCGGACGCACGGCGAGGAAGCAGGCTATCTTGCCGCTCGCCTCGAAACGCCGCGTCATGTCGTCGAGATCGACATCGCTCAGACCATCGCTGTAATTGGCGAGGAACATGTCCTCCTTCTCGACATGGGCACGCGCGCTCCACAGGCGCTCGCCGATATTGCGCCAGATGCCGGTGTCGAGCAGGGTCACGCTCCAGTCGCGGTCCACTTCCTCCAGCAATTCGACATTGCGCCCGCCATTGGAGACGACGCAATCGGCGAAAGTCTGCGGGCGGATCGTCAGAAAGAAATCCTTCACGACATTGGCCTTGTAACCGAGACAGAGGACAAAGTCGTTGTGGCCGTAATCGCTGTAATACTCCATGACATGATGCAGGATCGGCTGGTGGCCGAGCGGGATCATTGGCTTGGGCACATTTTCCGAATATTCGCGGATTCTGGTTCCAAGACCGCCGCAAAACAGAACGACTTTCATGACTAACGCTCCTCTGCAATCAGAGCTGGATCGATCAATCGGACATGAGGAATGGGGATAATGAATTTCGCGCCCCATTCGACCACGTGCTGCATCTGCCGGATAATCTCATCCTTGAAGTTCCAAGGCAGGATGAGAATGTAGTCCGGCTTGTATTTGTCTATCGCCGATACGTCATAGATCGGGATATGCATGCCGGGCGTATAGCGCCCGTGCTTGTAGGGATTGCGGTCCACGGTGAAATCCAGAAAATCCGTGCCGATGCCGCAATAGTTCAGAAGCGTGTTGCCCTTGCCCGGCGCACCATAACCGCTGATGCGCTTGCCCGAATTCTTGGCTGCAATCAGGAAGGACAGGAGATCACGCTTGGCGTGACGGGTCTTTTCCGCAAACTGTTCATAGGTCGCGATATCGGTGAGGCCGAAGCTCTCTTCCTTCTTGAGAAGGGCCGCTACCCGGGGCGACGCCTTGCGCTTGCTGCCGGTGCGCGCCAGATAGACCCGCAGCGATCCGCCATGGGTCGGCACTTCCTCGACATCGATGATCTTGAGGTGGTGCCTGTGCGCCATGAAGCGAATGGTCAGCAGCGAGAAATACGAGAAATGCTCGTGATAGATCGTGTCGAACTGGTTGAACTCAATCAGATTGGCAAGATGCGGAAATTCCAGCGTGATGACACCTTCGGGTTTCAGCAGAAGCTGCATACCGCGCACGAAATCATTCAGATCGGGCACCTGCGCCAGAACATTGTTGCCGATAATGAGATCGGCGCTTTGATTAGCACCGAGCATTTCCAGCGCCAGTTTCGCGCCGAAGAAATCAACCCGGGTTGGCACGCCCTTGGCGATTGCGGCTTCCGCCACATTGGCCGCAGGTTCTATGCCCAGAACCGGAATGCCCTTTGGCAGGAAATGCTGCAGCAGATAGCCGTCATTGCTGGCGACTTCCACCACGAAACTGTTCTCGTCCAGTTCCAGCCTTTCGGTGATCGCGTCGCAATAGGCTCTGGCGTGATCCACCCAGCTTGTCGCAAAGGACGAGAAATAGGCATATTCCGTGAAAATCTCGGCGGGCGAAAAATACTCCTTCAGCTGCACGAGATAGCAATGATCGCAGACCAGCGCATAGAGCGGGTAATAAGGCTCCATGCGGTCCAGCTGATCGGCGGCAACGAAACTTTCGCAGGGCGGCGACATGCCCAGATCCACAAAGGTGTGTTTGAGCCGCTTACCGCACAGGCGACAGCCGGTCCGCTCTTGCGTCATGCTTTTGCTCCGCGAAATATCCGGTGTCTGGATGGTCATACACACCCCCTCGGCTCTGGCCCTCACAATGGCCGCCACTACTCTGCCCCCAAACTACTAAGCGGTCTAAAGATTGCCGAGACTGCCATCTGGAGCGCGGCGCACATACCATTGGGCGCAGCCATCACCGAACGAATACTGCCAATCCTCACCCGGCTTGCGTCATAGGGCGGGCAAGGGTGTAGGCCGCTCGCCCATCCGGGGGAAAGCCCTACGTCGGAAGGTGAAGATCGTCCCTCGAAGAAGGCTCTACCGGGCGCTGACCACGCTGTCAGAATGTCGGCAGGCGGAAACGGGGCGTTCCATATGCGGTTTACTTCTCTGAACATTGATGGCGCATGGTCTATCGAGCCGGAACGGATGGAGGACGAGCGCGGCTGGTTTGCGCGGGTTTATTCCGAAACGGCTTTTGCCGAACGGCAGATGGAAACGCACTATCCGCAACACAGCCTTTCCTTCTCGCGTGAGAAAGGCACGCTGCGCGGCTTGCACTACCAGCATGACCCGCATTCGGAGACAAAACTCGTCACCTGCCTGCAAGGCACGGTCTGGGATGTGCTGGTCGATATACGCCCCAAGTCGCCCACCTATATGCGCTGGGTTGGTCTGGAGCTTTCGGCGGAAAATGGCGTGCAGCTTTATATACCGGAAGGCTGCGCCCATGGATTTCAGGCGCTTACCGATAATGTCCTCATCCGCTACATGATCTCGCATCCCTACGCGCCGGACCATGCAACGGGCCTGCGCTATGATGATCCGGCGCTCGGCATACCGTGGCCGAACCAGCCCAGCGTGATTTCGGACAAGGACCGCTCTTGGCCTTTACTTTAGGCCCATTACTTCAACTCGATCAGCAATCCGGCATCGCGCAATCTCTCCGCAGCCCCGGCGAGCGTTGCGAAAGGCAATTTCGACCGCTCGGCCATGTCGAGAAGTGACGCGCCGCCGTCAGATAGATTAAGAATCCAGAGCATGGCCATCGCTTCCTGCGCGGCACGGCTGTCACCACCGGTCTTGCCGTAAAGCCCACGACGGCCCAGTTGCGGCTCGCCCTTTGGCGAGGTGTTGAGCGGAATCCAATTTCGCTCCGCTATATCAATGGCCTGCATGATGAGATTGAAAGATTGCTCAAGACATTCCGGCTTGATGAAATCCAGATTATCCGCTGAGGTATGATATTCCGAGAAAGTGCCATAAAGGCTGCGTTGAAACATGCCGACCGGCAGGTTGAACCCCGGCGAGCAGAACTGCCTTTCATCATATCCATAGGGCCAGAAATCATGCATTGTCGCCCCGGCCAGACCGGACTGCGCGAGCACCTGCCCCATGATCCGGTCGATCGCCGCGTTGCCGCGACGGCTGCGCTTGTAATTCGGCCCGCCATCATCGCCAACGCAGGACAGGACAAGGCCGTGACTGACACGGTCAAGGTGCGGCTCGTTCTCTCTCAGCCAGGCAAGCGCGCCGAATGTCGCCGGGCCGAACAGGAAGCGATAAGTCAGCCGCGTGGAGCGCGCTTTAAGCGCCGTCCCCAGAAGCGTCAGCAATGCCAGACCTGAGCAATTGTCATTGGCAAGCGATGGGTGACAAAGATGCGCGGAGATCAGAAACGTCTCGTCCGTTGTTCCGCGATGCGTGAACTCCCCGAAGACGAGCGCACCATCGCGCCGCTCGGCATCGATAACCACGTCATAGTCTCCCTCGGCCATTGCCAGAAAGTCGCTATGCGCCATGCAGAAACCCCAGTCCTCCGCATGATAACAGGTACGGTAGGGAATGAGGTCCGGCTGATCGGGCAGCGTGTGAATGTGGCCTCTCAAGGCTTCGAGCGAAAGCCTTGTTCGTACAGGAATACTGAAGTTCACCACATGCAGATTGTGCCGCGCAAAATCGACAATCCGCTGGCCGTTTCTGTTCGCAATATAGGCTTCGCGGATCACCCATTCCTGCGGCGCTTTCCAGTCGAAAAGCGGGGTGCCGGTCGGCACCTCGTGAATCTCCAGCGGCAAATGCCTGCCAATAATGGCGAGCGTGTCCCGCACGCCCTCACCCGTCAGACTGCGGCAGATAGGATAAAGCTGCGCGGCCAGATCATAGATCGCCTGCCCGTCTGGAGACCGGTGCATGTCCGTGATTGCTGGCCGCGCATCCATCATGCGATCGCTCTGAGCGGCGGCTGCATAAGCTCCACGCGCCGCAGATCGCTGTCGAGAACACCTTCCTCCAGAAGCTTGCGAATATGGGCGATGCGCTGGAACCGAGGCCCTTCGAATTCTTCAAGCGTCAGGGTCGAGCGGCTATAGGCTGCCAGAAGCTCTTCCGCACCCGCCGCCGCATCCCATTGCGGCTTTGCGTTGGGCAGAACCCGCGCCAGCTTCTCGAAGCTGACACGGTAGGACCGTGTATCCGGGCCGGCATCTTCGGCAAATTCGATCCGGCAATCGGGCACCGTCTCGGCGACAATGCCCGCAATGTCACGAATACGGTAATTGTGTTCGGTGGAGCCGACATTGAAGGCTTCATTGAAGACCTTTTCGCGCGGCGCTTCCATGGCCGCCATGAAGGCTCGGGAAATATCACGAATATGCACGATAGGCCGCCATGGCGTGCCATCTGATTTCAGATAGATCAGCCCCTTGGTCACGGCCCAGGCGACAAGATTGTTCAGCACGATATCGAAGCGCAGGAAAGGCGACACGCCATAGGCCGTTGCGGGTCGCAGATAAACCGGGCAGAAATTCGCATCGGCCAGCTCACGGATTTCCTGCTCGGCGCGCACTTTCGAGCGGCCATAGGCCGTCACCGGCTTCAACTCGCCGGTTTCGTCGATCAGATCGGCATCGCTGATGCCATAATTGCTGCATGACGAGGCAAAGAGAAAACGCCCCACGCCCGCACGCTTGGCGGCTTTCGCCATTGCCACGCTGGCGCGGTGGTTGATGTCATAAGTCAGTTCTTCATTGAGGTTGCCCAGCGGATCGTTCGACAGCGCGGCCAGATGAATGACTGCATCGAAACCTTCCAGATCGCGCGGCGACACATCGCGCACATCCTTGCGCAGCGTCGGTACATGAACAACCGCACCACCTTCTTCGAACAGGCAATGTTCGTAAAGACCGATATCGTAGCCCGACACCTCATGGCCCGCATGAACGAGGATCGGCACCATGACCGATCCGATGTAACCCTGACTTCCGGTAACCAGCACTTTCATAGTCGTTTCCTCTGCATCCCCAATAATCCAAGTTAATCACGCAGCAGTGGGGGTAGCGATTTGACCGAAGGCATATCCGGTTAAAGACAAGCGGGGTGCACGGCAGCGGAAGGGCGTAGCGCTTACCCCTTTCGGTTAAGCGCAAATCGGCCCGGCTTACCGATCAGCAATATCCAGTCTCCGTCCCCGCCCGCATTCTTTTCTGATGGGGTGCGAAAGGTCAGCGTCTGGCCATCTTCCTGCGGCGTGGCCGCTTGTATCCCTATCCCGGAAGATGGGTCGATCCAGACGACATCATCGCCAGTTTTCACTGCGGCCTTACGGACGGAAAAGCTGCCCCCTTCGCCGTAGATCACCGCTCCAGTCCCGCCGGAAAACGATGCAGCATAAAGGTTGCGCGCATCGGTAATCAGGCCGTTGCGGTCGGGCTGGAGTTCGGTCCATGGCAGCACCGCAAACAGCTTTCGCAGCACCGTCATCGACCGCGCACCCGGACTGTTCAGCTCTTGCCGCCAGTCCCGATCGGAGTCGAACACGCCCGGCCCGCCAAAATGCCAGATCGGACTATTGCCGAAGAACTGCCCGACCGCTCCAGCCAGCAGCGCGCCATAAGCATTCCGGCGTATCATTTGCGCAGTCGTTCCATGCTCATTCTCGTAGAGCGTCTCAACCAGAATGACCGGCATTCGGTTGGCTTTGGTCTGCGCAAGCACGGAACTATGAACATCGTCATAGTCATAGACGGTGTCGATAGAAAGCCATTTGGCGTCGGACCAGATTTCGGCGGTGTTGGTGTTGCGGCGCGTATGAACGGTTTGCAGGGCATTCGGCAAAACGGCCGCGATGCCGTCGGCCAGGCTGGACACCAGCCTTTTATCCGGCGCATCAAAATCGCCGCCCAACACCCAGATAATATTGGTATATTTGGCGAAGCGGCGCGCCACCGCCTCGCCATAGGCGCGCATCCGTTGCGGCCCTGCGGCTTCGATTTCCAGATACCAGCCCTGCCCGCCGCCATTGGCGCCAAGATAGGCCGGGGCCAGCAGAACCACAAAACCAAGCGTCTGCGCCCGCTCGATGACCCATGCGGCATGGTCGAAGTAGCGCGGATTGATCGCGCCAAAAGCTGCATCTTTAAACGGCTTGTCGCCATAGGCATTGGCAGGCGGATTGCTGGAAAACTGATGTTCCAGAAGATTGACCAACAGGGTGTTGAAGCCGCGTTTGCGGCGGTCTTTCAGGTAGAGATCCACATCATCGCGTTTGAGTTGAACGATCAATGACCATGCAGTGTCTCCCTGCATGAGAAATGGCTTGCCGGATGCATCTTCAAAATAGCGGTGGCTTTCGCTGACATGGATCGGCAGCTTGACCTCCGTCGCGGCTTGCGTCGCCCCATTCAGCAACACAAACGCAAGCAAACCTGCCAGCATCCCTCTCATAGCGTCGCGGGCGGACATGCATTCACGTTTTCATTGAAGCGGCGATAGACCACCTGCGATGGACGTCCTGTCAGATAGGTCTCGACACCGTCATTCAGCGCCCGCGCATAGATAGCAAGAGCGCCGTCAATCGCATCGACCGTCTTCGCGATATCATCATCGCTATGGGTATAACTGACCACCAGCGAAGGCATCAACACACCACGCCGGATGGTCTCCTGAAGAAACAGGGAGCGGAACGCCTGCGATGGCGCGCCGGTTTCGTCCAGCGTCGCATAGGCGAGGCAACTGTCGCGTCCAACCGTGCTGACATAGTTGCTTAAGCCGTGGCGGGTGATCGCCTCGTTCATACCGCTCGCAAGCTTGGCCCCCTGTTCATACAGGTGCTCGATAACCGGTTCATCGCGATAAACCGCTATTGTCGCCATGGCAGCGGCCATAGCGTGGGTCTCGGCACCATGCGTGGTCGACAGCAGAAACACACGCGGAAACTCGGTCTGACTGAGGCCGCCGAGCTGCATATATTCCGCCTTGCCTGCAAGCGCCGAAATGGCAAAACCATTACCGAGCGCCTTGCCGAAACAGGAAAGGTCCGGAACAATATCGTAGAGTTTTTGCGCGCCCTGGCTGTGCCAGCGGAAGCCAGTGATCATTTCGTCGAGCACGAAAAGCGCACCATTTTCATGGGCAATGCGCATCGCTTCATGCAGAAAATTTTTCTTTGGATCATCGGCACGCGCTGGCTCCAGAATGATAGCCGCAATACGCCCCGGATAATCCTCAAACAGAGCCTTTACGCTGGCGAGATCGTTGTAGCGGAAGGTCGCCGTCAGGGCCGAGACTGACGCCGGAATGCCCGCATTCATCTTCGTCGTCCCGATGAACCAGTCATCGGTGGAAAAGAACGGGTGGTCCGCACAGCAGGCGATCATGTCGCGCCCGGTATAGGCCCGCGCCAGACGCATTGCGCCCGATGTAGCGTCAGAACCATCCTTGCAGAATTTGACCATCTCGGCATTGTCGATCAGCTCAAGAAAACGCTCCGCGCAATCCACTTCCATCGCGCTCGGGCGGGTGAAATTGCACCCATCCTCCAGCGCATCGCGCACGGCCTTCAAGACCGGCGGATAGGCGTGACCCAGCCCCACGGCCCGGTTGCCCATGCCATATTCGATATATTCATTGCCATCGACATCGAAGACATGCGAGCCGCAACCGCGTTGGATAAAACCCGGAGCGAGGACCGGATACTGGTCGTCGCCCTTGGCATAGGTGTGGCAGCCGCCGGGTATAAGCGCATGGGCCTTGCTACCCAACAATTGAGAATTGCGAAACTGCGATGTGAACAGATTCATGGCGAATACCTTCGATTGCTCGGCAGCCGGTCAGGCTGCGGACCATCCCGCATACATTCGTTCCCTTATCCGGCGCAGCCAGTTCTTGACCGGCTGCGGCAGGCGGCTGCGCAAATTCTTGTGCAGCGCATTCGGCATAGACCATTGCGACAAGGCCAGTGGCGGCGCGATTTCCGGACGGTCCCGGTGCAGCTTTTGCAGCAGATTTACATAAGCGCCCCCAACAATATCGCTGTCGAAAGTCGAAGTGACTTTCTGCACTGCCGCTTCCGCCATGCGGTTGCGCAATTGCGGATCACCGGCAAGCCGGTCAATCTGTGCCGCCGCCCGCCCGCAATCGCCAATCGGGAAGAGCATCCCGTCTTCGCCATCGGTGACGATCATATCCGTCACACCTGCAATGCGCGATACGATGGCCGGACACCCCTGGCTCATCGCTTCCATAAGCGTCATCGGGCACCCCTCATAGCGGGAGGGCATGACCAGCGCATCGTGCTGACTGACCAGCCATGACACATCGGAAGGCGCGACCCATCCGGTAAAGCTGACCTTGTCGCCGAATGGTTCCAGCTTGTGGCGCAGCGCTTCGAGGTCCGGCCCATCGCCTGCAATCGTCAGATGATAATCGCAGCTGAGCCGCCGCAAAATGCCCGGCAGCCAGAACACACCCTTCGAACTGTCGTCTATACGACCCAGATGCAAAAGCCGGATCGGCTTTCCATCTGCATTACGCGATGGGGCGCGCCCGATATGCGGATCGCGGCTCAACCCGTTCGGAATCACCAGCGTTCGCGACGCATCGAAACCGTAGCCGCGAACAAGATCGTCGCGGCAGCGGTTGGAGACGCCGACCGTCGCATGAACATGATCGCGGATTGCGCGTGCCGCCTCGTAAGTGCCGGGCGTGATGCTGTGGACGATCATGATGCGCAGAATATCGGCAGGCAGATAGCGGACGAGATTGGTTTCGAAACGCTGCGACAGCACATTGACGAAGACAGCATCGAACCGATTATCGCGCAGAAAATCCACAATGCGCTTTGCGCGGGTTTCTTCATCGAGAACACCCATCCGGTCAATGGCGTCGCCCTGCCGCTCGGCATCCTCCAGCCCCTGCCCTTCCGGCACGCTGACGGTATCGCCCGCAGCCCCCGTTGCAAGCCAGCGCAGTTCAATGTCCGAGCGCGCCAGTGACGCACGCATCCGCGTGAAAACCGAATAGGTCCCGCCTATGTGCGGGCGCACGAAGTAGGCACATTTCATCGTAAACACCCCCTTTAGAGCGGCTCCATTACACTTGAATAGGGGTGCCGCTCTAAATGTCTTTTCGTCCGCATTTCCAACGCAAAACCGCTTCGCACTTTTGCTGGAAATGCTGGTTTTCCGTCGCATTATCCCACGCAAAACCGCTTCGCACTTTTGCTGGAAATGCTCGGACCCCGGAAACCAGACTTCGAGGGAAAATGTCCCTCGAAGCCTTGTTCCGGTATATCGAGGGGGCAAGTTGATATACCGCTGCCAGTGTATCGAATTCGCAGGCGGGCGCATTCTGGCCATGAGGGGTAAGAGAGGTATGCTCCATCCTACATTAGACGATGGGCTTCCCCCTTCTGCCAGTTTTCCCGCGCGGTGATCCCAGAGTACCGTGCAACAGGCGCTTCGGGGGCGCTTCTGGAGACACCAGTATGAGAATAGGCCTTTTCGGACAGTTCGGTTCCGGCAATGCAGGCAATGACGGCTCTCTGGAAGCCATGCTGCAATTACTGAAACGCAACTGTCCCGATGCGGATCTGCTATGCATCTGCGCGCGCCCCGATATCATCTCGGAAAAATACAATGTCGCGACAGTGCCGGTGGGAAACCCCGCGCTAGAAAGCGACCTCTTTCGCCTGCTCGACAAGGCGCTGCTTCAGCTGCCACGACGGCTCGCCGGATTTCTCACCGCAATTTCCGTCGCACACGGCCTCGACATCATCATCGTGCCCGGCACGGGCATTCTCGACGACTTCAACGAAGGTCCGTTCGGCTGGCCGTTCGTCATCCTGCGCTGGTGTCTGGCGGCACGCCTTGGCCGCGCCAAGCTTGCCTTCGTGTCCGTTGGCGCCGGGCCTGCCGATCATCCGGTCAGCCGTTTTTTCTTCCGCAAGGCGGCGCTCTCCGCAGTGTTCCGCTCTTATCGCGATGAAATCTCTCACGATTTCATGAAATCGCTGGGGGTTAGTGCGCGCAGCGATACGGTGAGCGCAGATATTGCCTTCGCGCTGCCACCGGCCAGCAACGCAATCCATGACAGCGTTGCCGGACGCGTGGGCCTTGGCGTCATGACCTATCGCGGGTGGAAAAGGCGAGCGGCCAACGCCTCGGACATCTATGATACCTATCTCGGCAAAATCGCAGAACTGGCGAAAACACTTCTGGCCAGCGGGCGCGAGGTGCGGCTGCTCACCGGCGACAAGGGCGACGTTCAGGCCATCGGCGATCTGATGGCGCGGATCGATTCACCGGACGCCGCGAAGATTATTATCGAGCCTGTCGCGTCTCTGCACGAGCTAATGCAGCAGATCGCGAAAACAGATATCGTGGTGGCGAGCCGTTATCACAACATTGTTTGCGCACTTGCCATGGGACGCCCTGCAATCTCGCTCGGCTATGCCGCGAAAAACGAGGCGCTGCTGCACGATACCGGCCTTGACGGCTTTGGCCATCATATCGAACGGTTCGACCCGCAAACCATTCTGGCGCAAATCGATGATATGTTCGCCCGGCGTCAACAACTGGCCGAAAGTGTTGAGGCCGGGGTGGCCCAATATCGGCTGAAACTCGCGCAGCAGGAAGAGACCTTGCGCGTACAACTGCTGACGAAACGGAAAAGCGTTCGTCTATTGTCGCCCGGTCGCCGCCAGAGGGCGAGCTAGCATCGTATCGACGTAGCTGCGCAAGCGCCGCTTCGTATCGGGCCGGTGCAGGAGATAATTGACCGGCGGGATAAAAGCCGTCTGTGTCCGCTGCGACACTGCGAATTTCAGAAGCTGCCGCCAGGCCGGATCACCACGCAGCAGGTGGGATATGGCTGACCAATAGGCCCGTTCCGCGATGCCCCGGCGCGCCATGCGATGCAAAGCATCGCAATCGGGCAAGACACGCCCCTCACGGGTAAAAAAATACTCGCCCGCATCCGCCGTGTGCTGAATATGCAGCAGATGGGTGTCGCGCAATTGCTGCGAACGGTTCTGCCCATGCGAGCGCGTACCGCCCTGAACACAGTCCAGTTCGGCAATCCTCCCCTGCAATCCAAGCCGCAGCCACATGTGATAATCGTCGCTATGCGGTAGGGCCTCGACATAGTGTCCCGCCGCTTTCTGCGCCGCAGTGCGAACCACCATCGCCGAACCCGGCAACTGGAACACGCCGAGCCGGCAAAAGCGCTCGATGAAGGCCGTGCCTGTCTCGACGCGGCAGGGCACATCGTCCGGCTGGGGCGGGATGGGGGGAATCGGTGCGTCGCCATTCACCGCAACGTCGCGCCCGTAGGAGAATGCGATTGTTGGATCGGTTTCCATGATCGCCAATGCGCGTCGAAGCGCGCCGGGAACGATGAAGTCGTCGGAACACAACAAAACGAAATAGTCGCCGCTGGCCCAGTCGATACCATCGTTGAACGAGGCATGCTGGCCCTTATTGACTGGCCTCAGCAGCAGTTCCACCCGCGCATCTTCGGCAGCGAGCGCACGCGCCACATCGGCGCTGTCATCAGTAGAGGCGTTATCGATGATCAGCACCCGCAGGTTTTCAATATCCTGCGACAGCACACTGCGAACACAGATGCCGAGATAGCGGCCGTAATTGTAATTCGGAATGACGACATCGACACCTGGCTGTCTCATACTCGATCTCCTCATTCGGCTGGCGTGGAGGTGGAGAAACGCCCGCGTCCCAACCGGCCAAGACGACCCGCAACTCTACTGAGCGCCCATCCAAGGACCGGTGTGATTTCCGATGCAAAAGGATGGCGCGTGATCAGCACGGCTCCGATCCAGCTGGCGACACCAGCAAGGCCGATGGCAAAACCCAAGCCCCAATGAACTTCCAATGTGCCAGCAGCGGCAATCATTGCAACCGGAATGGCAAGCGTCAGCAGCGTTACGAACCCGCTACGCAACAATTCGACGCCCAGCATCCGGTAGGAAAAAGCCACGTGCTTGCGCACATAGACCACGGAAACAACCATCTGGAACGGTGTACTGATGAACAGGCTGAGCGCTACCGCCATCAGGCCATGGTAAGCGGCGACGCAAAGAATGATCGCCGTCACCACGCGTGAAATCAGGTTGGATATGAAGGCATCGCGATTGGCGCCGAGCGCCATCAAAAGCGGATAGGTCAACACGACCGAAAACCAGAACATGCTGGAGAGGCACATGATGACGACAATCGACGTTGCGCCATACCAGTCTGGTCCGAGCACCAGATGGACCGCCGGAAAAGCGAGCAACGCCAGCAGCGCCTGCGCAGGCCAGTAAACAACCGAAATATAGGACAGCGCGCGCACATAGGATTGCGCTATATCCACACCCGCCCGAACCTGATCGGAAAGCATCGGAAAGGCGACCGTAAAGATCGCCGACAGAAACACCCGGTCGGGCAAACCGCTCAATGTGCTGGCGCGATTATAGATCCCGACGGATGCGGCGGGCATGAAACGCCCCAGCATAAGCTGCGGAAAAGTCTCGCAAATCTTGCTCAACCCCGCACTGCTCCCGAGATACATGCTGAATTGCCACGCCATGCCGATACTTGCGAGCGATGGGCGCAGCAGTCGACCCAATGGATAAAGCGCTGCCGCAAAAGCGGTTGTGACTGCCGCCGCAGCCAGCGATCCGAAGGCGAAGCACATATGCCCCACGCCCCACCAGGCCATTGCGATGGTTATGGCTGCGCCGCAAACGGAACCGGCGGTGCGAATGCGCGCCAGAGCGCCAAAAGCCATGTCGCGCCGCAACAGGGCAACAACCGGCAATGAAACGCTTTCGATCACCGCCGCGATGATGGTGACGGTGAGAAAAAGCGACAGCAGAGGATCATGATAGGTGACGGCAAAATAATCGCGCGCCAGAAAGAGCGCTGCGGCCAGCACCAGCGTCACGCTCATCAAAAACGTGAATGCCGTCTGGATATCGCGATCCTCGACCTTCTCGATCCGGATCAGGAATTCGGCGCTTGCGAATTCACGCAGCGAAAAGACAATCGCCGCGACACTGAGGCCGACAACGCCCATGCCGGTCTCGGACGGCCCCAGAAAACGCGAAACCGCAACGACAGTCAGAAAATTGCACAGCAATCCGGCATATTGCTCCAGCGTGGCAATCACGAAGCCCCGGCGATGATTTTTCATGATCGGCTCCGTGTAACGAAGAACAGCGGGAGCGCCGACATTTCCGGCAGACAATTTTCCAAGATGCGATACCCCCTCGCAACCGTGCCGGGCGGAAAAGTCCACCCGGCTTCCTGGCGCCTTCAGAATAGCCTTTCGCCCGCCGCGGGGAATGTCACCGATGGTATTAGCGCCTGACCTGAAAGGGGTATGCCGCTCGCTCTAAAGCCAAGTCGTGGGACATCAGCTGACTGGGTAAAAATTCCAGAACGTTCCCAATGGAATCGCCACGCGGTTCGGTTGGGAAATGCAGCAAGGAAAAAGAACGATAGACCTTCTTTCGCGCCTCGGAGGAGACATGAGCAATCTTTCCTGGATCACGCTTCTGGCCTTCGTCCTCTCGGTCGCCTTTTGCATCGGCTTCCGTGAACTGGCCCGCGAATGGTATCTCATCGACATTCCGGACGACCGGAAACGGCATGAGGGTGCGGTGCCGCTTTGTGGTGGCATTGCGATTTTTCTGGCCTTCGCCATCGCCGCTTCGATTGTGCATGGGGCTTCCCAGCAAGCCAATATGCTGCAGCTGCTGCCCGGTCTGGCGGTCGTGCTTGTCACAGGCGTGCTGGACGACCGTTTCAACCTGCCGGTGATGCCGCGTCTGACCATCCAGCTTTTGGCCGCGGCCCTGATCATCGGAATGGCCGATATTGAGCGGCTTAGTCTCGGCATGACTATCGGCTGGCCTTCCGGCCTGACCGCAGACGGCGGCAGCGTTTATCTTATGGGGCCTCTTTCACTGCTGCTTGCACTGGCATTCATCGTCGGCCTTATCAACGCGGTCAATATGAGTGACGGCGTGGATGGACTGGCAGGCGCATCCAGTGCCGCTGCCTTTTTCTGGCTTGCCGTGATCGGCTTCGACTTTGGACAGCATCGGCTCGGCCTTCAGACACTGGCGCTCGCGGCGGCGTGCCTGGGCTTTCTCGTCTTCAATATGCGCCACCGCTGGCGCATGAAGGCCAGCCTCTTCCTAGGCGATGGCGGGAGCACTCTTCTGGGTGCGGCCCTTGCGGGCACATCCCTCATCCTCGCAAGTGGAGAACCCGCCATCGCCTTCCCTGTTCTGCTGTGGGTCGTCGCCGTTCCCGTCATTGATACGCTGAGCCTCATCATCCGCAGGCTTGGCGCGCGACGCAGCCCGTTTTCCGCCGACCGCCAGCACCTGCACCACCTGTTGATGGATGCTGGCCTGAGCTGCGGGCAAACGGCCATGGCTGTGATGGCGTTCAACCTGCTGGCTGGCGCGATCGCCTATATCGCGATCCGGGCCGGTGTGCCCGCATGGATCATGCTGGCTTTGCTTCTGCTGCCAGCCGCGCTGCACACGCTTTTCGTGCTGCGCATGACCAGAGGCTCACGTCCCGCTGTCGTCGTTGCCGCGACAATCGCCGAGACAGCCAAGACGGCAAAACCCAATCTCACATTTCCGGGGACCACTTCATGACCGTTTCCGCGCTCATCATGACATTCAACGAGGAAATGAACCTGCCCGCCTGTCTGGAATCGCTTGCCTGGTGCGACGATATCGTGGTGCTCGATTCATTCAGCACCGACCGCACCGTGGAAATCGCCAAGGCTGCGGGCGCGCGGGTCTATAGCCATGCTTATGACACCGAGGACCGCCAGCGCATGTATGGGCTTACGGAAATCAAGTTCAAGCATGACTGGGTTTATACGCCTGACGCCGATGAAATCACGCCGCCGGACCTGCGCGACGAAATGCTGGCCATTGCCGCCGATCCAGATCGACCGGAAGTGTTCTTCAAGGCGCGCTACAAGAATATGTTCATGGGGCGCTGGATACGCCATGCGAGCCTTTACCCGACATGGATAACCCGCCTTGTCAGACCCGACCGTGTCCGCTTCGAACGCTCGGTGCATTCCCGTGCCAGTGGTGGACCGGGCGGCGAATTGCAGGCGCATTTTATCCATTACAGTTTCAATAAGGGGCTGGAAGCCTGGTACGCGAAACACAATCGCTATTCCTCGGTAGAAGCCGACCTTTCGGCAGCGCGCCTTCTGGAACGGCACGTCGACTGGGGTGGTATTTTCTCCACCGAGCCTGAGAGACGGCGGCGTGCGCTGAAATCGCTGTCCTACAATATGCCCTTCCGTCCAAGCCTGCGCTTTTTCTACATGTATGTGCTGCGGCGCGGTTTTCTCGATGGCAAGCCCGGCTATCTTTATTGCCGCCTGCTTGCAGCCTATGAGTTCATGATCGTCGTCAAGATGGAAGAGCAGCGCAGCCGTCAGAGCGCGCAGCCTTCCCGCTCTTCTGTCCTGCAGCGACCGCTGGACGCCCAAAAACCGGAGCGACACATGGTATGATGTTGCTCGCCATTCTGCCCTGCGCCGTGTTCTTCGGACTGGCCGCCATGTTCTTCTCTGAACCCTTGCTGGCACTGCCGGACGACGGCAGCCGGGCCGATGTGATCGTCGTGCCGGGCGGCGACGGTCAGCCGCGTGCGGAACAGGCGGCACGGTTGTGGAAGGAAGGGCGCTCGCCCTATATTCTCGTCACCGGGGATGGCGACTGCCTATTCAACAAGCAGATCATCGTGCGCGAAGGTGTGCCGCCATCGGCTATTTTCGTCGAATGCTATTCGGGCAGCACCTGGCAGAATGCGCGCTATTCCGCCCCGATGATGCGCAAAATCAATGCGAAGAGCGCGCTTATCGTCACCAACTGGTATCACTCGCGCCGCGCTGTTGCGAGCTTTCGCGCCGTTTGCCCGCAGATGCATTTCGTGTCCGCGCCTGTCAATGACAGCGACGAACATATCGGCTTTCCCACCACACGCACCGATGTGGAGGTGATCGCCAAGGAATATGTCAAGCTTGGCTGGTATCTGCTGTCCGGCCGCATCTTCCCGCAGGATCTGACTGGGCACGGCCCAGCGCTCAACCTGTCCTCAATCTGCAAATCGACGGAGGACGGGCTGTGAACCTCTCGCTGACATGGATGTTCGTTCTTCTGGTTGTGTCATTTCTGGCCACCGGCTTTCTGGGGCGGCCTGAGCGCATGTATCAGTTTCCGTTTCTGGCCGGTGTAATGACCTTCGGTTTCATCCTGCCGCAGGTTCCAGCCCTGGTGTACGACCAGTTCATACCCGCGGGCGCCTATGCGAAAACTATGGTGATGGGCATATTGGCTCTGCTTGCTCTGGCGCTCGGCTGGCAGATGGGTAACCGCCCGATAAAATTCCTCACCATTAGCTTCAGCGAAAGGCGGCTTTTATGGGCTGCCGCCGGGCTATCGGTTTTCGGCGCGTCCTTCTATTTCCTTTTGAGCCGCCTGCCCGGCGAAGTATCCATCGGCGTGCAGATGACCGGCATGCCCGTCATCTGGCTCTTCTTCGCGCAGCTCATGCCCTATGGTCTCGCGATTGCGCTGCTTTGCTTTGCCCGGCGCAGCTCGTGGCTCGCACTGGGCATCATCCTGTTTGATCTGGTGTTCTATCTCGACCGCATCGTCGTTACCGGCAAACGCGCCGAGGCCATCCAGCTTCTGTTGATGTTCCTGCTTGCTTTCTGGTTCTACCGGCGCTGGGTAGTGCCGCGCGCACTGATGTTCATCGGCATTATTGCAGGCACGTTCCTGATGACCAGCATGGGCGATTACCGTCAGGTGACGCGTGCTGCCTCGGGGTTCGTCCTCGACCAGATTCTCGATATCGACTATGCGGCCAATTTCGAGGAAACGCTGGAACGCGGCGGCCCCGAAATGCGCAACGCCGTATTGCGAATGGATGAGATCGACCGGCGACTGGAGTTCGATTACGGCAAGTTCCACTGGAACCGGATCGTCTTCACCTATGTGCCCGCCCAACTCGTCGGCAGCCAGATCAAGGACAGTCTCTATCTGTCCACACCGAAGCCCGACCGCAATTACAACCCGCTGACCGGCACGACTGAAACCGGGCTGATCGATGCCTTTTCATCATTCTGGTATTTCGGCGCGCTGAAATTCCTGCTGCTGGCCTGGGTCATTCGACGCCTCTGGGAAACGGCCATGGCAGGTGAGATGCTCGGGCAGCTCGTCTATATGTTTTCCATCGTGCCCGCCATGCATGCCATCTCGCATCAGACAGACTGGGTGATCACAGTCTGGATACACATGGCCCTGTTTCTCATTCCGATCCTGTCCGTCTGCGTCATTCGCAACCGCTCCGTCCACTTGCCGGTATCGCCTTCCGGGCCGATACCGCAACTCATCCGGGGATGACCCATCATGACCGCCATGCCCAATCACCCCCGTCCCCGATCCGCAGCGTCCATTGCGGGACGAAAAGATGCTTCGCGTCCGCTGGAAGGCGGGGCGACATTCACCTTGCAGCACCGGCTGCAGCGTCTTGGCTGGCAAATGACATGGCTGGTGCTCGCCGCCTGGACGCCCTCGTTTTTCTGGCGCTGGCGCGGCATGGTGCTGCGGCTGTTCGGCGCAAAAATCCACAAGACTGCCATCGTGCGCGGCAGCGCGCGCATCTGGTGGCCGGGCAATCTCATCATGGGCGCACATTCCTCGCTCGGTCCCGGCGCGCATTGCTACAATGTCGCCAATGTCACGCTGGCGCCCTTTGCCATCATCTCGCAAGGCGCGCATCTCTGCACGGCGGGCCACGATATCGACCGCGCCGATTTTCCGCTCACGGCATCACCAATCCATATCGGCCCGCATGGCTGGATCGCCGCTGAAGCGTTTGTCGGTCCCGGTGTGAATGTGGGTGAAGGCGCAGTGCTTGGCGCGCGCGGTGTCAGTTTCCGCGATATGGAACCATGGACGGTTTATGCCGGAAACCCGGCAAAAGCCGTGCGTCAAAGACGAAAAGCCGTGTGATTGGGCTGGTTAAACCGGTCCCATCCGGCGCTCGCGGATAAGGCTATAGCCATTTCCGCCCATGATCGAGCCTGTCTTGCGCTTTTGATAGGACTGATAGGCATCGAGGGTTTGCAGCGCGATGCGCGGCCAGGTGTAATTGTCCCGAACCAGCTTATGGCCCGCCTCGCCCATCCAGACCGCCCGCGTCGGGTCGTCCAGAATCTGCATCAGCCCAGCCGCAACGGCTTCGGCATCCACAGCACAGACCACGCCCGCTCCCGCCTCGGCGACTTCCGGAAAATGGCAGGCATCGGTGATCACCACCGGCACACCGCAGGCAAGCGCCTCGGTAATGGCGACGCTGAAACCTTCCTGCCGGCTTGGCAGACAAAAACAGGCTGAGCGTTTCAGCGCAGCGATCTTGTCCGGGCCATAAAGCCCACCAACCAGATGCACACGCTTTTCCAGCCCATATTGGCGGATCTGCTCGCGAAAATCATGTTCAGCACCGCCATCCGGCCCCGCAACGACGAGATCGACATCTGGCAGGATCGGTGCAATCCGGCGATAGGCATCGGCCAGAATGTCGAGACCCTTCTTGTAATGCAGGCGCGACAGAAACAGCACAAAGCGCCGGTTCGGCAGTTTTGCCAGTGCTGCACTGTCGTCAGCGCCAGCGTCACCTTCGACTTCATTGAGGAAAATGCCATTTGGAATGATCAGGCTTGGCGGCTTCAGCCCCAAGGGTCGCATCAGCTCGATTTCATCACGATTGAGCGCCTGAATGAAGGCCGCGCCATCGAGCATCCGGCGAAAGGCCAGCGCCAGCGCCAGTTTCTTCTTCCACGATCGCTGTTGCATGCTCCACATATCGAGCATGCCGCAACAACAGATGCAGTATGGCACGCCGAAGCGACGGCACAGCATGGAAGCCCGCAGCAGATTGGTTTCCCAGACACCGTGCAGATGCACAAAATCCGCCGCACGGATTAGCGGCGCCATAGCCTTTGCCGCCCGGCTTCCGAACAGCATTTCCCGCAGATCGGGCATCGGAAGCAATAACGTCTGCACCTTGTCGAAATCCGGTATGGTTTCGGCGGCCTTGGCCGCGCGGCGGTTCACGTCTTCATCGCTGTAGCTGACGATCGTCACGCTATGTCCAAGTGCTGCCTGCGCCGCCGCCAGCCTGACAATGACCGCCTGCGGGCCGCCTTTGGCGGGATCGTAGGAACCGATGACGTGAACAATCTTCATGCCGCCAATCTCCGTGTGTGCTGCGAAAGGGCTGCGACAAGACGCTCGCCATAACGCGCCACCGTATAATCGGCGGCGCGCTCACGTGCGCTGTCGCTCATCCGTGCCAGCATGGCCGGATTGCCAGTCAGTTGTTTGAGAATTTCCGCCGTCTCGGCCACGTCGCGTATCGGCACAATGTAGCCATCAATGCCATGCCGCACGACGCTGCCGGTATTGTCCGTGCAAATGACCGGCAAGCCTGCCGCCAGCGCTTCATAGACGGCGGTGGCCGACCCTTCGCAAAGCGATGGCAACAGGAACACATCCGCCCATTCGAACTGCGCCTGCATTTCGCTGCGCGGGATCGGGCCGGTCAGCTCCACGCTGGCCGACAGGGTCGCAACAGCTTCCGGCTGCACGTCAATCGGCCCGACCATGCGAAACTGCGCGATATCCCGCACAGCCCTCGCAACCGCGCCCACATAGGGCGAGCCCTTGCGCAACCCGACTGCACCGACCGTCAGCACCCGCAACGGCCCCGGCGCGCGCAGCGATTGATTGAGCGGAAAGCGCTTGTCCACCCCATAAGGCACGACCACCACCTTATCCGGCTGGCATCCGGCCTCGATTACATGGCGCGCCACAAAGTCCGACGGACAGACCACCGCGTCGGCAATGGCCCATTCCGCCCTTTCACGTGCTGCAAAATCATCGGCATGCACATCGTCGGCAGCGGACACATGCCAGCCGGGATTGAGCACTTCCTCTTCGCAGGCCAATTGATCGACCACAGTGCGCGGCGCGATCATCTGTTCAACGGCAGTCCATAATCCTGCCTGTCGCGCAGCGGTCAGCTGCTCCAGCGCCTCACCGCTGAACGCGTAAACCCCGCTTGCCCCGTGAAAACCGCTGTCCGCCACCAATTGCCCAAATCGCTGTCCGGCCCAGATGGCGTTGGCGGTCGATTTCGGCCCGGTCTGGTTGGCAAGCCTGCGCACGGCGGAATGCAGGCCGAAGCCCGGAAAAGTCGTCATCCGCTCCTGCGGGATGCCCTGCGGCGCACGCCCGATCAACCGCCGCACGGCGGTTGGAAGCATGGTGGGCGGCAGACCGTTCAAAAGACGCGGCCAGCCCTGCAAGGCGCAAATATCGGTATAGAAATGCGCGAGCCTTTGCCGGTCGGCAAAAATGCGCGGTACGGCATAATGCATACGCGCCCCAAGCTGGGTGACGACAACTGAGCCATCCATCATCGAAGCTCTCCCGACTGGAATTTGCGATCCAGAACCGGCATTGCTGCCGGCACGCTTTTCTCTTCCAGACGCCCCACCGCCGATTGCCACATGGCCGCGCCATATTCGCGGGAATAGGCGGTTTCCATCAGATAGCGTGCATTGTTACCCATGGTCATGCGGCCAACCGCCGAATGGCGCATATGCAAAACGGCCTCGACCAGACGGTCCACCTCGCCCGGACGCAATGCTGCGCCGCATTCGAAATCACGAACGATGGAGCCTATCTCGCCATCGGGGTCGCCAATGAAGATTGTCGGACGCCCCGCTGCCAGCACCCCGTAGAACTTGCTCGGCACGATGCAATGTTCCAGTTCTGGCTTAAGCGACACCAGATGGACATTGGCAGCGCCGAGGCTTTCGGAGAGTTTTTCGACCGGTTGAAACGGCTTCATCATCACATTGGTCAAGCCGCGCCGTTTGACTTCGCTTTCGACAAAGCCCCGCTGCTGCCCCTCGCCGATCATCAGGAAAACAACGCTTTTCATATGTTTCAGCCGCTCGGCTGCGTCGAGAACGGTCTGGAATTCATGCGCCCGACCGAAATTACCGGAATAGCCGATGACGAATTTTCGCCCCAGCCCCCAGGCGCGGCGCAGCGGATTTTCCGAAGGGGCTACCGGCATGATCTCGTTGCGATCCGCCCAGTGATGCACAACGCTCAAATTCTCGCGCGCTATGCCCGTTGAAGCAAGATAGCGCGACATGCGCTCAATGGGGCAGATCGTCAGTGCCGACTGGCGCATGGACCAGTTGCGCAGCGCCAGCGTCAGCCTTGCCGATGCGCTGCCCGGTTTAACCAGACCAAGCTCGATTGCCGTTTCCGGGAAAAGATCCATCACCCAGTTGACAAGCTTTGCCCGCCGAAGCCGGATCGGCAATGCTGCCGAAACCGACAGCAAGGGCGGATCGGTGCAGATCACGCAGATATCGTCCTTGCGGGCATGGGTCGCGAACCAGGCCGCAGCGGAAAGATGGAAGGTGGCATAATCGACCGCCCGCCCGGCCAGTTTTCCGCGACCAAAGCCTGAGGTCCAGATGCGATGCACATCGACACCATCAATCGTCTCACGCGCGGGCAAGGTTTCCCTGCGGTTGTCATGGAAACTGCGGCTGGTCAGAATCGCCGTTTCAATGCCCTCGCCCACAAGCGTCTGCGCCAGACTGGAGACCATGCGACTTGTCGCGGACTGGTCCGGATAAAAATAACGATTGGCAAGCACAACGCGCATGAGCCCCGTCTCCCGTCTTTTCGACCTCATGGAAGTAGCATCGCAACAGCGGGTCGTTCATCGCAAGAAACCCAAAGGCATGGGCGGCACGCCAAGCGGGCGAAGTGCCTACCTCTTTGGGTGCATCGGGTCATAGCGGACACCATCACCGCTTCACCCGAAGAGGGTTAGGCACAGCCGTGCTTGCCGTTTTGGAGCCGTTCTGCCGCGACACGAAATCGGTAACATGGTCTCATGGATATTCAGGACGGAGGGCAGTCCCTTGAACGATAGATTGCACGATAGCTTGCATGATAATCAGCGTGAGAAAACCGCGCTCATCATCGGTGTTACCGGCCAGGATGGCGCCTATCTGAGTGAGCTTCTGCTCAAGAAGGGCTATCGCGTTCATGGTCTGAAGCGGCGTTCGTCCTCGTTCAATACCGGGCGTATCGACCATCTCTATCAGGATCCGCACGAGGAAGACGTGCGCTTTCGCCTGCATTTCGGCGACTTGACCGACGCCACCAATCTATGCCGCGTCATACAGGAAGTGCGCCCCGACGAGATTTACAATCTCGGCGCGCAAAGCCATGTGCAGGTGAGTTTCGAAACGCCGGAATACACCGCCAATACGGATGCGCTCGGCACGCTGCGCCTCCTGGAATCCATCCGTATTCTCGGCCTTGGCAAGACTTGCCGCTTCTATCAGGCTTCAACCTCCGAGCTTTTCGGCAATTCCTCGCCACACGCGCAGAACGAGCATACGCCGTTCATGCCCCAGAGCCCTTATGCAACGGCCAAGCTCTATGCCTATTGGACCACGGTGAATTATCGCGAGGCCTATGGTTTCCACGCCTCGAACGGCATCCTGTTCAACCATGAAAGCCCGCTGCGCGGTGAGACTTTCGTTACCCGCAAGATCACCCGCGCCGTCGCGGCCATCGAGCGCGGTTTGCAGGACAAGCTGCGTCTTGGCAATCTGAATGCCCGCCGCGACTGGGGCCATGCCCGCGATTATGTGGAGGGCATGTGGCGCATCCTGCAGGAAGAGACACCGGATGATTATGTGCTCGCCACCGGCGAGACCCATACGGTGCGTGAATTTGTCGAACATGCCTTCAAGGCCGTCGACAAGCAGATTGAATGGAAGGGCGATGGCGTGGAGGAAATCGGCATTGACCGGAAGACCGGCAATTGCCTGATCGAGATCGACCCGCGCTATTTCCGTCCGAATGAGGTGGATTTCCTGTTGGGCGACGCATCGAAAGCCCATAGCCGCCTTGGCTGGCAGCACACGACCGGCTTCGACAGCCTTGTTGCCGAGATGGTGGATTGGGATTTGCGCAATATCATGCGGGAGGCTGGGCGCAATGACTTCTATGGACATTAACGGGACCGCAGAACCGGTCTATTCGCTGGCAGGCAAGAAGATTTTCGTCGCCGGGCATACCGGCATGGTCGGTTCGGCCATCCTGCGCCGCCTGCACGGCACGGATTGCGACATCATCACTGCCGCGCACAGCGCGCTGGACCTGACCCGTCAGGGACCAACCGAGAACTTCATTACCGGGCGCAAACCTGATGTCATCATCATTGCGGCGGCCCATGTCGGCGGCATTCTTGCCAATGCGCAATCCCCCGCCGATTTTCTCTATGACAATCTCGCCATCGGCATAAATGTCATCCACGCCGCGCACCAGACCGGCGTGGAACGCCTGCTCTGGCTGGGGTCTAGTTGCATCTACCCGCGCGACGCGGCGCAACCGCTGACCGAAGACGCCCTGATGATGGGGCCGCTTGAAGCGACCAACGAAGCTTATGCCATCGCCAAGATTGCCGGGCTGAAATATGCCGAGGCCTGCGCGCGCCAGTTCGGTGACTGCTTCATGACGGCAATGCCGACCAATCTCTACGGTCCGAATGATAATTTCGACCTGAAAACGTCGCATGTGTTGCCAGCGTTGATGCGCCGAATCCATGAAGCGAAAATCATGGGTGCAGAGCAGGTGACCCTATGGGGCAGCGGCACGCCGCTGCGCGAATTCCTGCATGTTGATGATCTGGCCGAGGCCTGCCTGCATCTCTTGCAGTTTCACCATGGGTTCGAGCCGGTCAATATCGGCTCCGGCGAGGAAATATCGATCAAGGATCTGGCGCTGCTGATTGCCCGTGTCGTGGGCTATGAGGGCCGGTTCGAGCATGATCTGAGCAAGCCGGATGGCACGCCGCGCAAGTTCCTCGATACATCCCGCATGGCCGCACTCGGCTGGAGGCCACGCATCAGCCTCGAAGATGGCCTACGCGCCGTCTATTCCGCCTGGGTGGAAGAAAGCGCTGAAGCCGTCGCGGCATAGAGGACCTGTTTCACCCATTATCGCCCACACCCTCATGCTGAGGAGGCGCGCAGCGCCGTCTCGAAGCACGAGGGTTCCAGATGGAAATTGATATGTTTGCCAGCCGTTTCCCGTCCTTCGAGACGCCGCCTGCGGCGGCTCCTCAGCAACCGTGTTGTTGAGAGGTCCAAGGAGTTCGCCTTCGCAGGATGGTGTTAAGAATGGTTGCGAGCTTTCGCATGGCGGCGACGATGGCGACCTTTGGCGGTTTTCCGGCATCGCGCAGCCTTGTGTAGAAGATCTTGATTGTTGTCGAGCAACGAATGGCCGACAGGGTGGCCATGTAGAGTGCGCAACGCACGGTAGTGCGGCCACCGCCGATATGGCGCTGCCCGCGCATCATGCCGCTGTCATAGGCTATAGGAGCAACCCCTATCAGAGCGGCGAGCTTCTTGTCATCAATGCTGCCCAGTTCCGGCAGTTCGGCGATGAGAATGGCGGCTGTTGTCTCGCCGATGCCGGGTACCGAGAGCAGGAGGTTGCGCCGTTCTGCCATCTCGGGTTCAGCCTCGATGGCCAAGGCGATAGCCGTGTCGATGCGGATGAGCTGCGCCTTGAAGGAGGCAAGCAACTCATGGATGAGAGCGGCGATGTCTGCAGATGCATGTTCGAGGCGGTTCTTCTCGGCAATGGCCATGTCGATGAGTTGGCGGCGGCGTGTCACCAGCGCGGCCAAGGCAATGCGGCCGTCGTCGATATGGGGGATCTGTGCCGGCCGCATCGCCTTGGCGAAGTGCAGGATGACCCGCGCATCGACCCGATCGGTCTTGGCCAACCGACCGCTGGCTCTGGCAAAGTCGCGGACCTGGCGGGGATTAACGACGGCAACCGCAATGCCAACCGCCGCCAACGTGCGCACCATAGGCGTCTCGTAGCCGCCAGTTGCTTCGACAACGACCAGACTGGCTCCCGCTACCGCGGCTGCGAGTTCATGGCAGCCTGTCACATCGTTGTTCCATCGCGCCACCGATGTGACCCCGTAGCGCGCAACATCCAGATAGGCCTTGGAGACATCTATCCCGACCATAAAATCCTGTGAGGCATCCATGGGTGCTCCTCCTTGCAACGCGGGCTCAAAGCCCAGCCAACCGTTCGAGCGAAAGGATGCAACGGAGGCGCTTGCTGAGGCACGGGGTCAAGTCCCAAGGATGACACGCGCCTCCGTCACGTCACCTATTTTACACTATCGACAACGTACAAGGATGAGGGAAAAGGATCACTACGACGGCGACGTGTTGATTTTGCTCATATCGAGTTCGATACGCAGAATATCGCCCGGTTTGATTTCCGTCCGCTCGTTGCCGACGATGTCCTGAAACGAGCCATTGACGTTGCGGCTGATCGTGAAGATCAGCTTCTTGCGCATATCGGATGATGAGATATTGCCGGAAGACTTGGCGATTTCCGCCATGGTCTGGATTTGCGCGCCGCTGCGCCGCTCCATCCGCGCCAGATTGAGATCGACCTCCTGCAAGCTGGTTGCCGCATCGCTGCGCCGGACCTCTTCCAGATTGGCGATACGCTGCTGCACGGCGAGCTGGTTTTGCCGCGCCCGCGCCAGAAATGACGCCAGCTCCAGCGCATCTCGGCGGGTCGCCGACAGGTCACGTTCCTGATCACGCAGGTTCGATTTGGCGGCAAGGCCGCGATCGACCAACGACCGGCTGGAATCTACATTTTCCTGCAACAGCTGGATTTCGGAATCATGCAGCTTGATGCTTTCCTGCAATGTGCGGATTTCATCGCCATAACTTGCGACCTGCGCTTCCAGTGCCTGCCGCTCGGCTTTCATATTGGTGCGGCGCACGTCGAACAGCGTGCGTTCGCCTTCCAGCATATGCTGGACCATCACCTGATCGTCTTTCGATACGTTGGATTGCTGCGATGGCGTGTAGTCGAACTCGCCCCCCTGCAATTCGGCAGCCAGGCGCGCACGGCGGATTGTCTGGGCGGCAATCTGCAATTGCAGATCGGAATATTCCTGCTGTGCAGCGATCAGCTGCATCCCTGCGGTCATGGCGGGCGCTTCGCCCTTGCCCGCGCCACCGCCGAGCGCCATCAGTTCCAGCGCGACCATACCCGGCCTGTACTCATATTTGCCGGGCGACTTGATATCGCCGACAACAAAGACCGGCGCATATTGATTGATCGTCGCCGTCACCGTCAGACCCGGAATATGCTGCGACAGGGATGCGGCGATCCTCTCACTGATTTCAATCGTCGTCAGTCCGCGCACGGAAACGTTGCCGACAACCGGGTAACCGATATTGCCATCCACATCGACGGGATAGAGCCCGGTGAGGGAAGGTTGGCCATAAACCGTGACTTGCAGCACGTCATTCGCTCCGACGCGGTAAATCTGCCCCTCGGCCAGCGCCAGATTGCCCGCGCCGAACAACAGCGCGGCGGAAAACACCGATGCCTGCAAATGACGGGCGAAGCGGTGCCTCTCTATGATCTTTGGCATGGCTCCCCCTCCTATATCTGTCTCTGGGTCGGGTCCGGCACAGACCGGCCACGCTTGAACAGCGCCGACAGCAGGGCGCGGCCTGTCGCCAACGTGTCGGCCATCCTTCCCGTGTAGATCGCCGGGGCCTGACTGACGACGGCAAGCGCGGGCTTGCGGCCAAAAGAGGCCAGCGTCTGCACCAGCGCATTGGTTGCACCGGAATCGCGCCGGTCATCGCTGACCACAAGAAGTGCTGTATCCGTGGCGCGGGACATCAGAACCGACCGCTTGTCTTCCTTGAAGGGCGGCAAATCCACCAGGATGATCTTGTGATCGGCGCGCAGCTGCGCAATGAGCCCGCCCAGCCAGTCGCCTTCCGGGGCTGGTCGATGCGGCCTGATGATATCGATGCCCGAGCCATGATCGTGAATCAGTGCCGCACCACTCAGCTTTTTGGCTGTAGCGGGTGGCTGCAAATCACCAACAGGCAGACCGAAAGCCGCACAAAGGCCGGACTGGCCATTGGTCGCATCAATCACCGCTATCGAAACACCGCTCGCGGCAAATTGCTGTGCCAGCGCCGTGATTACCAGACTTTTGCCGTCGGTATCGGACAGGGAAATGACGGATAGAGCGAGTGAATCGCGTCCTCGCGTCAACGCCCGCAGACGATCGTGCACGGACTTGATGGCGCGCCCGAAAGCGCTGGCCGGGTCCAGCCCGCCATTGATCAGCAAAGGTACGGTCAGGCGCGGCGTTTTAGGCAGCAAGGTTGCCGCCGGAATTCCCGGCAAAGCGAGCGATGAAGTCTGCGCCGGTCTGATCCGATCGAAGGTCTCCTTCAGCATCGCACCCGCAACGGCAAAAAGCCCGCCCAAGCCGATGCCGAGCAGCAGCCAGTTGATCAGTTTCGGGCTTGCCTTGGCCATCGCCGGTTCGGCGCTGGAAATAAGCTGCGCTTCTGCCGAGGCGATACCGTCCTGCTCGATCAGTTGCTTGTACCGCGTCAGATAACTTTCATAGACAACGCGGCTGGCATTGGCTTCGCGGTCGAGCTGCGCCGCCGTTACCTGCGCCTGATTGGCGCTGGCAAGGTCCGCTTCAGCGGCTTTCAGCGCCTCTTCGAGACTTGACCGCCTTTGCCGGGCGATCTGGATTTCATTGCTAAGGCTCTGCACGATCTGATCGACCTGCCCGACAATCTGTTGTCGCAGCGCATCCCGCTCTGCCGTCAAAACCGGAATCTCGGCGCTTTTCAAAGCACCGTTCGATTGCAGCTCGCCCAGCTGGCGTTCAACACGCGCCTCTTCATTACGCAATTGCTGGATGGCCGGCGAGGCCAAAACTTCTGCCAGGGCCGGCGCATCGCTGCTGCCTTTCAGAGCTTGCGCAGTCTGCAACCGCGCTTCTGCTGACGACACGGCACCGGTTGCCGCGACGATCTCCGTATTCAAGGCCGCAACGCGCTGCGCCTGAAAGGTCATCTGCCCCTGATCACCCGCCAGACCGGATTTCTGCCGGAAATCTTCCGCCGCCCGTTCGGCGGTTTCAAGATCGTTGCGCAATGTGACCAGCTTTTCGCCAAGCCACTCGCTGACGCGCTTGGCCGCCGATTGCTGCACATCCACCTGATGGTCGAGATAGGCGGTCGCGAATGCATTGGCGACCTTGGCGGCATAGACCGGATCGGATGCACGATACGAAATGAAGATCGTATAGGAACGACCGTCGTTGGTAACCTGCAACCGCGACAGCAGAAGGTCGATCTGCTGCCGCTCCTGTGTCGCCGGATCGCTATCCTGCGTCGCCGCGGGCGGCACCGTGAAGCCGTCCGCCTTCAGGATATCGATGACCTTACGCGCCATCATCCGCGAATTGATGATATCAAGCTCGGAGCGCAAAACCGGGCTATCCTGCGGCAGCGGCGTGATGGCGCTTTCACTTGGAAGCGCCTGTAGACGGCGCATGTCCAGAACAACCACAGCCTCCGAGACGTAAGAGACCGGGGCATTCATATAGCCGAGGAAACCGGCCCCTATGCCCACGAGAATGGGCACGGTCAGCATCAGCCTTCTGCGCTTGACAGTGTCCAGAAGGTCGGCAACCGGCTGCCGCGCGCTTCCTGATGAAACGTCGGAGATAATCACAACAATGCTCCTTCACGGGAGGATCAGCTTGGATTGGACGGCTATTGCAGGTCGGAAAATGAAGTTTCCGAAGGGAAAAGCTCGTTGATGATGCAGGCTACTTCCGTGCGGTTGGTCACCTTGAGCTTCTTCATGATATTGCGAATATGCACTTTCACCGTGCTTTCGCGCAGCTTCAGCTCATAGGCGATGATCTTGTTGGCCTTGCCACGACGCAACGCATTGACGACCTCGGCCTGCCGCTGTGTGAACATGCCGCCCAGTGGCTGAATACGCTGCGCGCCCGTGTCGGTTGCATGGCGCAGCGCCAGAACACTGCTTGCCGGGACGAAAGTGCCGCCCGCCATGGCGAGACGCAGCGCTTCGATACAGACATTCAGATTGACCGATGTGGGGATATAGCCCTTCACGCCATGCTCCAGCGCGCGGACGACCTGCGATATTTCTTCCTTGTCGGCAAGGATGATCACCGGCGCAGGCGCGCATTCGGAAACGAGTGATTTCAGATAATTGCCGACCGCCGGATCGGATACTTTCTGCCCGCCCACATTGAAGAGAACAGCGGCAGCGGTCCGGCTACGACGCTGATGTTGCCATTGCTCGAAAGAACTGAAGGTTGCAATGGCCATATCGGCGCAATTATTGGTTAATCCATGCGCCAGACATTCGCGATCCAAGGCGCGGCTGTCTATGATGACGATCAGGGACTGTTCCCTTTCCTTGGTAAAGTCACGCTGGTCAGCAACGCGGCCCCCATACACATTGCGAGAGTTGAGGCTCTCGTCCTTATCCTTGAACTGTGCAGAAATATTCATTTTAACGCCCTCTGAATCTTTTAAGAACGCAACCCTCTTCCATGTTTAACCGCAGTTAAACACAAGGATTACATCGTGTTCTATTTTATGATTGTATTCAGTCGCCCTAAGATCTTGTATATTTCTTATTTTTCTAAATTATTGCCGAACTCCCCCGGGCTGTCATTAACCTAGATTAACGGGCGAATAGAAATATGGTTTAGGGTGTATCCGTTATTCTACCCAATTAGTGGTAGAAAATGCCCTCTTGCCAAATCATTGCCCCTCACGGAAGCTTGGCCGTCGAATATGACGCTTTTCGTGCAGGACGAGCCGGGCAATCATCCTGATATCCAAACCACGCACCGGGTAACGCCGATGGGGCTGAATAACGAAGACAACACGCTGCTCAATCTTCTCAAGAACCCACCCATCGATGCGACCTTCGAGGCGAATGACCTGAATGTTCTGCGATCGATGCCGGTTTCGACCAGGCACTATGCGCCACATACGATCATATCCAGACAGGGTGACTGGACGAATTCGGTGCTCATCATCAACAGCGGATGGTGCTGCATCTATCGCGACCTGCCGAATGGCGACAGGCAGATCCTCGACTTTCCGATGAAGGGCGACCTTTTGGGGTTCCGCACGGGATTGGGCTTCAACTATTACACGCTGTTTTCAATCACTGACATTTCGGTGCTGGAAATCAACCTCGATACGCTGGTTGAAAACATGCTGAAATCGGCGCGTCTGGCCATGGCTTTCATGGAGATGACGGCGCGCCAGCGCACCATTCTGCTGGAACATCTGATCAGTCTGGGACGACGCGCATCAGTTTCGCGCGTTGCACATCTTCTGCTTGAACTGGGCTATCGCGCGCGGGCCAATGGCACCGGCGACGAGAACGGCTTCTATTGCCCCATCACCCAGAGCGAACTGGCCGATGCGCTCGGCCTGACGCCGATCCACACCAACCGGATGCTCCGCGAACTGCGGGAGGACAATCTCTTGACCTTCCGGAACAATGAGGTGAAATTCCTCAACCGGACGGCGCTCATGCAGATTTGCAGCTTCGATGAAAGCTATCTCGCGGCCAATATTTTTGCGAGCATCCACAAATCCAACCGTTGAAGCTTTACTAGCCCTCACGGCATCCGCTCCGTTAGTCAGCATTATCGGCTTTGTTTATCAAATCTTATCCGTATAGAGGCCAATACTGCGCCTGAGCAATCAGACGAGGAAAAACGTATGGGCGGCGCGGCAAGCGAAGAACTCATTCACGTGCTCTATATCACGGCCATTGTCGCCGAAGCCATGACAGCAGCGCTGGCCGCCGGGCGTCGGGAAATGGACTGGATTGGCGTGTTCCTGCTTGGCTGTGTAACCGCCCTTGGCGGCGGGTCGGTACGCGATGTTCTGCTTGATCATCATCCGCTGTCATGGGTGCAGCATCCGAGCTATCTGGTGATCACCGGTTTTGCTGCTTTGGCCACCATCCTCATCGCGCGCCATATGCATCGCCTGCGGCAGATGTTCCTTTTCCTCGACGCTATCGGCCTGGTGGTGTTCACGGTGATTGGCTGCGGCGTGGCGCTTGGCATGAATATGCCGATCATCATCGTGATTGCAGCAGGCATGATCACCGGCTGCGTCGGCGGCGTGTTGCGGGATGTGCTGTGCAACGATGTGCCACTGCTGTTCCGCTCGGAGCTCTACGCCACCGTGTCAGTCGTCACCGGCGGCATTTTTCTCGGCGGCCTATATCTGAATGTGCCGCACGGTCCCGCCGCCTTCGTGGCGATGGCGGCCGGGCTTGTTCTGCGACTTCTGGCGCTGCGCTTCAACTGGAGCATGCCCAAATTCGTCTATACAAAGGACCTGCACTGACTGGAGTTGGGTCTATCGTTGCTTTTTCTGGCGGCGTGAGCGCAGCCAGAAAATGGCGAAGAAACCCAGCACGAAAACAATCGCGAAGATTGCGGCGGCCACATGCGAGCGCGCGCCCAGTGCCAGCATGATGCTCGGCACAAAATAAGCGAGTACCCCGAAACCAATCAGGATGACGGCGGCGGCGATGGCCGGATGGCTTTTCTGCGGTTCAGCCAAGATTTCGGAACTCCTCAAATCTCTTTATCTGCTGGCCGTCACTATCAAAGTTTTCCGGTGCAAGCCATGCCTGATAGGCTTTCTTGAGCGCAGGCCATTCACTGTCGAGGATCGAATACCAGGCCGTGTCGCGGTTCTTGCCCTTGGCCACCATATGCTGGCGGAAAATCCCCTCGAAGGTAAAGCCGAAACGCTCCGCTGCGCGCTTGGACGGCGCATTGTCGTTGTTGCACTTCCATTCATAACGACGATAGCCAAGCTCATCGAAGATATATTGCATGAACAGAAACTGCGCTTCCGTTGCCGCGGGCTTGCGCGAAATCAGCGGCCCCCAATAGATATTGCCGATCTCGATCACGCCATACACAGGATCAATGCGCATCAGGGTCTGGCGACCGGCCACCTTGCCACTGGCCTTGTCGATCACGGCGAAGAACAACGGGTCCTCGCTTTTTGACACCTTGTCCAGCCAAGGCTCGAATTCCGCGCGGGTTGCGGGTGGAAATTCGAACAACCAGGTGAAACGCTGGTCGGCGTCAGTCACCGACGACGCTGCAAAAAGCTCGTCGCCATGCTTTTGCGGTTCGAGCGGTTCAAGGCCCACATAGCGCCCTTCCAGCACTTTGCGTTCAGGTTTCGGGCGTGGCGTCCAGTTCTGCAAATCAGTCATGTTGTTCTCCCAGTCAGCAAGACAGGAGCATAAAAGCAGTGCCACGCAAACCAGATTATTGTAGCCGTTTCATTTTTACCGAATGGCAGCCCGGTCCACCGAGACAGCCTTCACCAAGGCAACCACCCGTTCGCCTGCCCGCAAGCCAAGATCGTCCACCGAGCGGCGCGTCAGACGCGCCTCCAGATGCCGCCCGTGAAAGTCGAGGGAGACCTGCGCGTTCGGCCCCTCGCCTGCTTCAATGCCCGTAATGGTGACCGGCAGCACATTGCGAATACTGATCGCGTCGGGCGCCTCCCGCGCCAGAGAAACGTCCCGCGCCCGCACGCGCAGTCGCACATGCATACCCTGTTTCAGCCCCGTATCCGTCAACTGGAACGACGCGCCACCAAGGTCGATTTCCGCCAGCTTGTAGCTCTCATCATAAGAGGCGACCGTGCCTTCCAGCAGCACGCCTGCTCCATCGCCTTCATCGATCAGCGGAAATATTTCTGCCGCCTCGCCGCTCGCCGTCACCTTGCCGCCGGAAAGAAGCACGATCTCATCGGCCAGCCGCGCCACTTCGTCTATCTCGTGACTGACATAGACAACCGGCACACGGCTTTCGTCACGCAACCGCTCGATAAAGGGCAATATTTCCTGTCGGCGCGCATGATCCAGCGATGAAAGCGGCTCGTCCAGCAGCAGCAGCGCCGGATCGGACAACAGCGCCCGGCCAATAGCGACACGCTGGCGCTCGCCGCCCGATAACGTCGTTGGGCGACGGTCGAGAAGCTGTTCGATGCCGAGAAGCGTTACCACCTCATCGAAGTTGCGCTTGGCCTGCCGGTGTCCCGCCCAGCGCGCATAGGTCAGGTTGCGCTTGACGCTCATATGCGGAAACAGGCGGGCTTCCTGAAAGACATAGCCGATGCGCCGCTTCTCCGGTGGCAGATCAATGCCCTTATCGGCGTCGAACAGCGCAAAATCGCCAACCGCGATGCGACCGCTTTCCGGGCGCAACGTTCCGGCAATCATCTTCAAAAGCGTGGTTTTGCCCGCCCCCGAATGGCCGAACAAAGCAGTGACGCCACCACCCGCTGCAAAATCGGCTTCAACGGCGAATTTGCCATTGCGGCCCTTGATGGAAACAAAGAGCCCACTCATTTGGCATCTCCGGCAAGCCTGCGCTGCAACCATTCGGACAGCACGACGGCTATGATGGAAATCGCAGCCGATATGGCAATCAGTCGGAAGGCTTCAGCGTCGCCCGATGGCGTCTGCATCAAAGCATAAATCGCAAGCGAGAGGGTTTGCGTCTCGCCGGGAATATTGGAAACAAAGGTGATGGTCGCGCCGAATTCACCCAGCGCCTTGGCAAAACCAAGCACGGCACCCGCCAGAACGCCCGGCAAAAGCGGCGGCAGGATCACGGTGAAAAAGGCCACAAGCCTGCTGGCGCCCAATGTCCGCGCCGCTTCTTCAAGCCCGCGATCCAGCCCTTCAATCGACAGGCGGATCGGACGGACGAGCAGCGGAAACGCCATGACACCGGCGGCAAGAGCAGCACCGGTCCATCGAAAGGAAAAGGACAGGCCGAACCATTCCTGCATGGGTGCGCCGAACGCCCCTCTTGCACCGAACAGGATCAACAGCAGATAGCCTGTGACCACCGGCGGCAGAACCAGCGGCATGGTCACAAGCGCCTGCGCCAGAGACTTGCCCGGAAAATCGAACCGGGCAAGAATCCATGCGACAAGGAACGCGACTGGCAAAGCGACGAGGATGGCAATTCCGGCAACCCGGAGTGACAGCAGCACGATCGGCCAGACGCCCGCTTCCATCATCACTTGCCCGCCTCCGCAGCGCCGACAAAGCCCTTGTCCTTGATGATCGCCTGACCGGCATCGCTTTCAAGGAAAGCAAGGAAGGCCTTGGCGGCATCGTTTTCATTCTTTTCAATGAGAGCCGCCGGATAGAGGATCGGCGCGTGGCTGGTTGCCGGGAACCGGTAGGCTTCCACCAGATCGGGCGCTGCAGCGCGGTCGGAAGCATAGACGATGGCCGCCTTCACTTCGCCACGGCTGACATATTGCAGGGCAACGCGCACATTCTCCGCGAAGACGCCATTCTTCTCGACATCTTTCCAGATATCGAGCTTTTCCAGCGCGGCCTTGCCGTATTTACCGGCAGGCACGTTGGACGGATCGCCCATGGAGAAACGGCCAGCGCTCAACAGTTCCTTGGCATCGGCCTTCGCCGTATCCTTCTGCGTGGCGATAACCAGCGCATTGCCTGCGATCACCTTGCGTGACGCCTTGTCGATGGCATTGGCCTTCTCGACATAGTCCATCCAGTCGAGATCGGCGGAAATGAAAATCTGCGCCGGTGCGCCCTGCTCGATCTGCTTGGCCAGGACCGACGAAGACGCGAAGGAAGCGACCACTTCCGTGCCGTCCTTGGCCTTGATCTGCTTGGCGGCTTCTTCGATCACATCCTTCATGCTCGCGGCGGCAAAGACCGTTACCTTTTCGGCGGCATGCGCGACCGAAGCGGTGTCAGCGGCAATTGTGATAAGAAATGCGGCGATAAGTTTTTTCATGACTACCCTCCATATTGCCCGTTTGAACGGACAAACACCATCATCCGCCGGAATGAACCGGCGCGCTTTTTTGCGATGATGGGTGTGATGGAGGCAAACGCGACCCGGATGCCGTCAGACCCTTGATGCACGGGCGTCCATGCAAAAGCCGCCCAAAATTCCGTAACGAATTCAGTTCGTTCCGAAATCGGCGTCACCATAATGCGGTGCAACTTGTTTGGCTAGTGGCTAAAGAAGGCTCAACTGCCGATATGCTTGTGTTGTCCACGCGCTTTGGCGAGACCGATCTGCTTTTGACGCTCGGCATAACGGGCGCGATCTTCCGGCGTGCGCTCATCATAGCAACCGGCGCAGGAAATACCTTCCTCGAAGAACTTCGACAGCTTGTCCTCTGGCGTGATCGGACGACGGCAGGCGCGGCAAAGCTCCACGTCGCTTTCGGTCAGGCCATGGCCAACGGCTACGCGCTCGTCGAACACGAAGCACTCGCCGTTCCACATGCTCTCTTCCTGCGGGACTTCTTCCAGATATTTGAGAATGCCGCCCTTCAGATGGAAGACATCGTCAAAGCCGAGGCCTTTCACAAAGGCGGTCGCCTTTTCGCAGCGAATACCGCCGGTGCAGAACATGGCAATCTTCTTGCCTTCCAGCTTATCGCGGTTCTGTTCTACCCAGTTCGGAAATTCACGAAAAGTCTTGGTCTGCGGATCGAGAGCGCCCTCGAACGTACCGATCGCATATTCATAATCGTTGCGCGTATCGACAACGACCGTATTTTCATCGGCAATCAGGGCGTTCCAGTCTTGCGGGGCAATATAGGTGCCGACGCTTTTCAGCGGATCGATACCATCGACGCCCATCGTGACGATTTCCCGCTTCAGCCGCACCTTCATGCGGTTGAACGGCATTACGCTTGCATGGGAATATTTCAGTTCCGGCTGGCTGAGTCCCGGAATGGCGGTGATGTGCTGGACAAGCTTTTCAATCGCCTCGGCTGTGCCAGCCACAGTTCCGTTGATCCCTTCGCCAGCCAGAAGCAGCGTTCCCTTGATGCCGTTTCCAAAGCAAAGCTGCGCCAGCGGCTCGCGCAGGCTTTCATATTGCGGCAGCGGCGCAAAGCAATAGAGGGCGGCGACGGTGAAAGGCAAATTGCTCATCGTTTGTGTCTTCTTTGAAAATCTACCCCGCAACTAATCCCCGGACACCGATAATTCAAGACAACTTTATCCTCGCGACCCCGGATGCGGCGAAAATCGCCACGAACACCACCGTCCAAGAGGAGAAATGCATGTTCGACAAACAGACCATCGATGCGATGACCGTCATGGCAAAACAGGCCGAGATCAATCCGGCGGCCTTGCTGGCGGTTGCGGAAGTGGAAAGCGGCGGTCGCGCGCTTTACGATGTGGATGGACAAAAGGAACCGGCAATCCGTTTCGAAGGGCATTATTTCGACCGCAGGCTTTCCGGGCGTATCCGCGACTATGCCCGCAAGAACGGCCTGTCCGCGCCGGAAGCTGGCAAGATCGCCAATCCGAAATCGCAAGGCGGCCGTTGGCTTTTGCTGGAACGAGCCATGGGTCTCGACAAGAAAGCCGCGCTGGAATCCACCTCCTGGGGTTTGGGTCAGGTCATGGGCGCGCATTGGGAATGGCTCGATTTTGCTTCGGTCGATGCGCTGGTGGCGGAAGCGCGCGGGTCGGTCGCCGGTCAGGTGCGGCTAATGCTGCGCTTCATCGAAAAGGCGGGGCTGGTGGAAGTCATGCGCGCCTGCGACTGGCGCAACTTCGCCAGACGCTATAATGGCCCCGCTTTCGCCCGCAACAATTACGACACGCGCATGGCCGCCGCCTATCAGCGCTGGCTAAAACAGCTTGGTACTTTCAAGTCTGCGGCCTGAAAACAACCTTGTCCCGGCTGTGGACAAGTGGGCCTCTTATATTTAAATCGATTTATCACATTGCGTGCATGTCCATTTTTGCGGAATCGTTGCACGTTCCGCAGAATATGCCGAAATACTCCAACAGCCGAGCGAGCCGATGCCCCAGAAAACCGATCTTCTCGTCCCCGTCATGAAAGGCCAGCCGGTTATTCCGGTGCTGCTGATCGACAAGGTAGAACACGCCGTGCCGCTGGCGCGCGCACTGGCCAAAGGCGGGCTTCCTGCCATCGAGATCACCTTGCGCACGGCAGCGGCGCTGGAAGCCATTCGCACTGTGGCTGATGAAGTGCCTGAAGCCATCGTCGGCGCCGGTACGATCCTCAACGCAAAGCAATATGAACAGGCGGCAAAGGCCGGTTCGCGCTTCATCGTCAGCCCCGGCGCGACGAGACAGATTGTCGACGCGGCCAATGACAGCGACGTGCCGCTGCTGCCTGCCGCCATCACGCCCAGCGAAATGCTGACGCTGCGCGAAGAAGGCTACACGCATCTGAAATTCTTCCCGGCGGAACAGGCCGGTGGCGCATCTTTCCTGAAGGCGCTTTCGTCTCCTCTGGCCGGAACCTTCTTCTGCCCAACCGGCGGCATCAGCCTCGCCAATGCAAAAACCTATCTCTCGCTGCCAAACGTCATTTGCGTCGGCGGATCGTGGGTTGCCCCGAAGGAACTCGTGGAAGCGGGCGATTGGGACGCCATCACCACGCTTGCACGTGATGCAGCCAGCCTGAAAGGCTGAGGTTCCTAGAGCATTTCCAGCAAAAGTGCGTAGCGCCTACGCAGGGAAATCAGTCCACTGGACTGATTTCTGATCCTGCTTCGATGCGTCGGATAATGCGTCAAAACAAATAGATAGAGCGGTTCCACGATTCCGTTTTAACCGGAACCGCTCTAAAACCGACCATAAAAAAGGGGCCTCCGTGGCCCCTTTTTCTTTGATGCCTTTGCGGCAATCAGTTCGTTGCGGTGAATTTTGCGACCGTCAGGAAGGTCACAGCATTGCCGCTGAACTTGTTTGCGCGTTCGCTGGGCAGATCACCCTGCTGGAAGCCAGCCGTATAGACCATTGCTGGGGCACTGCGCAGCGCATCGTTACGCAGAACCGGATTGGTGATCGGAGCCTTCTGCGCCATGGATTCCGACGACATTGCCATTTCTGCATTATGCACGGCTGCTGGCTGAACCACGGCCCGCGGCTTTGCCGAAGACGCTTTGGCAACACGCCGTGCGCCCTTGGCGGTGGTGCGAACACCCGTATCGACCGCCTTGCCAACTGAGGCAGGCTGCTTGGCGCGGGCTGCCGGTTGAACCGGTGCCGCGACAGGCGCCAGAGAAGCCGTCTGAACCGGAGCTGGTTTCATCTCCACTTTGGCGACCGGTTCGGAGTCGTAATCGTCGCTCGGCGGGGCGATCAGCTCACCGATTTCGTCCTTTTTGGACAGCATTGCGAGCTGGGTGTTGGGCTCGGCGCGCGGCGCCTGCTGCGGCAGGGGCAAAGCACCCGCTTCACCCGGATTCGTTGGCGAAGAACCCGCACCGGCCACAGCCACGGCATCATTGTCGTGATTATTGACCAGCGCTGCAATTGCATCCTGACCGGTGGCGACAGGGTGCTCACCCGGACGTTCCGGACGCTGCGACGGGACAACCGCTGCAATAAGCTGCGCCTGCGCATCGTCGCCTTCAAGCTGCGGACGGGCCGACGGGATCGGCACGAAGCCGGTCATGAGCGGCGAAGCATCCGCCACCTGGGCCGCCGCATCAGGATCGGCGGCGGCAAGCGCCACGGCATCCTGCGGCGCCATTTCAGGCTTGCGCGCCGGGATCGGCACATTCATGGCGACGACAGCGGCACCTTGCTCGGCAACAGTGCCGGTCTGCGCCTGCGATTCGAGTGTTTGAGCGTTCAAACCAGTCTCAGGACGCGGAGCCTGCATCGGAACCGGCGCTTCACGCGCTGGCAATGCGGCAATCATCGTTTCCCGCGGCTGAGCCGGAGCTTCTTCCACCGGCGCTGCGGCTGGAGCCTGCTTGGCCGGAGCCGTGGCGCGCGCCGGACGCGCAGTCGCTGGCGCCGCGACATCGCCATTATCTTCTTCTTCATCCGCACCACCGCCGAAGAGCGCGCCAAACAGCGTCTTGCTCTTGCGCGAGGACGACGAATTGCTGGCCACCATGACCTCGCCGCCGCCACCGGCCTTGCGCTTCTCGATCATGGCCAGCGCCTGCTCATAGCCCGGCAATGGCTTGCCATCAGCCGGAAGGTGGGCCGTCTTGCCATCCGGGAACAGTGCCAGAAGCTCGCGACGGCTCATGCGCGGCCAGGAGCGGACATTTCCGACATCCATGTGCACGAAAGGCGAGCCCGAGCGCGGATAATAACCGACGCCGCCGATCTGGTAGCGCATGCCGATGCCGCGCAGTTTAGCCAAGTTGACGCCCGGAATGTAATAATCCATCGCGCGACCCAGCATATGCTGGCTCTTCTTGGCGACGCCGCGCGTGCTGGAACGCAGCATGGCGTTGGTCGCAGGCGAGCGATAGGCCGACACCACATTGATATATTCGCGCGAGCCGGTGGACTGATAGACCTGCCAGACCAGATCGAACAGGCGCGGGTCCATCTTGGTCGGCTCATTGCGTCGCCAGTCGCGCAGGAAAACGTTGAGGCGCTTCAGCCCTTCGGGCACATAGCGGCCATTCTTCTTGAAGACGATTTCCGCCTTCTCGCCGGTATGGACGTAATAAAGTTTGAGGGCGCGGGTTTCAGCCGAAGCCTGCGTGGGAGAAGCCACAAAGGCGATTGCCGCCGCAAAAAGGGAAAACGAGAGAGACAGACGCGTCGTCGCACCGATCCGGGTTTTATTCCAGACATTCGCGAAACGCGCTTTCATGGTCGATATGCTGTTCATCGAATCGTATCGCCTTACCGTTTTGTCCGCCCCCAGAGGCTACAAGTCTGAAACTCGCGGCAACTGTCAGTCACGACAGTTGCAATTGGTCTCGCCCGCAGCTCTCTTTCCAAGTGACCTTTTCTGAGCGCCGCACGAAATCCGCTTCGTTCCGCCATAGATCCAATTGTCGGATTTAATGGTTAATGGACGCTTAGTGAACAACAAATGCGGAAACACCATGGCAAAAAAGACACAGGAGCGCATCTATTTTCGCTATGGTAAAAAAATTATTAACAGTCTTTAATTGGCAACAGGCACTCTTTCCGCCCCAAGGCGAAGATTAGAAGCTATTGAAATTCAAATATTTAGACTGATTTCATTATCCTGCGGAGCGCCGGAAAGTGGTGCTGTCACCCTCCTGACCGTCATCGAATCCCCTGCCGGATATGGAGGTCACATCAATGCCATATTCCTTGAGCTTCCGGTAAAGCGTGGTCCTTCCGATGCCCAAACGACGCGCGACTTCACTGATTTGCCCGTCGTAATGTGCCAGCGCGAAGCGGATCATTTCTTCTTCGGCGGCGGCAAGGGTCCGCACTTCGCCATCGGCATTGGTGCCGCTGATGACACCGGGCGCGACCCTGCCGGATGCGATACTGGCATGCGTCGCCACCCTCGCGCCTGTCTGGGGCGCACCCGTCCAGCCGTCAACATTGCTCATCAGTTCGGCAAAATCCGCCATGGTCAGCTCGGAGGTCTCGCACAGCAAAACGGCGCGGAAAACCGCATTCTTCAACTCGCGCACATTGCCCGGCCAATCATAGACCCGCAACCGTTCCAGCACATGCGGCGCAATGCCGGTGATATGGCCGCGCCGCTCCTCGCTGGCAAAACGCATCGTGAAATGGTGCAGCAGGACCGGAATATCTTCCGAACGGTTGCGCAAGGCGGGAACCGGCAACATGAAAGACCCCAGCAACTGGCCAAGGCCCGGATGGAACCGCCCCGTATGCACCAGATCGCTCAACGGCTGCGTCGTGGAAGCCATAACGCGCGCATTGAACGGGTATTGAACGCCCGCCGCCTCGAACTGCCCCGTTTGCATGGCCGAATAGAGCCGCATCTGGGCATGACGCGGTAGGAACCCGACTTCATCCAGATAGAGCGTGCCGCCATCGGCACTCGCCAGCTTGCCGAAAACCCCCTCCGGCCCCGTGATCGCGGAACCGCCCATGCGTGGCTTTTCCGGCGCGCCGAACAGGATCTGGTCCACATTGTCCGTTGTCAGTGTGCGGCAATCGACGGTGATGAAAGTTTCGCGCCATCTCGCGCCAGCGCTGCAAATGGCGCGGGCCAGCGTTTCCTTGCCGCTGCCTGGTTCCCCATCGAGAAGAAGCGGCGCATCCAATGCGGCAGCGCGTCGTGCGGCGACCATCGCCCGCTCCATATCGGGGCTTCTGGCAATGATGTCGGAAAGCGGAAAATGTGTTCTGAGCGAACGGTTGCGCCGCACCTCGTGGGCGAGCGCATCAAGTTTCAGCGCATTTGAAATCGAAAGCTGGACGCGCTCAGGAACCACCGGCGTGGTCACGAAATCCACTGCACCAAGCTTCACCGCCTGCAAGGCCCTGTTCAGGTCTTCGCCCTGAACCAGCACGATCACCGGTATGGTCACGCCCACATCGCGCATTTTGGCGAGAACGCTGAGACCATCCATGTCCGGCATGGCCATGTCGAGCAGGATCAGCGCAATATCCTTGCGCTGCGTCGCGAAACCAAGCGCGCCATTGCCCCCGTCAGCCAGGATCGTGCGATACCCCATGCGCTGGACCATCGCTTCAATATTGCGTCGGTGAATCGGATCATCATCCGCTATGAGAATGCGCGTGCCCATTAAAGCTTTAATCAACCTGTGGAGTTCCCGCGCCCGGACACATTAAACTGTTAAAAAATCAACAAAAGTTTACTGCTCCAGGCGCGCTATTTGGAGCCAAACCGCCAACAATTGCAAGACCTTAAAACAGTATCTGACGCTAGTTTCACAAAATTTTCGTCTAAAAAACACTCAATGCTTGAAGCGCCCAAAAAGTAATCGCGGAAGTTACTGACAATTTATTGGCTGCTTACATAACACCGGTTGTACCGCTGTGTTGCCCCTCTTGGCGATCCCGGCAAGACATGCGAGAAGAAGGCCAATAGGAGAATGCTTATGACCCGTTTTTCAGACTCTGCTTCGTTCAACGCACTTCTTCCCGTACCGGTTCTGGCCCCATCCGGCGATAGCGCCGCTACCGCAAAGGCCGATCTCGGCACACTGCCGGAATGGAACCTTGCCGATCTTTATCCCGCAGCCGACAGCCCGCAGCTGAAGGCCGACATCGAGAAAGCGATGAAGGATTCAGCCTCCTTCGAAGAACGCTGGAAGGGCAAGCTGGGTGCTGAAGCAGCCAAGGCCGATGGCGGCAATTTTGCCGATGCGATCAAGGAATTCGAAGCGCTGGACGAACTGATGGGGCGCATCGCCTCCTATGCCGGGCTCTATTATTACGGCGACACGACCGATCCGAAGCGCATGAAGCTTTTTGGCGATGTGCAGCAGAAGCTGACCGACGCCAGCACGCATCTCATTTTCTTCAGTCTCGAACTGAACCGCATCGATGATGCAATTCTCGACAAGGCCATGGATGCCAATGCGGCAATCGGCCATTATCGCCCGTGGCTGACCGATCTGCGTAAGGACAAGCCCTATCAGCTCGACGACAAGCTGGAACAGCTTTTCCACGAAAAGTCGATCACCGGTTTCGGCGCATGGAACCGCCTGTTTGATGAAACCATGTCGGGCCTGCGCTTCGAGATCGACAGCCAGGAACTCGCCATCGAACCGACGCTGAACATGTTGCAGGACGCTGATGGCGCGGTGCGCAAAAAGGCGTCCGAAGCGCTCGCCAAGACATTCGGCGCCAATCTGCGCACCTTCACGCTGATCACCAACACGCTGGCCAAGGACAAGGAAATTTCCGACCGCTGGCGCGGTTTTCAGGACATTGCCGACAGTCGCCACCTTGCAAACCGCGTGGAACGCGAGGTTGTGGATGCGCTCGCCAAGGCAGTCGAAGACGCCTATCCACGCCTTTCGCACCGCTATTATGCGCTGAAGGCCAAGTGGCTCGGCCTAGACAAGCTGGAAAACTGGGACCGCAACGCACCACTGCCGGAAACCCCGCAGGCCCTGATTTCGTGGGATGAAGCGCGCGATACCGTGCTTTCGGCCTATGGCAATTTTGCGCCGGAAATGGCCGCGATTGCCAAGGATTTCTTCGACAAGAACTGGATCGACGCGCCAGTGCGTCCCGGCAAGGCTCCGGGCGCTTTCGCCCATCCGACCGTGCCATCTGCGCATCCTTATGTTCTGCTCAACTATATGGGCAAGCCGCGCGATGTGATGACGCTTGCCCATGAACTGGGCCATGGCGTGCATCAGGTTTTGGCTGGTGGCCAGGGCGCGCTGATGGCCTCCACCCCGCTGACACTGGCCGAAACCGCTTCGGTCTTCGGCGAAATGCTGACCTTCCGTTCACTGCTGGAGCGGACGAAGGACAAGCGCGAACGCAAGGCCATGCTGGCCCAGAAGGCCGAAGACATGATCAATACGGTCGTGCGCCAGATCGCCTTCTACCAGTTCGAGCGCCGCATCCACACCGAGCGCCGCGAAGGCGAATTGACGTCGGAGCGCATCGGTGAAATCTGGATGGATGTGCAGCGCGAAAGCCTCGGCGAAGCGGTGCGGCTCAATCCGGGCTACGAGACGTTCTGGTCCTATATCCCGCATTTCATCCACTCGCCATTCTATGTCTATGCCTATGCTTTCGGCGATTGTCTGGTGAACTCGCTCTATGCCGTCTACCAGAATTCCGAAAAGGGCTTTCAGCAGAAATATTTCGACATGCTGAAAGCGGGCGGCACCAAGCATCACACGGAACTTCTGGCTCCGTTTGGTCTCGATGCCACCGACCCGAACTTCTGGAGCAAGGGCTTGTCGGTGATCGAAGGCATCATCGACGAACTCGAAGCCATGGAAGACTGAGGCGACAGTGACCCGAACGGGTAACAAACCGCTGATCCTGTTTCGGGACGATAAGGCGGGCCGCGACGTGCTTTTCGCGGCCCCATCGACCATCATCCGCGCCGACGAGCCGGATGAATTCGATGCCGCATGGGATGCCATGCAACACGCCCATGCGGATGGGAAATGGCTTGCGGGCTATCTTTCCTATGAGGCCGGCTATCTTCTTGAACCGAAGCTGAAGCCCCTCCTGCCGACCGGGCGCAAGGCCCCTATGCTGTGCTTCGGCGTCTTCGACGGGCCATCTGACGAAGTTTTGCATCATCGTGGCAATGATAATGCGACCTATCTGCGCGATCCTGTCGCCGAATGGACGCCAGCAGAATATAAAACGCGGTTCGACCGCCTGCACCGACACTTGCACGAAGGTGACTGCTATCAGGGCAACCTGACCTTTCCGGTTCATGCGGAATGGGGCGGTGATCCGCTGGTGCTGTTCAACGCGCTCGCCGCACGTCAGCCGGTTCGCTACGCGACCTATTGCGATCTCGGCGGTCCGACAGTCTTGTCGCGTTCGCCAGAGCTTTTCTTCGAGGTGGATGCCGATGGGTGGATCGAAACCCATCCCATGAAAGGCACCATGCCGCGCGGAGCGACGCCTGAGGAAGACGAGGCTAATCGCACCTTTCTGATGAACGATCCAAAAAACCAGGCGGAAAATCGCATGATCGTTGATCTGCTGCGCAACGACATATCGCTCATCAGCGAAGTCGGCACGCTGGAGGTGCCAGAACTTTTCCGGGTTGAAACTTACCCTACGGTTTACCAAATGATCAGTCGGGTACGAGCAAGGCTGAAAAGCGATATTCCCCTGCGGTCGCTATTTGCAGCCCTTTTCCCCTGCGGTTCGATTACCGGCGCGCCGAAAATCAGCGCCATGGAAATCCTGCGCAAGCTGGAACCCAACCCACGTGACATTTATTGCGGTTCGCTCGGCTGGATTGAGCCAAGCGGACGCATGCGTTTCAATGTCGCCATCCGCACGATCTCGCTTCTCGACGAAAATCGTGCAATCTTCAATGTCGGGGGCGGCGTGGTTTTCGATTCCACGGCGCAAGCGGAGTATGAGGAATGCCTTCTGAAAGCACGGTTCGCGACGGGGCAAAAACCGTCAGTGCGGAACCAGAATATCAGCTGATTGAAACCATGCGATGGGAGCCTCTGTCCGGGGTTCTGCGGCTGCAATTGCATCTGGCGCGACTGGAACAGTCCGCGCGCGAACTTGGTTTCTCCTGCAATATGGACGCCATCCGCCAGCAGATTGAAAATGCAGGCTCCGGCGACCACGCCCTGAAACTGCGTCTCACGCTGGCCCCGGATGGCGTCGCCAATGTTGCTGCCTTTAATTATGAGCCGCTGCCGCAGCAGACGACATGGCGCATAGCGATTGCACGCACCCGCCTCAAACATGACGACCCGCTGCTTCGGTACAAGACCACGTGCCGTCAGGCCTATATCGCCGCGCGTGAGGAATATTCTTCCGCAGAAGTGGACGAGGTCATCCTGCTGAATGACCGCGATGAGGTCTGCGAAGGCACCATCACGTCGATTTTCCTCGATATTGGCGGTACGACCTGTGTGACGCCTGCTCTATCCTGCGGGCTGCTGGATGGCGTTCTGCGCCGCGAGCTTTTGAACAACAGCGTGGTCTCTGAGGGGATAGTTTCCGTAGACGATCTGAAAAACGCGCGTAATATTCTCGTCGGCAATTCACTGCGCGGCATGATCCGCGCCAAGCTGATTGAAGGCTAAAATCCTAAAAAGCGTTAAACACGTCTGCATGTCATAGGGGTGTGACGTTTCTTTCTTTGTATGAAGTTGTGCTATCGTTCCGGTTTCAATCCTGCCGTCGAACGGTTACAGAGCAAAACGCCGCAATTTCTGCGGCTCACACAGAGGAAGAAAATGGCGAAAGCGAAATGGCAAGTCTATAGCGAGATCACCGGCCCCGTAATCATGATCGGCTTTGGATCGATCGGGCGCGGTACCCTGCCGCTGATAGAACGCCATTTCAAATTCGACAAATCGCGGATGGTCGTGATCGACCCGAGCGAGAAAAACCGCAAGATCCTTGACGACAAGGGCATTCGTTTCGTCAAACAGGCGATCACCAAGGATAATTACGCAGAAGTGCTGGACCCGTTCCTGAAAGGTGCGGAAGGACAGGCTTTCGTCGTCAATCTGTCGGTCGATACCGGATCGGTCGATCTGATGCACTATAGCCGCAAGAACGGCGCGCTTTATATCGACACCGTGGTCGAGCCTTGGCTCGGCTTCTATTTCGATGACAAGATGGACAATGCCGCGCGCACCAATTATGCGCTGCGCGAAACCCTCCTGGCTGGAAAGCGCAAGAACCCCGGCGGCCCGACCGCCGTTGCATGTTGCGGCGCCAATCCGGGCATGGTGTCGTGGTTCGTCAAGAAGGCGCTGGTCGATCTGGCGACGGAACTCAAGCTCGACTTCACCGAACCGGCGGCCGATGACCGCAACGGCTGGGCCAAGCTGATGAAAAAGGCTGGCGTGAAGGGCGTTCACATCGCGGAACGCGACACGCAGCGCGCAAAGGAACCGAAACCGTTCAACACGTTCTGGAATACGTGGTCCGTGGAAGGTTTCATTTCCGAAGGCTTGCAGCCTGCCGAACTTGGCTGGGGTAGCCACGAAAAGTGGAAGCCGAAAAATGCACGCAAGCAGAAGAAGGGCACGAAGGCGGCAATTTTCCTCGAACAGCCCGGCGGCAATACGCGCATTCGCACCTGGTGCCCGACCCTCGGCGCGCAATTCGGCCTGCTCGTCACCCACAACGAGGCGATCTCCATATCCGATTACTTCACCGTGCGCGATAAGAAGGGCAAACTCGATTACCGTCCGACCTGTCATTATGCCTATCATCCGAGCAATGACGCCATTCTCTCGCTCGACGAAATGTTTGGCGCGGGCGGCAAGGCCCAGCCCGTCCAGCATGTGCTGGAAGAGGCAGAAATTCTCGACGGTTCGGACGAACTGGGCGTCCTGCTCTATGGTCATGACAAGAACGCCTACTGGTATGGTTCGCAGCTGACCGTCGAGGAAGCGCGCAAGCTTGCGCCCTATCAAAATGCGACGGGCCTGCAGGTTTCGTCCGCCGTGCTGGCTGGAATGGTCTGGGCGCTGGAAAACCCGACAAGTGGCATCGTCGAAACCGACGAAATCGACTATCGCCGCTGCCTCGAAGTCCAGATGCAGTATCTTGGCCCCGTGAAAGGCTATTATACCGACTGGACGCCACTGGAAGGTCGCGGGCATCTGTTCGAGGAAGACCTCGACACCAAGGACCCATGGCAGTTCCGCAACGTGCTGGTGCGTTGATTCAATGAAGCCAAGGCCCGGCACCGACCGGGCCTTTGCGCCTCAGCGCATCCGAACGAAACTGATGTGATTTTCCAGACATGTCCGGTCAATTAAGGCGCATTGTGGCAGACCGCTTTCCCGATCTCGTAGCCCTGCTCAGCGGGCTGCTGATCCTGCCGTGGATTCTGGGCGTGCCGGGGCATCCGAGCCAGCTTGTGCAGACGGGATGGACAATCGGACTGGTCTCGATGGTTGTTTATCTGGCCCTCTACCAAACTGCCAAGTCCCTCGCAGCACGTCGCTCCGTCAAGAACAATCCCTCCCGCATCGCCCTTATCAGTCGCGTGATGAAGTGGTCGGCGGGTCTGCTTGTCTTGCTGATGCTTATATCCTTCGGGCTGATATTCACGGCATAAAGCCGGCATCTGCGCGGCGATTTTGCATCATTACCAATAAATTAACACATCTGGCGGCCAATCCTCACATTGGGGACTTGTTTTCGTGTAAATTTCGATTCATCACACGTCATTATCCCCATTTTGGAGAAAGCATGGACATGAAAAGCTTCCGCATCGTTGCCCCACTTGCCGTCATGTCGCTTGTGCTGGCGGCTTGCGAAACGACCGGACCGGTCGGCGGCAATGTTCCAACTGTCTCCCGCGCACCGAGTGGCATCGAAGGCAGCTGGGTCGATCCGAACGGCATTGTATCGTCGTTCAATGGCGGTATCTTCGAAACCCGCACCACCGACACCAACGAACGGCTCGCCGAAGGCAATTATCGCTATCAGTCGCCGCAGCTCGTTGAAATCGACATGCGCTCGATTGTGCGCGGCACCTCGTCCAAGGTCAATTGTGCTCTGGTTTCGCAAAACCAGCTCAACTGCACCTCGTCGGCAGGCTCGCGCTTCTCACTGTCCCGTCGCGCAACCAGCTAAAGCATTTCCAGCAAAAGTGCGTAGCGGTTTTGCGCAGGATAATGCGTAAAAACAAACAGATATAGCGGTTCCGAGATTCTGTTTTAACCGGAACCGCTTTAAAGCGAAACATAACATCTCTTCCCCTTCAAGCGGCGCGGGCTATGCTCGCGCCGCTTGAATTTTTTGTTGTCTGCAATTGTCAGGATTGTAATTTGTCGCTTTTTCTGGCCTTTGCTTACTGCGCGTTTCCCGCGTAAAACCGTTTCAAACTTTTGCTGGAAATGCTCTATTTTCCAGCGGGATAGGAGTCGGCTCATGAGTAAGATGGACACCGTGCAACAGAACCCAAACCAGCCCGCGCAGGCCAAACTGCCCAAAGTTGGGGTTCTGCTGGTCAATCTGGGGACGCCGGACGGCACGAGTTACGCCCCGATGCGGCGCTATCTTGCAGAGTTTCTGTCCGACCGCCGCGTGATCGAATGGTCGCGCCTGTTCTGGTATCCGATCCTTTACGGCATCGTGCTCAATACGCGTCCCAAGCGTTCCGGCAAGCTCTATGACCGCATATGGAACCACGAGAAGAACGAGTCGCCATTGCGCACCTATACGCGCGCGCAAGGTGAAAAGCTGGCAACCGCGCTCACCGACATTCCCAACGTCGTCGTAGACTGGGCGATGCGTTATGGCCAGCCATCCATTGAAAGCGTGACCGATCGCCTGCTGCAACAGGGCTGCGAGCGTATCGTCGTGTTCCCGCTCTATCCGCAATATTCGGCCACCACGACCGCGACGGTGAACGACAAGTTTTTCGAAGCGCTGATGAAAAAGCGCTTCATGCCAGCAATCCGCACCATTCCGTCTTATGAAACGGAACCGGTCTATATCGAAGCGCTGGCGCGCTCCATCGAAAGCCACCTCGCGACACTGTCCTTCAAGCCGGAAGTGATTCTGGCTTCCTATCACGGCATTCCGAAAAGCTATTCCGACAAGGGCGATCCTTATCGCGAACAATGTCTGGAAACCTCGCGCCTGTTGCGCATCCGGCTCGGCATGGATGAAAACCAGTTTCGTTCCACCTTCCAGTCCCGTTTTGGACCGGAGGAATGGCTCCAGCCATACACAGATGAAACCGTGGAAAATCTGGCGAAACAGGGCGTCAAATCCGTGGCGGTTCTCAATCCGGGCTTCGTTGTGGACTGCCTTGAGACGGTCGACGAGATCGGCAATGAAGCCGCACACCTTTTCCATGAAAACGGCGGCGAAAATTTCAGCCACATCCCTTGCCTCAACGACAGCGCAGAGGGCATGAAGGTCATCGAAACGATGGTGCGGCGCGAATTGCTGGGATGGGTGTAATATAAGGGAATAGGGGAATAAGGCAGTAAGGGAATAGGTTTTCATACTCCCTTATTCCCTTACTCACTTACTCCCCTAACGGACGAGGGTTAGACAATGACAGGTTTCGACATCACGCTGCTCATTCTGGCTGCGCTGGTTCTGGCGACACTCTTCGCGGGCATCAAGACGGTGCCGCAGGGTTTCAACTATACGGTGGAACGTTTCGGCCGCTATACGCGCACGCTTAATCCGGGCCTCAATCTGATTGTCCCGTTCTTCGACCGTATCGGCGCGCGCCTCAATATGATGGAGCAGGTGCTGGATGTTCCGACGCAGGAAGTAATCACCCGCGACAACGCCATTGTCGGCGTCGACGGCGTTGCCTTCTATCAGGTGCTGAACGCTGCGCAGGCCGCCTATCAGGTGGCGAACCTGCAATATGCGATTCTCAATCTCACCATGACCAACATCCGTACCGTCATGGGCTCAATGGATCTCGACGAATTGCTTTCCAACCGCGATGCGATCAATGATCGCCTGCTGCGTGTCGTTGACGAAGCAGCCCATCCATGGGGCATCAAGATGACCCGCGTGGAAATCAAGGATATCAATCCACCCGCAGATATCGTCACCTCGATGGCCCGCCAGATGAAGGCGGAGCGTGACAAGCGCGCGCAGGTTCTGGAAGCCGAAGGCGACCGCAATGCCCAGATTCTGCGCGCCGAAGGCCAGAAGCAGTCGCAAATTCTCGAAGCCGAGGGCAAGCTGGAAGCAGCCAAGCGCGAAGCAGAAGCCCGCGAGCGTCTTGCCGAAGCCGAAGCCAAGGCCACGACGCTGGTGTCGGACGCTGTCGCCAACGGCAATGTGCAAGCGCTCAATTACTTCGTGGCGCAGAAATACACCGAAGCGCTAAGCAATATCGCCAGCGCCAAGAACCAGAAAGTCGTGCTGATGCCGCTGGAGGCAAGCTCGCTGATTGGTTCGCTCGGCGGGATCGGGGCCATTGCGCGGGAAGTGTTCGGCGACGGCAACAAGCCCGTTGACCCGACACCGCCATCGCCGGGCATTTCGCGCGCGCGCAGCGTTCCGCCGACCGGTCGCGGCTAAATCAGGGGTGGAGCGCCATGATTATCGAATTTCTGTCCGAACTTGGCATCTGGAGCTGGCTGGTCCTCGGGCTGGTCCTGCTCATTCTCGAAATTCTGGCGCCCGGCATTTTCTTCATCTGGTTCGGCCTCGCCGCACTGGTGACAGGGGGGATGGCTTTTCTCCTGTCATCGACCAGCGCTTTTGGCTGGCAGGTCCAACTGGTCGTATTTCTTGTTTTGGCCGTGGTGTTCGCGCTGGCAGGACGCCGTTTTTTTGGCTCGAAGAGCGAAAATCTGGACGAGCCTCTGCTCAACCGGCGCGGCGAACAGCTGGTTGGTCAGCGCACCACACTGACCGAGCCCATCAACAATGGGCGCGGACGCATTCGCATCAACGATACGACATGGCGTGTGAAAGGGCCGGACCTGCCCGCAGGTACTGAAGTTCGCGTCGTGGCCTTCGATGCAGTGACGCTGGAGATAGAGGTGGCTGTTTAGGGCAGTAAGGCAGTAGGGGAATAGGGCAGTATGTTGCGCCCTAATTTATCCCTATTGCCCTACTGCCTTACTGCCCTCTTAAACGGCCCCAATCCGCAGCAGATCGTGGAAATGCACGAGACCGACCGGGCGGTTGTTCTCGACCACGATCAGTGCGCCGATGTGGTTTTCGTTGATCGTGTTGAGTGCAGCAGTGGCCAGCATGTTCTGATCGACCGTCTTCGGCTTGCGGGTCATGATGTCATCGACCGCCAGTTCCGACAGATTGCGGTGCAGATTGCGCGAAATATCGCCGTCCGTGACGATACCGGCCAGTTCGCCGCTCTCATCGACCACAACCACGCAACCGAAACTCTTTTGCGCCAGCACTTTCATCGCGGCTGGCATGGCCGTTCCAGCGGCTACCAGCGGAATGCGCTCTCCGCGATGCATGATATCGCGGATATGGATGAGGCTCGCACCCAGCGAACCACCCGGATGGAAGGTTTTGAAATCGCTCGGTGTAAACCCGCGTGCTTCCAGAAGCGCAATCGCCAGCGCATCGCCGATGGCGAGCTGCATAATGGTTGAAGTGGTTGGCGCCAGCCCGTGCGGGCAGGCTTCTGCCGTCTTGGGCAGCTGGAGCACGACAGTTGCAGCGCGACCGAGTGCGGAATCCTCACGCGAGGTGATTGCAATCAGCGGAATGCGGAAACGCTGCGAATAATTGACGATGCCCTTCAGTTCTGCCGTTTCGCCGGACCAAGAAATCGCCAGGATCACATCGTCACGACCAATCATGCCGAGATCGCCGTGATTGGCCTCCGCCGAATGCACGAAGAAAGCAGCCGTGCCCGTCGAGGCAAAAGAGGCGGCAAGCTTGACGCCGATATGGCCGCTCTTGCCGACGCCGGTAACGACCAGACGCCCCTTGGCGGTGGCGATCTGTTTTACCGCTTGTGCGAAGGGACCGGACAAACCATTGCGCAGCGCTTCTTCAAGCGCGGCAAGTCCTTCGTTTTCGGTTCGAATGGTCCGGAGCGCCGAAGCGATGGCCGCTTCCGCACCCGTCGAAATCTGGGTTTGATCGAGCTTTTCCATGGCGCAAAGCGTTAGCCTCTTCGCTGCCCGTTGTCCAAGCTTTTATTACCCACAAATGATTGCTTTCGTTGCGCAACATCGCCGATGGCAACCAAGAATTAACCATGTGCCTTTACCGTTCATCCACCACGTTGCAACGGTTTGAAATCACATATGCCATTTGCCATGCCTCTATCCGGCGGTTCGACGCCCATTGCCCGCAGGCTGAGAAGCCTGTTTCTGGCGGGCGCGGCGATGGCTATCATCCCTTCCCTCTCGCATGCTCAGGATGCCTATCTGCGCGGCAGTGTGCCGGAAGACGTGCTTTCCGCCTCGTCGCCGGATACGCTCGCCGCGCGCGGGCTCGCAGCCCCCGGCCGTTCCGATAGCGCCAGCGGTGGTGGGAGCGATGACGGTTCCGACACATTTTTCGCGCCGATGCAGGATAATGCGGTTGCAGCGGACGCCCAGCCACAGCCTGCCCCGGCGGCGCCGCTCGAGGATCAACCGCTTGACGCCATGCGGGTTGGCGCGATCACAAACGAAGCGGATAGCGATAGCGGGCGTGTGCAGCGCGAAAATATGCGCCAGTCACCCGAACAGGGGCGCGGGCCGGCACAGGAGGCAGACCCCTTCGCGCCGGTTGGCCTCCGCGCCGGATCGTTCGTTCTGCGCCCTTCGCTTGAGCAAGGCATTCGCGCGACATCGAACGGCGACAATAGTGCGTCCGGTTCGAGTGCAGTGCTATCGGAAACCACGCTGCGCCTCAATGCGCAATCCGACTGGGCGCGGCATCAGGCGACGCTCGATGCATCGGGCACGCTGAGCAAATCCATTTCCGGTCAGGATGTGAGCGAACCGCAGCTCGACATTCAGGGCAATCTGCGCCTCGATCTGACCGACCAAACCACGGTCAATACGGGCGCGGGTTATAGGCTGCGGCGTGAAAGCGCCTCCAATCCGAATGGCGTGGTTGGCGCCTTGCAGCGCCCGCTGGTTCACACCTTCAATGGCAGCCTCGGCGTCGAGCACGATACGGGGCTGATTTTCGGTCGCGCCACGGGCCGCGTCGAACACGATATGTATGGCGATGCGGAACTGCCTTCCGGCGGCACTGTCAGCCAGAAGGATCGCGACAACACCTATGCCAGCATCACGCTGCGCGGCGGTTTCTCCATGTCGCAGGCCATCAAGCCATTCGCCGAAGTGGAACTCGGCAAGCGCATTTTCGACGAGCGCGTGGATAGCAACGGCTTTGAACGCAGTGGTTCGCAATTCGCCCTGCGCGGCGGCCTGATGGTCGATATGGGCGAAAAGCTGAACGGCGAGTTCGCCGCAGGCTATATGCGCGCCAACAGCGATGATGACCGGCTTGGAGCAGTCAGCGGACCGTCGATCAATGCCGCGCTCAACTGGTCGCCATTGCGTGGCACCGATGTGCGGCTTTATTCACAAACCACCGTGGATATGTCCACCACGCCGGGCATTGCCGGTTCGCTGCTGCAATTTGCGAGCCTCGACGTCACGCATCGCATCCGGTCGGACCTCAGCCTCAATGGCAGGGTCGACACGCTCATCCGCGCGAACAAGGATGGCACCGGCACGGACTATACGCTGGGTGCACAGATCGGCGCGACTTACTGGATCAACCGCTTCGTCGGGCTTGATGCGCGCTTGCGTCATGAATTCCTGACGAGCCAGGTTTCGACACGAGAATATAACTCCAACAGCATTTATCTCGGCGTGAAAGTGCAGCGCTAGTGGTCTGATTCCAACATTTGCATCCCTCGGTTCACGCGCTGAGCAAATGTTGGAATCAAAAAGACCACTAGCA
>NZ_JABXGB010000039.1:0-23744 GCF_022627935.1 Ochrobactrum sp. C6C9 | reverse complement strand
TTTTTTCTCGTCGGACGGAAAAAGCACGCAAAATGAATAATGACTATAACACGGCGTTCGTTCCCACTTGCAAACTCAATTGAGTGCATCCAAAGGAGAGGATTGCGTATCCGCTTCTCTCGGTATCGCATAATATCCGTGGTGCCGTTCGAAGGGAACAAATTGAGACCGAACCTGAGTTGGGAGGCGGAATGCAGGCGGTAAAACGCAATGGCCGATGAGGTCTCTGAGGCAGCTGCAATTCCACAACAGGTGTCGTTAAACTTGCATGAATTTCCGAAAGGGTAACATGGCCAAATTTGGTATCTTGCGATCCATAGGGCACAATGTTGCAGACTCGGTGGGGTCTGGTGTGGGGTTGCTGGTTGGGGTCTATTCGATGGACATATATGGTGAGGCTGCAGCTTCGCCGGAGGGCTATATCGAAATCAATTTTCTCACTGGAAAAACGTCTGGCAGTAAAGTCAGTGAATCCTTGGGCGACGCCATAAAGCTGTATAAGGAGGGGCTACCGCGTCTTTGTACGCGACACGGAATTGATGTCGCGGAGTTTCGACAATTGACGGCGCGTTATTCGGGGCAGGGTGTGTTGCGTGGTTTTTGCGTAACCACGGAAAATAGCCAAGGACGAACGTTGATTGACGAGTATCGAGGCATGCCCGGAAAGCGGCTCAAGGTTATGGATCCGTTCGGGAGAATCCGGCCAAAGAACGGAACGGCTTCGAGATGAAGGCGCTAGCGTTGGTATGAACTGAATCCAGGCTTTCTATAAATAGCCAATGCAGCGGTTTCGATCTTGATAAGTTGGATAAAGACAGGTCAGTTCTGCAAGACAAACTGGCCATCGTTATCGAAGCAATTAACGCATAGCGAGCCGTGTTGCCTCGATCGATGCGGCGAAGGATTTGGCCTTGAAACACCGGATTTTCAGAACCCCAGTGGAAAGTCGAACGGTTATGGTATCTGTAATCAATCTTCGCTCGACTGAAATCCCGATGATGTCCTCCAACGGTACTTCAACATTCAATTCGTCAGGACGGGCGTGTAATGCCCGGTTCATGTCGTTCGGGCGGAAACTCAAAGCAGTCGCTGTCAGCTGGCACTTGCCCCCGACCCATAATCCGCCCTGCTTACGACGACGCCCATCGATCAGACGCGAAGTTGTATCTGGCAAGGAATTGGCTTCCGACAATGTCGCTTTGTCGAAGAAAACGTTGACGAGGCGGCTGTCGATAACGTTTAGCGTGGCAACCTCCCGGTGATGCTCTGTCATAATACGTGTCTCATGAAAGGACTAGGATTGCAGCAAGTGATCTCAATTGCCAGGCGCCAAAACATTTTGACGGCAGATTACGTGATTTCAAGGCTTTGAAGCACTGCGCCGCCTGGTATTGATGGGTGGTCAAAAATGGGGACCTCTCATTCCAATGACGCACTGAATGAAAGTAAGGACGATCAGGCCAGATGGAGGGTTTCTACATCGCCCAAACTGCTGATTATGGCTCCTCCAAGAAGAGTGCCGTCAGAAGGGAAGGCCACTGTCTCCGGCGACAGCCTTCTCTGCGTCATTTGTCTGCAGCGCAATATGGCACTCCCGCAATGATGGCGACTGCTCGATCCAAGGGTGATTATCAAACTGGCCTCGTAGGGTAGTCTCCTTCAATTCCGGGCTTTTGAACCTAGAAATCTCTACCGGCTAGCGTTGGCGTATACTGCCGAGCGAGCAGGATCAGTTCAGCCTGACGATGCAATCCCGTCTTATCATATATGCGCAACAGATGCGTCCGGACGGTGCTGGTACCGATCGCAAACCTTGCGGCTGTTTCGTTTACCGTCAGACCATCTGCGATTGCCTCGAATATTCGGCGCTCAGCGTCCGTAAGGCCGAAGAGCGCGGCCACAGCTTTTCCCGCGTCTTCAGCCGAAACGGTCAGAGGCGTGAGCAAAAGCGCGTAATCGGCGCTCTCACCACGCTGGTTCGTCCCCTTTTCTAGCGGCAGCACATGCAGACTGCGCAGATTTCCATCGCTGCCCAGTGGTATGCCGAAAGGATCGCCAGCCGGTGCCCGGCTTCCGCGAATGGCGAATTCGAGCGCCTTTTGCGCCGATGGTGCGGTGAGCACCAACCGTCCATCGTGTATACAATAATGACCGTCGCGATCAGCCAGTCGAACGGCAGCCTCATTTTCATAACTGACTGTCAGATCAGCACCTACCAGAACGATCGGCTGTACCAGACTGTCAAGAACCGACCGGAACCCCGTAACAGCAGTAGCATGCTTTTCCAGGACACGACCGATGGTCGCGGCCCTTTGCAGATGCGGTAACAGCAGACGAATGATCTCGATCTCACGCGGTCCGACAAGGCCATGATCTTCATGGCGGTTGAAGCCGATCGATCCCACTGACAAATGATCACGTGTCAGGCCAACCGCAATCGCATCGACAAAACCTTGCGGCTGATTGAATTCGATATGAAAGGGATGGCTGGACTGCGGCGCGATGGCGTCAGGGTTGACGCGTGACAAAACCGCCGGCTCATCGATGGGCAGGGAACTGATGACTTCTTCCCCGCCCCACATATCCACCAGTTCTTCGCCATAAAAGGAAACTTTGTCGAGCCATTGCTCCTCAAATCCGGTTGTGGCTGAAAGCAGTGGCTGTCCGTCCTCCAGTGAGATAACACTTATCACACCCGTCCTCAGATCGAGTTCCCGGCAGATGCTTTCCATGGTTTGGGGCCATAGAGCGGCGTCGATGGCGCAATCGTAAATCTCACCAATCAACGCCGACAGTCTTTCCTGCGAAATCATTCGCGCCCCACCTCCCCAGGTGTACCCCGAACCCAATGCAAAAGAATATAGCATCGTCTCCACCATTTGGTGGATGTCCTTTGTTTGCGAGCGTGCCACATTTCAACAGCAAATCAAGAATGGGGGATATTCATGGGACGGATGAACATGACTGGCCTGCTGATAGTGGCAGGTTTTGCAACCGGTTTTCTGGCAGATATCGATTTTTCCCAGGCACAGCAGATTAATCTGCAGCGACATTGTACACCGGCAGGACCGAACGCCTGCCGACACGAAATGCCGAAGTTCACTCAGGATCAACCGCGCTATATCAGGCCTCATGTGGGCAAACCGAGAGTTCAAACCGTCAAACCGCTCCTTCCGCCGAAACATCGCCAGCCTCCTGTCAAACCGGGACAATGGGCTGGAAATCAAATCCAGCCGCCGCACAAGCAATACCCGGATATTGCTCGCAAACCGACGCCTATGCCGAACCATTACAACGGTCATGACCGCTACCGTAAACCCCGTCCCGGCTATCGTCGTCACTCGGACGGCTGGTGGTATCCGCTCGCGGCGTTCAGCGCAGGAACCTTGATCGGCAGCATGACCGCGCCACAACCGCAGCCGGTCTATGCCGATCCACCCTATTACAACAATGAGCATATTCAATGGTGCTTTGGCCAGTATCGTTCCTACAGGATGGCCGACAACAGCTTCCAGCCCAACCGTGGACCGCGTCGCCAGTGCCTGTCGCCGTATCTCTAACGCTTCGTGGAACCTTACTTTTGCGGAAGAACTGACATGAAACGGATCATCATCGCTATCATGCTCATCGGCATATCGGGAAAGGCTTATTGCGGGCCGGAATACGTCAAGGACGTTCCAGGCGTGCTGGACTTTTTCAATATCGCAAGCGAAGAAGCCAATTCTCCGCGCATAGTCGATTATGATGAAACATGGCTCATTACCGGTCCGGTTTCGGATTTGTCCGGTGAAGCAACCAAAGGAGAGAACTGGAAGCTTGTCGAGGGCAAGGTCGTCTATGCATATTACCGGTTCAATCCCGGTATAAGCGCCCTACAGATCCAGCGTGAATTCGAGGCAAAGGCAAAAGAAGAGGGTTTTACGATCGCTTTCTCGTGCGCGACGGAAAAAGGCACCTGTTTCACAAATGGAAGATCAGAACCCGGCGTATCGCTGGGACTTCTGCTGGACAAGCCTGGCAATATGCCAGCGCTGGACAAGAACAATATGAGTATCGTACGCAACTATTTCCAAACCGGCGGCGCACGCTATACCTATCTGACGCGCGAGGATGGTGGGATCAATACCGTGCATGTCGCTGTTTCGCTTGCCGACACACCAGCCAAGGGCGTCATGGCCATCACCAAGAGCATCATAACCGGCGACGCACCATCGATCACGGGTGCATCGTTGCTCGCATCGGAATTGAAGAAGAACAAATCCGTATCGCTCAATAATCTGCTCTTCGACGTAAACAGCGACATTCTGTTGCCGAACTCACGCGACCAGATACACGAGATCGCGATGATGATGCGCGAGGATGCGTCGATAAAACTTGAAATCGTTGGTCATACGGATTCCGATGGCGGACGCGACTACAACCTCGACTTGTCGAGACGACGCGCGGCCTCGGTGGTGCGTGCTCTGGTCGAAGATTTCGATATGGAAAGAAGCCGCTTGACATCCTCAGGCAAGGGGCTGGGCGAACCAATCGCATCCAACGATACGGAAGATGGAAAATCACAGAACCGCCGGGTCGAGTTGAAGCTCAGATAGAACCTTCCATGTGGAGCTTTCATTCTGGACATGGGGTCAGATTGGTTTTGCAAACCTGGCCCTTCATTTTGCTGCGCTTCATAATAAGCATGACATCGGCCACCATTGCCCTGGCGACCATTGCAACGTGTGCTTGGGTGGGCTTTCTTATTGGTGCGCCCTCTGGCGAGAATGCGGCATATACGAGTGGATTTGTTGGTGCACTCGTGGGCTTGTCTGTGTTCATGTCTATCGCTTATATCCTGCAGGAATACGTGTTCTATCTGCTGAAGGCAGCGCATATCGCCATTCTCGCGGAGTTGATACACGGCTCGGTCATAGAGCCATCCCGACAGCTGGAAACAGGCGTTGCTATTGTTCGCCAGCATATTCTGGCTAGCATGACGCTCTTCGCCGTGGGTCAGGCAATAAAATCCCTCATTGGTGTCGTCTCCCGCTTCGTCACTCGTGGCTTCAGCAGCTTTGGTAGCAGCGGATCAAGCCTGGGCCATATCGTGCAATCGTATTTCAGTATTGTCTTCGGACTGGCCGATGAACTTGTCCTTGCCTACATCCTGCGAGCTCACGAAAAAGCGCCTCAGGATGCCGCTCGTGAAGGCGCGGCCCATTACGCGCGGAATATCAAAGCCTTGATGAGCAACGCTTTCGCCTTGACGATCATCCACCTGCTCCTTTCCGTTCTTTTCTATGGAGCTGCGCTGGCCGTATCGATCGTGGTTGTCTATTTTCAGGGGCTTTCGATTTCTAGCGGCATCATAATGATGTACTTGATTATCGCAGCAGGGGCGATGATGCGTGCATTTGCGACACCACTTATTATAACATGTCAGATGCAGGTGTTCTTTACTGCAATTGAAAATCAGACACCCGACACCAGATGGCTTGACCGGTTAACTAAGTCCGATCACACCAAGATTATGGAAGCTCGTTGAATGGGGACGTCATTGAGATGATGAGGCTTACGGCGGTACCTTAGCACACCGGCTTCTCGATATATGTCTGTTCCGGACTACTAAAGCAGCCGCGATGCTCGTCCGCTACGCCGTTTGGCATTGTTGTAATAATCGGACGCCTGCTGCACGGAGCGATGGCGTGATTGTTCCATCGCTTCGGGGAGCGGAATGCCACGATTAGCGGCTTCTGTGAGATAGCCTGAACGTAAGCCGTGTGCCGAGAATTCTCTCGCGTCGAGGCCAGCCATCTCAGCGCGCTTCTTGACGATCGCGTTGATGGCACTTGGTTCCAGCGCGCGCGTTGAAACATTGCCCCATCGATCAACTTTTCGAAACACGCTGCCCTTGTCGATTTTTGCTGCTTCCAGCCAGCGGGTGAGGGCTTCGACAGGACGGCCGGTCAGATAGACGGTTTCGTCCTGATCGGTACCACTGGTTTTGGTGCGACCAAGATGGATGCCGAGCGAGGGGAGGGGGGAACCGTCCTCATCGGTGACAGGGGGCTGTTTGACAAGCTGTTCTACGCGCAAGCTGGCAACTTCGCTGCGCCGGCGCCCGCCAGAGGCAAAGGCCACCATCAGGATAGCCCGGTCGCGGAGCGCGGCGAGATCCTCGCCGGAACAGGTTGCCAGCAGCTTGCCCAGAATATCGCCGGTAATGGTATTGGCACTCTTGCGGTTGCGCGGCCGGTTCAGGGCGCGTACCGCAAGCCGGATGGCCGATTTGACGGAAGGCGATGAAAACGCACCCTCCAGACCGCGCCAGCGGGTCAGCGTCGACCAGTTGGCCAGACGCCGGCGCACCGTTGCTGGCGCATGCGGTCCGGACACACGCAAAAAGCCTTGTTGGCGCAATTCCTCTTCCACAGCGGACGGCATGCCGTGGTCGGGTTCGATCTCGCGTTGCTGTGGCCGCCATAAATGATGGGCGATGAATTTCAGCAACAGGGCTTCCGGCGCCGGGAAGGGGAGCGGGCTACCGGTTACGGCCATCGACCAGGCTTCAAGATAGGCCAGATCCGAGGTCAGCGCGCGCAGCGTGTTTTCACCCATGCCTTCATTGACCAGATGGCGCAGTGTCTCGACATCCTCATCGGTCAAAATGCCGGCCAGCATGTCGCGCCGGTTCATCGGCAAAACGGCGGCAATCGTATCGAGTTGTTCTGCCCGGCTCTGGACATTCGAAGACAAGCGGTCTGGTCTGGTCATTGCACGATGCTTCTCGATTTAAAAACTTGCGGAAAACACGGAAATTCCGTATATTACGGAAAACGGAGGTTGATCATGACATCCACAGTAACAGCCGCAGCCATTTCCAAGAATTTTGGCGCTTACCAGGACGCTGCCGTGCGCGACCCGGTGATCATTACCAAAAACGGTCGCCCGCGCACCGTTCTGCTCGCTTACGAGGATTATCTGCGTTTGATGCGGCGCGAGCGTCGCGTCGAATTGACCGCTACGCTCACCGAAGACGATCTCGCGGCCGTTGAAGCCGCCTCGATGGAAGCAGGCCTTGAGCATCTCGATCGTGAACTGAACGAAAAATAGCATGATTCCGAGTGAGCCCAAGGTCGGTTGGATTTTCAGATACTCGTATTTGTGGCACTGGCAGTTCGAGCAGGGGCGGGAAGAAGGCGACAAGGATCGTCCTGTTCTCGTATTGGCTATCACGACGACACTGGAAGGCGGATCGCCGGTTGTCAGGGTTTTGCCGGTCACCCACACGCCACCGCAACGGGTTGACCAGGCAATTGAAATTCCCGCTGCTACCAAACGCCGCCTCGGACTGGACGATGAGCGTTCCTGGATCGTGCTCAGCGAAAGCAATCGCTTTGTGTGGCCGGGACCGGATCTGCGATCTGTCGATGCCGATACCGGTTACTACGGCCCGCTACCACCGGCGCTCTTTGCCGAGATCCGAGACCGCTTTGTGGCGCTTGCCCGTAGCGCGCGTCATCAGCAAACACATCGCTCTGAATAGGCTCTTGCGGGTTGGTTTCTCCTATTAAATGGCTGCTTTGCCCTGACTTTCGCTGATTTGCGGCGTCAAATCAATAAGCTTCGATAACCTATACTTATCGGATGTTAAACCCTCAACCCAAAGATATCACCAGTGCCAGACATTAAATATTCTCTGGTGTCCGTTTGAGAATTTGTTTACCATAAATTCAATGCGTTACGATCTCGCCGATTTGCCTCTTCGGACCTTGCTCGAGCCGCTGGCCCGCGCCAGTTGTGGTTTTTAGCTCCCGATTTCAATTGAAACGCTAAGCGAGAATTCCGACATCAAAATCTCCCCTTACAATTTCACGCGGAGGAGGGGAGGGGGCCAGCTAAAGCCCTGAAGCCTTGGTCAAATTCACGCGGAACCGATCACGTCGTCTCTGATATCTGCGGGTCATCTCCGCGGAAGCATGGCCAAGCTGTTTTTGGACGTAGCGTTCGTCGACCTCGGCCGAGGAGGCAAGGCCAGCGCGAAGGGAATGACCGGAGAACTTGAAGGCGCGCTCGATCTCGCTGAGATCGCCGCGAACGCCTGCGGCCATTGCGGCCCGCTTCACAAGCCGCGCCACCTCTTTGTCGTTCAGACGCTCCGAGCCAACAGCCTTCCCTTGCCCCGTGACGCGGCGAAAGAGGGGGCCATGGGCCAGCTTGGCGAACTTGATCCAGGTCTCGATCGCGGCGACTGGACACGTCGCATCAGACGAGCCACGACCCACCTCGACCTCTCGCCACCCAGTCTTGCCGCGCAGGGTGACAAGCATGCCCTTGTCGAGGATCTCAATCCAGCCTCGGCCGTCCTCAGTCTGGTCTGCCTTTAGATCGAGGCCGACAATTTCGGAACGACGGAGGCCGCCGGCAAAACCGATGAGCAACATGGCACGATCGCGCAGGCCGCGCAGCGAACCGCGGTCGAGCGTCTCGACCATGGCGATGATATCTTCGGCCATGACCGCCTCCTTCTGCACCGGCGGCCTGGCATGGCTGTTGCGGATCCCGGCCATAACGGTGGCGATGTGCCTGTCTTTACGATCAAGCGAGAGCGCGCGCTGGGCATAATTCCAGGATAGCGAGGAGAGTCGTCGTTCGATGGTTGAGACGGAGTTGGCCTTGGCGCCCCGTTCAGCTGTGCCGGAAGCGCAGGCGGTGATGTAGAGCCCGACGGTTTGCGGGTGTGGCGGGAGCGGAGCCAGATTGGACCGCCGACACCAAGCGGCAAAATGCTTCCAGTCCGAAGCGTAAGCCTTGCGGGTATTGGCGGAGCTGGCGGCTTCGACATAACCCCGGGCGCGATCAGCAAGGCTTGCGAGATGGGCGGGCGTCTGGTCCTGAACGGCGAGAGAGGGGAGGGGGCTGTCGCCCGACACCTCCGGCGCGGAAACATCACCGCCGGAGGCTGTGCTGAGAGACGGCGCTGAGGTCTCCTCGACGTGAATTTTGCTGTTCTGCTCGATGATTTGGGCCATTTCTCTATAATGAGCATTACATCCGATAATGCAACATTATTGGACATTTTTGTATGACGACAAGCCGTGCGGTAATGCATAAATACTCTGGCATAAACTGCACATCTGATTTATGCTCGTGGCCATGAACAGGCTCTCAATCCCCCTCGCTTTGCCGCCTTCCTGGTCGGCGCAACTGCCCGGTTGGGCGCAGGCTGGTCGCCGTTCCGGATCAGACGCAGAGGCGGCTTTTGCTGCCGGCATCACTTTGAAAATGCTCGATGATCTGGTGCGTGCGGATCCGGTCTGGATTGGCTGCTGGCGCGAGCGACAGGCGTTAAAATGCGCTGCCGTTGCCATGCGGATGCTGGGCCGGAGCGAGGATGAGAGCGCCTTACGCGACGCGCTTTTACTGACGGCACCCGGCGACGATCCCGGTCCAGCCGGAAAACTGTTTGTGACAACAAAGCGCTTTGCGACACGTCAGTTGAACGTTTCTGGCAAAGCGGTACGCGCGCTTTGTGAGGGCATCGGGATTGGTTGGGATGATCGATTGACCATCATTCCTGATTTGATCGATGATGTTTTGCAGTTGCAGCGTCCGGCTCCGTTTGCGGCTGCGGCCTTGATAACGGCGATTGTGAGAGAATGTCCCGATGCGGAATTGTTGGCCTGGCTGTTGGCCGATGCAGTCCTGGCCAAATTATTGCAATGGCCAAAGCCGGTGCCGCTTTTGCTTAGCGAACGCTATGGCGGAGCTTTTAGAACACCGGAGGGCAGGGGACGGGTGATGCCGTCTGACCCGCAATTTGCCTCTGCCTTGTGTTGGGCTCTGGTTGATAGCGCGGTTGCCGCCTTGCGTGATGCCAAAACCATTGCGCGCCGGGCCGATACGCTTTTGGCCGTCGCCCCCAAAATCCGCACCAAAGGCGTAGAGCCCTTGATACAACGCCTGCTCAATGAAGATGCCATGCTCGCTTCGGCCTCGGGTACTGGCCTTTCCAGATGGGCCAGCACACGCTTGTTTGAGCGGCTTGAAGGGTTCGGGGCGGTGCGTGAATTGTCAGGCCGCACATCGTTTCGCCTCTATGGGCTATGAGGGCATCGGGATGAGCGGAACAGGCAAACCACGCCACAGTATCAAAAAAAATACCCGGGGCGACAAATCGGGAGGTGAACGCCTCTTTGATCGTGAGTTGGACGACCTGCCGCCTGAGTTACGCTGGTGCGAATGGATGCTGCGTGTAGAAGCGGTGATTTTTGCCGCCAGCGAACCGGTTAGCCGTGAAACGCTGGCACGCGTTGTTGGCAAGGAGTGCAGCATTGATCTGTTGATAGATGATCTGATTGAGGAATTGCGCGATCGGCCCTATGAACTGGTTGCCGTTGCCGGTGGTTGGCAGCATCGTACACGGACACGTTTTGCTGAAACAATCCATATTGCTGCGACGCCAACACGGGCAGCATCAGCAGCAACCCTGTCAGACCATGAAACAGCGGTTTTAGCGGCGATTGCCTATATGCAACCCGTTACCCGCAGTGCTCTATCCAATCTGTTCGGCAAAACAGTCAGTCGGGATACCATTGCCAGCCTGCGTGATGCCGGGCTGCTGGCCTCCGGTCCGCGCAGTCCCACGCCGGGTGCGCCTTATACATACGTGACATCGAGACATTTTCTTTCGGTCTTCGGCATGAAGACGTTGCGTGACCTGCCGAACACCGAGGCGCTGGAGGACGCTGACTTGCTGAGCAGGGCTGTCGCGGGTGGGGCTGGCAACGAGGATGAAGAGGCGCACGTTATCGAGTGAGGTTTATCGCGTCTTTCGGCTCGGCTACCTCCACGAGGGGCCGCTTTGTTGCCTCTGAACCGTTTCCCTAATGTGGTTGGGATATGGGGCCGGCAAGTCGAAGGTCGTTATCGGGGAGATTATCCATGGCCGACAATATCCAGCAACCACTGCCTCATGCCTCGCGCATGATTGGTCAGCTTGCCTTCTTTTCTGCTGACTATATAATAAGCTTGCGGCGGTGATATGGCGATTTCCCGAAACGGTGCGATAAGCGCACCGGATTGTAATGCCTGTTCACTAAACTCGATAATTCCAAGCATCATCCCAGTACCGTTCATTGCCGTGGCGGTGACGACGTTCATGTCGTCGAATATATAATCATTGCTGAAAGCCGGTCGCTCGATATTGGCTTTTTCAAACCATAGCGACCAGAACTGAAAGTCCCGGTCGTGCAGTAAACGAAGACTTTTGAAAGAACTGGCATTGAAGGGGGAGAATTTGGCATGGAACGCCGCCGAGCACATTGGTGTCATGTGTAGTTCAAGCAATTTCCTCGCTTCACATCCGGACCAGTTTCCAGTTCCCCATTTTACTGCAAATTCCACGTGGCTGGGAAACTCAAAGCGGTGCGTGGAAAGATGCATATCGAGTTGCATATCGAGATGTTTTTCAGTGAATTGTGGAAGGCGCTCGATCAGCCAGTGAGCGGCGAATGCCGGTTCTAGTTCAACGGAAAGGCGCGAGGATTTTTCGCGGTTCGAGACTGCCTGGCAGGCATGTTCTAAATTCGCGAGGGGCTCCAGTATTCGCGACAAGAGGGCTGTCCCAGAAATCGTCAGATTCACGGAATGCGCCGACCGCGTAAATAGCTGCACACCTAATTCCTCCTCCAGCTTGCGTATCTGGTGGCTGACCGCCGATTGAGACTGGTTAAGCAACGTGGCGGCGCGTGTGAAGCTCGATTGCTCCGCGACAGCCCGAAACGTCAGGAGCAATTCAATTTTGGGCAGACGCATTTTCGCATCCTAATATTATTTTTTGTCATATTAAGTATTAATAGAAATCTCTTTGAATCCAAGTGGATTGCGGCGATATTTTCTATCGATTGCCATGATTTGACCATTGCAGCCCATGGTAAGCGATAAAAAGACATAAAAATGTAGGCACAACCACAGAGGGTATTATGACAAAAACGGAAAATAATGCATCACATGCGATCGTTGGCGCATGGAACCGTCGCACTTTTCTCACGACCGCCGCCGCCACAGTCGCCAGTACAGCAGTTCCGTTGTCTTTCATGAGCAAATCTTATGCTGACGAGCCCAAAAGCGGTGGTTTCGCACGTTTCGCTCTTTCGAATGGCGCGTCAACCGACACGCTTGATCCGGGTAGCTGGGCCGACACATTCGGACAAACGGCATTCTATGGTACGATTTTCAACGGGTTGGTCGAAGTCGATCCCAAAGGCAATGCGATTGGAGATCTGGCGGAGACCTTTGAAACGCCCGACGGGGGCAAGACGTGGCATTTCAAGCTGCGTGACGGCGTGACTTTTCACAATGGCAAGCCGCTAACTGTGCACGACGTCATTTCATCCATTCAATTTCACAGCAAGCCGGATTCCCGTTCGGCCGTCAAATCCCTGTTGGAACCCGTCGAGGCCATAGCCGATGGCGGCGACAGCAAAATGACTGTCAAGCTGAAGCAGGCAAATCTGGATTTCCCCTATGTCGTAGCAGATCAGCATTTCGTCATTATGCCCGCAGCCGAGGATGGGAGCATCGACTGGACCAAAGGCATCGGTACGGGACCCTTCAGTCTGGAAAGTTTTCGTCCAGGCATATCGGTGGTCGGCAAGCGCAATCCCCATTATCACAAGCCAGGATTGCCGCATTTCGATAAGGTCGAGTTTCTGCCCATCCTTGATCCCGCGGCCCGGGTTGCCGCGCTGCTTTCCGGCGAGGTCAACTATATTGCCAGCCCGGATCTGAAGACTCTATCCTTATTGAAGCGTAACAAGTCGATTTCGATTCTCGAAAACACTGGTCTCGGTCACTATACATTCCCGATGAATGTCACGATTGCGCCATTCGACAACGAGAATGTCCGCATGGCGTTGAAACTCGCTATGGATCGTGAAGAAATTCTCAAAAAGGTTTTTGTCGGCCACGCTCTTCTAGGGAATGACAATCCGATCGCACCGTCGGTCAAGTTCTCCGTCGATCCGAAGCCGATCCATAGTTATGACCCTGAAAAAGCAAAGGAATATTTGAAGAAAGCGGGTCTGGATTCGCTTTCTGTTCAGCTTCATGCGTCTGATGCCGCATTTCTCGGGGCCGTTGATGCAGCATTGCTCTACAAGGAAAGCGCAGCCAAAGCCAACATTAACATAGAGGTCGTGCGTGAACCCGCTGACGGCTATTTCGACAATGTCTGGATGAAGCGTCCGTGGTTTGCATCTTTCTGGAGTGGTCGCCCCACCGTGGATGCCATGTTCACGACGGGAGCCGCCGCCGATGCTCCTTGGAATGAAACGAAGTGGAAAAATCCTCGTTTCAACGAGCTCTTGGTTACGGCGCGTTCGGAAACAGACGAGACGAAACGTGCTGCCATGTACGCTGAAATGCAGCAACTGGTGCATGATGATGGCGGGAATATCGTGGTTGTGTTCAACAACTTCGTCAGTGCCTATGACAACAAACTCGCGCATGGCGTGGTAGCGCCTCACTGGGAGCATGATGGCTTCCGCATTGCGGAACGCTGGTGGTTTGCATGAACCATGGAACGCTCGACGACCGTTGAAAGCGAGGCTTAACTAAAGTGTCTTGAGCGCATCGTCCAGCTGTCCGAATGCGCTGCGCTCTAGAACTTTTGAACGTAACTCGAAGCCATCCATGAAAGTCGAAGTCCATGCAACTTCTGTTCATTCTCGCACAGCGGATGGTGTCGGGTATTGCGACGATGATCGCAGTATCCGTGCTCATCTTCCTTTGCGTTTCCATGCTGCCAGGCGACTTTGCAATCAGCGTATTGGGTCAATCCGCCACCGCCGAAACAGTTGCCGCATTTCAGAAAATGCTAGGCACGGATCAGCCCCTGTGGATTCGCTATTTTCGATGGATTGTCGGAGTCTTTTCAGGCGATCTCGGCTATTCCTATTCGGCTATGGGGTCGCTGACCGTCGATGCGTCACGAAGTGTAGCCTCGATGTTGCAGGACCGCCTGTTCAACACGATGTTTCTGGCCAGCCTGACGGCGGTGTTCGCAATCCCCGTGGCCGTGACGCTCGGTATTGTCGCTGTGATTTTCCGAAATGGTGTCATCGATCGCCTGATCACCGTCATTTCGATTTCGGCTGTGTCCATTCCGGAATTTCTAGTCGCCTATATTCTGGTGGTGGTTCTCTCGATCTATTTTCCCATGTTCCACGCCATGTCCTATGTCACTGCCGATATGGGTCTGCTGGATCGTGTCAACCGCTGTTTTCTTCCAGCCTTGACCCTGTTCGTACCGATCACCGGCCATATGGCCAGAATGACGCGGGCATCGGTGCTGCCAATCCTGTCTGCGCCGTTTATCGAGTCGGCCCGTCTTAAAGGCCTGTCCAATCTGCGGATCATTCTCACGCATGCACTGCCGAATGCATGGGGTCCGATTGCCGCCGTCGTCGCCTTGAATATGGCTTATCTCGTGGTGGGCGCCGTGGTCGTTGAAGTCGTCTTCGTTTATCCCGGCGTCGGCCAGTTGATGGTGGATTCGGTCACCAAGCGGGATATTCCCGTCGTGCAGGCCTGCGCGCTGATCTTTTCGTTTTCCTATGTCAGTTTCAATCTGCTCGCGGACGTGATTGCGGTTGCCTCGAATCCGCGTCTGCTACATCCGCGCTAGGGATTTGCCATGACAGAATTTCATGTTCCCGACGCTCTGCCGAATGGTGGTTTAGCCAGAATGAGATCGACCATGGCGACCTGCCTCAAAAGCTTTGGTCGGATGCCATTGATTCCGCGCATCGCCGGGGTCGTCATCATTGCCTATTTTATCGTATTCCTGTTCGCACCGCTGCTCGCGCCCTATGGCGAAAGTGAAATCGTTGGCGATCAATACGAAGCATGGTCAAGCCAGTTTCTGCTCGGTACCGATCAATTGGGCAGGGATTTTCTGTCGCGCCTGATTTATGGCGCGCGCAATTCCATTGGAATTGCATTGGCGACAACGGTTCTGTCGATCTCGCTGGGTACCATGGTCGGCATATTCAGCGCGTGTCAGGGGCGGTTGGTCGATCAGTTGATCTCCCGTGTGCTCGATACGTTTCTGGCAATTCCACAATTGATCTTCGCGCTGATATTAATTGCGGTTTTCGGATCGTCAATTCCGATCCTAATTTGCATCATCGGGTTTCTCGAATCTCTCAAAGTTGCACGACTGATGCGTGTGTCGGCGGCAGATATCGTCGCGTTGGACTATATCGAAGCTGCGCGCATTCAGGGTGAAAGCGAAATATGGATCATGTTGCGCGAAGTCCTGCCCAATATGAAGTCGATCATCGTCGCTGAATTTGGCCTGCGTTTCTGCCTGGTATTCCTGCTGGTGAGCGCCCTTTCTTTTCTTGGGCTCGGCGTCCAGCCTCCAACGGCGGACTGGGGATCCATGGTGCGTGAAAATGCGACTCTAATTACGTATGGTGAAATCACACCGCTCCTGCCGGCATTTGCGATCGCGCTGCTCGCCATTTCAGTCAACATCGTGATGGATTGGGCCGTGGGTGCTTCGGGAGGCCTGTCCGATGACTGATGTGACGATGGACGAACGTACGCCTCTTCTTGAGATTGAAAACCTGCATATGTCGGCCAGGCGTGGTGATGTGAGCAATATGGTCCTGAAAGACATTCACCTGACACTCAAAAGCGGGGAGATTCTTGGCCTCGTCGGTGAATCGGGTGCGGGAAAATCGACGCTCGGACTGGCAGCGCTGGGGTATACGCGCGCCGGGTGCTCCATCGATGCGGGTTCCATCAGGTTGAAAGGTCTGGAACTGACCGATATGACGGGGCCGGGTCTGCGTCAGGTCTGGGGTCCGATCGGCGCCTATGTTGCACAGTCGGCGGCGGCGGCCTTCAATCCGGCGCACCGGCTGATGCACCAGGTCGTTGAGGGTACGATGGTTCGTGCTGAAGGCAGCGCCGGTTCCGCCGAGGAGAAGGCACAAAATCTCTTCCGCGCACTGCGATTGCCGATGCCTGAAACCTTCGGTCGTAAATATCCTCATCAGGTGTCTGGAGGCCAGCTCCAGCGCGCAATGACCGCAATGGCATTGATGGGCGAGCCGGAAATGCTGGTTTTCGACGAGCCGACCACGGCTCTTGATGTGACGACACAGGTCGATTTTCTGGTCGCGGTCAAGGATACGGTCAAACGTCTCAGGACGGCCGCTCTTTATATTTCCCATGATCTCGCGGTCGTGGCGCAGATGGCGGATCGCATCATCGTTCTGCGGCATGGTGAAGTCGTCGAAGAAGGCACCACGGATGAAATCATGCGTTCGCCGCGCAAGGATTATACACGTACACTTTGGGCGGTAAAAAATATCCGACAGCCGGAACGCGAGGCAAAACAAGGTTCCGCCTGCCTCACGCTGAAAAACGTCAATGTGCATTACGGAAAAATTGCTGCCGTGCGGGATGTCAGCATTGCCGTCAGGCGCGGGCAAACACTGGGGATCGTCGGAGAATCCGGTTCGGGCAAGACGACGCTCGGTCGCGCCATCATGGGGCTAATAACCACGACCTCGGGTGACATCCGGTTCGACGAAAAGCTTATCCCGGCCAGCTATAAAAAGCGCGGCCCGGAATTGTTGCGCAAGGTCCAGCTTGTTCATCAAACACCCGATACGGCGCTTAATCCGCGACGAAAGGTCGGCGATATCATTCGCCACCAACTGGAGCGTTTCGGGCAGTATCGGTCTCAGGACATTGAAGAAAAGGCAGGCGAGGTTTTCGATCTCGTCGAATTGCCCCGTGCGCTCATGGACCGGTTTCCGTCGCAACTGTCAGGTGGCCAGAAGCAGCGCGTCTGTTTGGCGCGGGCATTGGCAGCCGATCCCGAATGCATCGTGCTCGATGAGGTCACGTCCGCGCTGGACCAGCTTGTGGCAGAAAACATCATCAAGCTGTTGCTCGATTTACAGAAGAAGAGATCGATAGCCTATATCTTCATCTCGCATGATTTCAGTTCCATACGAGCCATGTCGCACGATGTCGCCGTGATGAAAAATGGCAGCATCGTGGAAAGTGGAGACGCGGGAACCATCTTCGCAAATCCGCAACACCCCTACACACAATCTCTTCTCGGGTCCATTCCGGAAATGCGGATCGGCTGGCTTGAGGAAAAACTGGCTCGGCATTGAGCAATCATACACATAATGAACGGGAAGGAGCCCAATAATGGACGTTGTGAATTTTACCCAAATGAAGGATGGCACGCGCGAAGAATATCAGATGTTACGCAAGCTGGAGCTTGAATATGCAAGTCACGCGCCCAAGCGACTTCTGACCGAACTGGCCAAGCTGGAAGACGATACGCTGCCAGGCTACAAGATCACCCGCCTTGATCATGCGCTACAGGCGGCCACCCGTGCCTACCGCGAAGGTGCCGATATCGACTGGATCGTTTCCGCTCTTCTGCACGATATCGGTGATGCTTTGGCGCCGATGAACCATGACCGTTTTTCGGCGGAGATCATCCGTCCGTTCGTGCGTGAAGAATGCTCATGGACGGTCGAGCATCATGGCTCTTTCCAGATGATCTATTATGGTCATCATTTGGACTGGGACCCGAATGTTCGGGATGCTTATCGGGACAGTATATATTTCCAGACATGCGCGGATTTCTGTGAACGGTGGGATCAATCGTCTTTCGATCCTGGTTATGAAACGGAACCGTTAAGCTTCTTTGAGCCGATGGTGGACGAGGTTTTTGCACGCAAGCCGTGGAGTGAAGAGGTTTTGCGCAAGGGAGTTGTGGTTGGTTTGCCCGTCGTTAATGTGGCACAAGTGGATGATCAGGTGAAATCATGAATAAAAATTTTAATCTGGATAAGGAAGCACTAACGACGGCCAAACAAGATTTGGCGGCCTGTTTTCGTGCGGCGGCGGATATCGGATTGTCCGAAGGCATTTGCAACCATTTTTCGGTCGTTGCACCGGGTAGCAACGAACTTTTTCTAGTAAATCCGTTCGGCTTAGCGTTTTCCGAAATCAGGGCATCGGACCTGTTGGTCTGCGATTTCGAAGGCAACGTGCTCGAGGGTGACGGAACGCCGGAAGACACGGCGTTCTTCATCCATAGCCGCATACACAAGTTGGTGCCGCGCGCGCGCGTTGCCCTGCATACGCACATGCCCTATGCGACGGCGCTCAGCATCGTTGAGGGGCAGCCGCTGAAATGGGCGGGCCAGAATGCGCTGCGTTTTTATGGTCGCACGCTCGTCGATGAAGCCTATAATGGTCTGGCGCTGGATATGACGGAGGGTGACCGTATTGCCGCCAGCCTCGGGGATGCCGAAATCGTATTCATGCGCAATCATGGCGTGATGGTTGTCGGTAACACGATCGCCGAAGCTTGGGATGACCTTTATTATCTTGAACGGGCCTGCGAGTTACAGGTCATGGCCGAATCGACCGGCAGGCCGCTGATCGAGGTTCCGACCGAGGTCGCAGAAGAAACATATCGGCAGTTTCGTCGCACCGGTCTGGCCGGCGCAAATGCTCATCTCAGGAGCATCCGGCGTCGTCTTGACCGCACGCAACCCGATTATGCAGCCTGAACGGGCCGCCGCCCGATTTCTATCCGGCGGCGGTGAACTTGTTGTCGCTAGAAACGAAAGTATGGCTCCGCCTTTTTGCTACGGCGTAAATTCATAAAATCTCCTCTCGCGTTTGAGCGCCTTTGGACTACCTGCTACCTATTGCAGGACGTGGCGGCATTGAGACGAGGGTTGGATACCGCGGGACCGTGGTTCTTCTCGGACCTTCCTCTGTCTCACGTTAACGCGTGTTGCCACTTTTGCGGCTCACAGAATCACAATGAGGGTTGCCCTGACCGGCCGCCACGCCCAACAATGGCAGTGTGACATTCCAACCTTGCCAGCGCACATGTTGTGTAGCCGACGCAGGATTTCTACGGCGCGAAACTCGACTACAACTTCTACTTCACGTTCAAACGGTCGGAGGACCTGCGCGGATAAAGTTGTTTAATCCGGCCAGATAAGGGCTGACAGGCTATTCTTTCCGGGACGTACGAGTGCATAGTCGGGCCGTGGGTCTGACAGGATCTTTTTCAGAGCCGCCGCGACAATTTCGGCCTCGCCGTCATGCAGGTTGCAGGGATCGAGATAGAAATGACCCCGCTCGACCTCGTGATTGCGCACGATAACAGGCGGTTCAGCGAGCGACAGCGCCTTGGCAAAACCTGCTGCGGAAAAACCAGATTCGCTGGCGACGCGAATTTCGAGCCGGTCGAGTGGATTGTCCGTTGGGTCGGGCACGATAAGAACCGTGATCCCCTTGTGACCGCTGAGCGTTTCGAGCCAGAGCTGCAAAGCCGCTTCCTCGCGCCTGCGGATGCCTGCATGATCGCGTTTTTCCCAGGCTTCCAGCGCTGCGATTACACCGGCAATACTTTCCTTGCCGACCTTCATGCCGCGACCAATACCGCGATTTTGCAGGAACGCTGCGCGCACCAGATCCTTGCGACCTGCCACGATACCGGTTGTCGGGCCGCCCAGAAATTTGTGGCCGCTATAGATAACGATGTCGGCGCCCGCCTTCAGGAAACGCTGCAAGTCATATTCGGATGCTGCATCGACGATAACGGGCACATCTTGCGCATGACAGATTTCGGCAAATTGTTCCAAAGACAACATGCCATACTGCACCGTATGGTGCGAGACCACATAGAGGGCTGCCGCCGTCTTTTCCGTGATTGCATTTGCGACATGGTAATCATGCGTCACACTGACCGTACCAGCCTGAATGACCTTGCCCCCGGCAAGCCGGATCGACTGATCGATATTGCCGCCGAAATTTACCAGATGACCAAGCTGAGCGATAATTTCGTTCTTCGCGTTGGGTGCGACGTCGGGCAACCGTTCGATGGCCAGAAGGTCCGTACCGGTTATCGCGCCAGCAAGCGCCAGCGATATGCCGCTGGCGCAGGATGCGGTAATGAAACCCGCCTCGCCACCGGTCAGGCGCCCGACGACCGTGCTTGCGGTACGGTGCAGATCGTCCATTTCGACAAATTGCGGCGCGATTTCGGTCATGGCCCGGATAGCTTCCGGTACGATGATCGAAGCGCCGAGCGCCGTCATCGTGCCGGAAACATTGATGATCGGTCGCAAGCCGAAGCGCTCGCGGATCGTTTGATTGCGATATGGGTGACTGGGGATGGACTTATCCATTGCCATGACTTTCACTTTGTCCTTCCGGGAAGATTTCGACGATCGCTTCCACCTCGACCGTGATGTTATTTGGCAGCGAGGCTACGCCGATCGAGGATCGGGCATGCACGCCGTCCTCTCCAAAGGCCTCGACCAGAAGATCGGAGCAGCCGTTGATGACTTGCGGATGCTCTTCAAAATCATCGACAGCATTGACGAAGCCGAGGAGTTTTACAATTCGTTTCACGCGTTGAAGATCACCTAGATGCGCTTTGAGTACGGCCAGTAAATTTAGGCCAACAAGGCGGGCATGTGTATTGGCGATTTGTGTGCTTACATCGCGGCCGACTTTGCCTTTGTGCAGAACACCATTGTTGTCGAGCGGCCCCTGACCGGAAATGTAAAGCAAGTTGCCGACCTCAAGCACATTTCGAAACGTGCCGATTGGCATGGGGGCGACTGGGAGTTCGCGTTCAAGCAAATTATTAGGACGATAGCGAGACATACACGGAGGTCCTAGTTCAAATGAGAATTTCTGAAACGTGACAGGAAGCTATTCAGGCGATCGTTCCGGCTAGCCTGCATCATCAACTCCGCAGGTGGTCCATCAGCCGCGACACGGCCTTCATCCATGAAAACGATACGGTCGCTGGCATCGCGGGCAAAGGCGATTTCATGGGTCACCATCAGCATCGTCATTCCTTCCTGTGCCAGTTGGCGCACCACATCAAGCACTTCGCCAACCAGTTCGGGATCGAGTGCGGAAGTAATTTCATCAAGCAGCAGAATTTTGGGTTCCATGGCCACCGCACGCGCAATGCCAACGCGCTGCTGCTGACCACCAGATAGCTCCGAGGGCGGATTGTCGATCCTGTGACAGCGTGGGGGCGAATGCTTCAATGGCCATAGCCGTGATAGGCCCTAGACCGGGCATGGTCATCATACGCGATGAAGCGTCAGACCGTGCGGCTTCTTTCTTTAGGACAGCTTCGAGAGATAGAATCCGCGTCGAAAATGTCTCAATCTGCTCAAGGTAAATGCGTGCCGTTTCCACTATCAGCCCATCTACCGTGTCTTCTGCCTGGTCAATAAGTTGCCGGATGCTTGAAAGATTCCACAAACCTTTCGGCGCGATAAGGCCGTGTTCAGCCAGATGTGCCCGTAAGGCATTTATCGTTTGGGTTCGTTGACGGACAAATAACTCGCGTGTCCGGAAGACCATTGCGCGTGCTTGCTGTTCATGCGTTTTAGGCTCGACGAAGCGCATCGTTGGACGCGTTGCAGCCTCAGCGATAGCCTCCGCATCAGCAACGTCATTTTTCTGCCGCTTCACAAAGGGCTTTACATAGGCGGGTGGGACCAGCCGGATCTCATGACCAAACTCACCGATCTCGCGTGCCCAGTAATGGGCCGTTGCACACGCTTTCATGGCGACGATGCACGGTGGCAGCTTTGAAAAAAATGCTAAAAGTTGTCCGCGTGTTAGTTTCTTACGCAGAACAACGCTGCCGTCAACGCGTGCGCCATGAACCTGAAAAACCTGCTTTGCAAGATCCAGACCGATAATGCTAATCTCTCCCATGGATATCTCCTCTCAAGTGACGTTACCCAACATCACCTTGGCACATTGAGATGCCGTTGGCAGGGGGTATCCACACCATCACTTCTCAGTGAAAATCAACAGGATGTATTCTTCGCGCCCTGCAAGGCCAACGCCAGCTTAGATCCAGAGTCTTTTTATGATCACATGTTCTTGCGAGAGACGTGGGAACCCCAGCAAGGGTCATCATCATTCGTCCCAAAATGAGTAAGGATCAAATCGATCGTGAATTCGGTAAAAATATGTTGTACCGGATGCTTTCACTTCGTTCACCAAATAGGCAGAAGGCGTCCTGCAAACAACCTGTATTTGGTCATCTGCGAGAGCCGCGAGGCAGAATGCTACGGCATGGGTCTTCGGCCCAATTGCAAAACAGGTGGTGCTTCCGGTGCGGCTTTTCAGTACGCTTGTGGCAACCTCCGCAATCTCATGCAGGCCAAAATATTCTTGTCGAACCCCTGAAACTGCACTGAGCTGGTCCAAGGCAGGTTTTTCGCGATTAATCACAGAAGACGGCAGCCGGTGCTGCCCTTCCTTAATGTGGAATAACACAAGCTTGTTGGGTTCGAAACGATCAACAATCGGGCTCGCCTGTGTAAGTTCTGCACCCACGGAAATATAGAGATCGCGTTTTGTCGGAACATAATTGTCCGCCTCCAGGTAGGGGATCTGTGCAGATGTCCATTCACCCTCGGATATCAAGGCACTTTCCTGGGCTGAGAGATCGGTAGGGGCAATCTCAATTTCGTATTTTTCGGCCTCTGAATAGACGATATCGATCGAGGAGAACATCTCGCGTCTAAATCCGAGGCCCATCAGAAATAGCAGATACCGTTTTGGAATGCAGGTCATGTCCATTAGGACCCGCAAGGCTCGCCCCTTGATGCGAGCGGCTTTTGTTATCTCCGCCTCAAGCGCCTTAGCGTTTTCCGTGAATTGGGATGAGCGGTCGAGGTCGAGAAACTTGGCATCGGAAAGAGATACTTTAATAGTCTCGCGATGTTGTTTCTTGCGCTTTTCCATCTCAGCGTCGGATGAGGCGAAATGTATGATCAATGTCTGGTCGGCTCGACCCGCCAGTAGATTTGCGCAACCATGGCAGCGACTTTCCCAACTCACGGCCGCCAGCACCAGATCATAGCGATCGCGAAACGGGGCTTGATCCTTGAGAATCTGCTCCGAAATACTGAGTGTACCGATTGGAACATCACTAATCATCGAAGCTTATCTCATCGGTACGCAGATTAAGCGAAAGCTGCAGAGTTTCAGACGAGCCAACTTTTCGTGCATACTGAACCGCACCGGCTTTACCGGAGACCGTTTGGTTTAAGTTATGCGGCCATGGCTGGCGCGTCCAGCATGGCGTAGTATCGCTCTTCGGCTTCGGCAGGCGGAATGTTTCCGATTGGCTCCAGAAGCCGTCGGTTGTTGAACCAGTCGACCCATTCGAGCGTGGCGAACTCCACGGCTTCGAAGTTGCGCCATGGTCCTCGCCGATGGATGACCTCGGCCTTGTAAAGACCGTTGATTGTTTCGGCGAGAGCGTTGTCATAGGAATCACCGACGCTCCCGACAGACGGCTCGATGCCCGCCTCCGCCAGCCGCTCGGAATAGCGAATGGACACGTATTGCGAACCGCGGTCGGAATGATGAACCAGCCCGCCGCGTTTGACGGGCCGCCGATCATGAAGTGCCTGCTCCAGAGCATCGAGCACAAAGCCCGCATGGGCAGTCCGGCTTGCCCGCCAACCGACGATACGTCGGGCGAAGGCATCGATCACGAAGGCCACGTAAACGAAGCCCTGCCAGGTCGCGACATAGGTGAAATCGGATAACCACAGCATGTTCGGTGCGGGAGCCTTGAAGTGGCGATTGACGCGGTCGAGCGGACACGGGGCAGACTTGTCCGATACAGTGGTTTTGAT
>NZ_JABXGB010000038.1:0-23861 GCF_022627935.1 Ochrobactrum sp. C6C9 | reverse complement strand
GGATCAAGCGCCAGCGTGGTGGCGATTTCCAGCGCCCGCTTGCGGCCATAGGACAGATCGGCAGCCAGTGCATGACGGGCATCGGCAAGGCCGACGCGCTCCAGAAGCTCGACGGCTCTCGCATCCAGCCGGTCCAGCGCGGAAAGCGAACGCCAGAATTGCGTGGCAAGACCGTTCGGGCGTTGCAGCGCCACCTTGACGTTTTCCAGCACGGTGAGATGCGGGAAGGTGGCCGAAATCTGGAACGAACGCACCAGTCCCATCCGCGCCACTTTGGCCGGGTCGGTTTTGGTGATGGTTTCGCCCAGAAGCGTGATCTCGCCGCTTGTCGGCTGCAGAAACTTGGTCAGAAGATTGAACACCGTCGTCTTGCCAGCCCCGTTCGGGCCGATCAGCGCATGAACGCGGGCGTGTTCCACATCAAGATCGACATTCTTCACCGCATAAAAGCCGCCAAACGACTTGCCCAAGCCGCGCGCCGACAAAACAGGACGCGCAGCGGTCCGCGATAGAGAAGTCGAGGTCGCCGGCCCTGCTTCACGCAGAGCCGTCACATTGCCAGTCGAAGCTGTCATCCAAAAAGCCTCTTTACTGCGTCACAAGCGGGCAGCCGCCCTTGTCGAGCGGACGGAATGCCTCGTCACCGGGGATGGTGCGCAGAACTTTGTAATAGTCCCACGGACCTTTGGATTCCTCAGGTGACTTGACCTGAACGAGATACATGTCGTGAACCATACGACCGTCGGCGCGCAGCTTTGCATTGCGGGCGAAGAAGTCGTTGATATCCATCGTGCGCATCTTGTCGAGCACGGCCTTGCCGCTGGTGGATTTTGCCGCTTCGGACGCCTTGAGGTAATTCATGACAGACGAATAAACGCCTGCATGAACCATCGTCGGCATTTTACCGTTCATCCGTTCCCCGAAACGCTTCGACCAGGCACGGGTCTGGTCATCATAATCCCAGTAAAAGCCGGTGGTCAGTGTCAGGCCTTTTGCAGTTTCGAGACCAACGCTATGAACGTCGGAGAGAAACAGTAACATGCCTGCGATCTTCTGGCCGCCCTGGGTAATGCCATATTCACTGGCTTGCTTGAGGGCGGTCATCGTATCGCCCGACGAATTTGCAAGCGCTATCACATCGGCACCCGATGCTTGCGCCTGTAGCAGGAAGGAGGAAAAATCAGTGGTTTCACGCGGATGACGCACCGCGCCCACCACTTCGCCACCGCTTGCCTTGACGGCTTCCGCTGTATCGCGTTCCAGCGCATGGCCGAAGGTATAGTCAACGGTAATGAAGTACCACTTCTTGCCCCCCTCCTGCGTCATGGCGCGACCGGTGCCATTGGCGAGCGAATAGGTGTCCCAGGTCCATTGCGCCGTCGTTGGCGAACAGGCTTTGCCGGTCAGGTCCGAGGAACCTGCCGTGGACGCCAGAAACGCTATGTCCTTGTCACGCGTGATCTCTTGAACCGCCATGGCGACCGATGATGTCGGCACGTCGATAATGGCTTTGACGTTCTTCTCGTCGATCCAGCTGCGCGCCAGCGTCGAACCGATATCCGGCTTGTTCTGATGGTCGCCGACGATGACCTCGATGGGCTCCCCATTCAGCTTTCCGCCGAAATCCTCCACCGCCATTTTTGCGGCCACGACCGAACCTTCGCCTGCCAGGTCGAAGTTCATGCCGGACATATCCGTCAGCACGCCCAGCCGAACCGGTTCTGCCAAAGCCGGACTTGCGAGCATCATGGTGGCAAACACACCCGAAAGCATCATTGATTTCATTTTCATGTTTTCCTCCTCCCAAATTACAACGGTGTCAGCCCGACTGGCTGCTGCTTTCCGCAATCAGTCTCGCCAGATAAAACTGGTCGGCTTCATAAGGCGCAGCCCAGTTGGCGCGGTGTTCTTGATCAATGGCTCTTTTCGTCATCCGCAAGGCCAAGGGTGGACATTCAGCGATGGTCTGCGCGAAGAGTTTGGCGGTTTCGACCGCGCCGCCCGCAGGGGCAATCTTGTCACAAAGCCCCAGATTGAGCGCGTCCTGCTCGCCGATCCGTTCATTGGCGAAGAGCGCCCGCTTGGCGCGCGTCGGACCGATTAGCGATGACAGGAGGGGCAGCCCGCCCCAACCCAGCGTCATGCCCAGACGGACTTCCGGAAACTGAAAGAATGCTCCGTCCGCCATAACGCGGAAATCTGCTGCCAAGGCCAGGATGCCGCCACCACCAACTGCCGGACCTTCAACCGCTGCAATGGTGATCTGCGGCAACAACCGCCACCGATCGCACATGACGCCGCCGAGCGACATGGCCGTGTGGCGTGCAACGGCGCCCGCACTGGTGCGCCACAGGTTCTCGTCCTTCAAATCGACGCCGCCGGAAAAGCGGCTTTCGGTTCCGGCGATGATAACGACCTGAACACTGTCATCCGCCGATAACTCGTCCGCTGCCTGGATAAGCGCCTTGATCGATTCTTCATTGAGAGCATTGGCCTTGCCGCCACGGTCATAGCGCGCCACCGCAATCGGTCCCTCGCGCTTGATATCGACTATGGCCATTTCCATCCTCCCAGATGTTTTCGCTTTGACATACTACCGAGTATGTTGCATATTCCAAACAGGTTTGCAACTGCCCTCTTTTGAAGGTTTAGTTGTGGCCGGGTAGGAGGAATTCAGAACATGACGCCAGACCAGCGCGCGCTCAACCGTAACCATTCCGTGTTGCGATATCTTCTCGATCAATATGCAGCCGAGCGCCCCACGGCACCATTCGTGCATTTTTGGCCGTCGACGGAGTGGGATTACAAGACGACCCGCGACCGAGTTCGCCAGCGCGCGGCAACGCTGCAATCCCATGGCGTAAAACGCGGCGATCACGTGCTTTGTTTTATGGGCAACGGCCCGGATCTGCTCACCACCTGGTTCGCGATCAACTATATCGGCGCAGTCTATGTGCCAATCAACACCGCAGCACTCGGTCGCCCTCTGGAACATATTCTGGACGATGCGGATGCACCGTTGATGATCGCCCACGCCGATCTGGTGGAACGATTGCTGGATGTCGCACCCGGCAAACTGCGCAAGGTTCTGGTGGTCGAAGGCTCTGTTAGCTGTGCAGTCGATGGTGTGGAAATTCTGCCTTTGTCTGACGTGGAAACAGTCAGCGAAACCGAACTTGTTCTCGACAAGCCGATTGAGCCGTGGGACACGCTTGCCATCATGTACACCTCGGGTACGACGGGCAACGCCAAGGGCGTCGTAACCTCTTATGTGCAGCTTTATACGATGGGCCCGGACGCCTTTGACTGCGTCGATGAAACGGATCGCTGCATGATCTGCGGTCCGATCTTCCATTGCGGCTCCACCCTTTATGTCTATGCGATGCTGGCGCGTGGCCTTTCCATCGGTATGATGCGCGAGTTCAAAACCCAGCATTTCTGGCAGGCCGTTCGGGATACGAACTCGACCTATTGCCTGTTGCTGGGCGTCATGGCGAGTTTCCTTCTGAAACAGCCGGTTTCATCGGATGATCGCAACCACCCGCTGCGGCGCGCCTTCATTACCCCGTTCGGCGAGGATGGCCCATTATTTGCGGAAAGATTCGGCGTCGAGGCATGGACCATCTACAACATGACCGAAATCGCCAGCCCGCTTGTTGCTGGACCCGGCATCACGCAAAAGGGAATCGCCGGAAAGCCGCGCCCCTGGTATCAGCTGCGCGTAGTTGACGAAAACGACATCGAAGTGCCGGATGGCACGGCTGGTGAACTGGTCATCCGCTCCGACCGCCCCTGGGCGTTGATGAAAGGTTATTACAACAATCCGAAAGCTACCGTCGAAGCCATGCGCAATGGCTGGTTTCACACTGGAGACAGCTTTCGCAAGGATGAAAACGGTGTCTATTTCTTCGTGGATCGCCTGAAAGACGTCATCCGGCGGCGCGGTGAAAATATCTCGTCCTTCGCTTTGGAGGCCGAAGTGCTTTTCCACGACACCGTCAAGGAATGCGCAGCTATCGCAGTCCCGAGTGAACTGAGTGAGGATGAAGTTCTGATCGCCGTAACCCCTGTCGAAGGGCAGGAAATCGTTGCGGGGGAACTGCTGGAGTTTCTCGCAGGTCGTCTGCCCCGCTTCATGGTGCCGCGCTATGTACGAATTTTGGAATCTCTTCCAAAAACCTCGAGCGGTAAAATTCAGAAACATGTACTACGCAGCGAAGGCATTACCGGAGATACGATTGATCGCGAGCTCAAGGTGAAGCGCGCGAGTTGATCTATCAAAATCGAAAGACCTGGACATCATGGAAAATTTCATCTTCAACACAACGCCATCCATCGTGCTGCAAACCGGCGGGCTGGCGAAGATTGTCGATATTGCCGGACACCTATTGGGCAAGCGCGTTGTTATCGTCACCGACAAGGGATTGCGTAAGCTCGGACTGCTGACCCCGGCCACAAACGCCTTGGAGCAGGCGGGCATTGCCATCTCGATCTTCGATGATGTGCAGGCCGACCCGCCGGAAAGCAATGTTCTCGCGCTGAAAGACCAGATCGTCGCCCACGAAGCGACTGGCGTTCTCGCCATCGGCGGTGGCTCATCAATGGATGTTGCAAAGGTTGCCGCTCTGTTGGCAAAAAGCGGTGAAACGCTGAACGACATTTACGGCGTCAACATCGCGCGCGGGCCACGCCTGCCGCTCGTGCTGGTGCCAACGACGGCGGGTACGGGATCGGAAGTCACACCGATATCAATCATCACCACCGGAGCATCGGAGAAGAAGGGCGTTGTCTCGCCCCTTCTGTTGCCGGACATGGCGATTCTGGACGCGGATTTGACTGTTGGCTTGCCAGCAGCGGTAACCGCTGCAACCGGCATCGATGCGATGGTGCATGCCATCGAGGCTTATGCTTCGGCTTCCGCCAACAACAATCCTTTGTCGCGTTCGCTGGCGCGCAACGCCCTGCAACTGCTCGGCGCCAATATTCGCACTGCGGTCTTTGAGGGCGGCAACCGCGACGCACGCGCCGCTATGTTGCTCGGATCGTTGCTTGCCGGTCAGGCCTTTGCCAATTCTCCGGTTGCTGCTGTGCATGCACTCGCCTACCCGATTGGCGGGCATTTCCATGTGCCGCACGGCTTGTCCAACGCGCTCGTGCTTGCGCATGTATTGCGCTTCAACTTGCCGGAAGCCAGCCACATTTATGCGGAAATTGCAGCAGACGTTTTCCCGGAACTGAGCACCGTGTCGGCAGAAAAACGTGCTGAAGCCTTTGTCGAAAAACTGGCGGACCTCAGCCGTGAGCTCGGCGTGCCGCAGACATTGCGCGAAGTGAATATTACGGAAGACGATCTGCCCCTGCTTGCGCGCGACGCGATGAAACAGACGCGCCTTCTGGTCAACAACCCACGCAAGGTCACTGAGGCGGATGCCTTGGCGATTTATAAAGCCGCTTATTGATAGCGCCGCTGGTAACATCACGAAAAAGGCCGGGTAAACCGGCCTTTTTCGTATCTATCAGCAAATTTCGAACAGGCCCGCAGCGCCCATGCCGCCGCCAACGCACATGGTCACCACCACGTAACGTCCATTGCGCCGCTTGCCTTCGATGAGGACATGCCCGGTCATACGCGCGCCCGACATTCCATAAGGATGGCCAATCGAAATAGCGCCGCCACTTACGTTCAGTTTTTCATTGTCGATACCAAGCTTGTCGCGGCAATAAAGCACCTGTGCCGCAAAGGCTTCGTTCAGTTCCCACAGATCGATATCATCGACCGTCAGGCCGTGCTGCTTGAGCAGTTTCGGTACGGCATAAACCGGGCCGATACCCATCTCGTCAGGTTCGCATCCGGCGACCGCCATTCCGCGATAAATACCAAGCGGAGAGAGGCCCCGCTTTTCCGCTTCCTTTGCTTCCATCAAAACAGATGCCGAAGCACCATCAGACAATTGCGAGGCGTTGCCAGCGGTAATAAAGCCACCCTGCGCTATTGTCTGCCCCCCGGAAAAGACCGGCTTCAACCCGCGCAAACCTTCCAGTGTGGTTTCGGGGCGATTGCCTTCGTCCATGGCCAGCTCAACGCTTTTTGCGGAGACCTCGCCCGTGGCCTTGTCCTTGACCAGCATGGTGGACTGGATCGGGACAATCTCGGCGTTCAGGCGGCCTGCGGCCTGTGCAGCCGCGGTGCGTTGCTGCGATTGCAGCGCATATTCATCCTGCGCCTCACGCGATATACCATAACGCGCTGAAACGATCTCCGCCGTCTCGATCATGCTCATATAGGTAGCGGGCAGATGCTCGGTCAGCCAGGGATCACGCCAGCGATAGACGTTCATATGCTCGTTCTGTACGAGTGAGATCTGCTCCACACCACCGCCAATGGCAATCGTCATACCATCGCCGGTGATCTGCTTGGCGGCGGTTGCGATAGCCATCAGCCCCGACGCGCATTGACGATCCATCGACTGGCCAGGAACTGAAACCGGAAGGCCAGCCCGCAACAAGGACGTGCGGGCGATATTCATGTGGGTCGTGCCTTGCTGAAGCGCAGCACCAAGAACCACATCCTCTACTTCCGCGCCATCAATGCCCGCGCGCTCAACCGCAGCGGCAATCGCGTGACCCGCCAGCGCTGGCGCAGACGTGTCGTTAAAGGCTCCGCGATAGGCTTTGCCAATCGGTGTGCGCGCAGTTGATACTATGACAGCTTCTCTCATCAAAACTCCTCCACTGACGCCGAAACGTAAAGCCTGTCGGCCAATTCTTTCAATTCCGGAGTCAGCGGAACCGGCCGTCGCGTGTCTCGGTCCACATAGACATGCACATATTCACTTACAGCGGCGGTCAACTCTTCGTCATCCTTGAAGATGCCAAAACCCCACAGCAGACTGGTATTGCCGATATGCTCGACGCGAACCCCGACAACGACATTGTCAGGATAGGAAATTTCGGAGAAATAATTCGTTGAATTGCGCGCAACGATACCAATGGGTGTAGAGCCGTTCAACTCCAGAGCACCAGACGCAATCAGCGACCGGTTCAATGCCGCATCGCAATATTGCATATAGACGACATTGTTGACGTGGCCATAAATGTCCATGTCGCTCCAGCGCGTCTGCATATCGTAGAACTCCCGATAGGCTGACCGGGGTTCAGCCTTCGGTCGGGGTTTTGACGCCGTCATTCGATAACCTCATTGGCGCGGGACGTCGCGATGATGCGGTCCACATGCGCCAAACCGGCATCCGTCTCGATGAAATTAGTCATGTCATCGATCTTTGAGAAAGCAGCCGCAACGGCTTCCGGTGTCCGCTCGCCTTTCGGCAGATAAACGCCTTCACTTTCCACAATCGCCATACGGGCCACAGTTCCCGCACCAGCCAGAAGCACAGTGCGGCTTGGCGCCTGTTCACTGACGAGGAAGAGAGCAGCCGGAACGACGTTTTCGGGTGCGAGGCGCACCAGCATCTCGTCATCCAGCACATCGCCGGTCATGCGCGTTGCAGCAGTCGGGGCAATCGCATTGACATGAATGTCGTATTTGTCGCCTTCAAAATGCAACACATTCATCAGGCCGACGAGGCCTGCCTTGGCCGCACCATAGTTGGACTGGCCGAAATTCCCATAAACGCCAGACGTAGAGGTCGTCATCAGGATGCGGCCATAGTTCTGGCCTTTCATGACGTCCCACACCGCCCGGCTGGCATTGGCCGAGCCAATAAGATGCACGTCAACCACGGCGCGAAAATCGGCCATATCCATCTTCGCGAAGCTCTTGTCGCGCAAGATCCCGGCATTGTTGATGAGAATATCGATGCGACCGAATTCTTCGACCGTGCGCTTCGCCAGCGCCTGCATGTCTTCGAACTTCGTGACGTTGCCAGCGTCGGCAATGGCGACACCGCCCTTGGATCGAATTTCCGCAACGACCTTTTCGGCTGCCTCCGATGCCCCCCCGGTGCCGTCGCGGCTGCCACCGAAATCGTTCACGACGACCTTTGCGCCGCGCGCTGCCAGTTCGAGGGCATAAGCGCGCCCAAGCCCGCCGCCCGCACCCGTTACAATTGCAACACGATTTTCAAAAGAAATGGCCATGTGATCTTCAACCTACTGTCAGTATGAGCCAGTCAGCGGCGAGTGCTGGCTTGGTTTCGTCTTTGATTTCAACGGTCGCTGCAAGAGTCTGGAGCTGACCGTTACCCTTCGGCTGCACCGATTTGGAACTGAACACGCCACGGATGGAAGAACCCACCTTCACCGGCGAAAGGAAGCGGACTTTGTCGAAACCATAGTTGATTTCAACCGTACCGGCTGCAACTTCCGGCAAAACCTCGCGGCTGAGCTTGGTCAACAGGCCGAGCACAAGAAACCCGTGTGCGATGGTGCCACCGAACACACTTTCAGTCGCTGCGCGTTCGGGGTCTGTATGAATGAATTGATGATCGTCGATCACATCCGCAAACCGATCCACAAGCTGCTGATCGATCTTGATCCAGTCCGAGTACAGGAGCTGGCTTTCTGCGTTTGCGGACCGCGCAGACGCAGCAGAATTAGGCTGTATTTCCAAATTTATGTCCTCCAAGCGCTGAAAAATGGAACGCGGTCGCATTAATCAACAACATACTGAGTAGTATGCACTTGAACATCGCTTTGTCTAGTGGCATTTTCCTTACGAAATTTGCTAGGCTTGGTTGCCGCTTACCTACGCATAAATCGGAGTAGCAGATGGCTGACAGCCGCCGATCTAACCGCACGGACAGTACCGGGAATGTCGTGATCCTGGAAACAGCCGCCCAGTGTTTCATGGAACAAGGCTTTTCGACCACAAGCATTGATGATGTGGCGCGCAGGATGGGCTCCACCAAGGGGCGTATCTATCATTACTATTCTTCCAAGACGGATTTGTTCTTCGACGTGCACCGCGAAGGCATGGAACGACTGTTCAAGGCCGTTGAGCCTGTTATGACGCTGAATGGCTCAGGCCTGTACCGGCTTGAAGAGATGCTCACCGCTCACGCGCTTGCCATGATGAACAACGTCGCTTTCGAAGCGGTGGTGGTGCAAGGCGTTCACATGCACAAGCTCGCGGCGACCACACCCGACCAGCGCAGAACGCTCAACGAGCTGATCTCGATCAGACGCCGGTTTGAGGATTTGTTCAAGCAGGTCATTCGCGAAGGCATCGAGGATGGCAGCATTCGCCATGTCGACGTGTCGATAGCGGCCAAGGCCGTGCTCGGCGCCATCAACTGGCTGTCGATCTGGTATCAACCCAGAAGCGTTGATACCGACGCCGACAGGATTTCCCTGGCCAAAGAAATTGTGGGCATACAGATCAAAGGGCTGCATTCGTAAGAGACGACCGACCGCCTCCCACGAATGCGCCATCAATTGCTTTAAGAGCTGAACTGGCGAATTTCATTTCGTTGTGACAAAACGATCCAGTTTGCCGAGTGTCTCCATCCCCAGCTCGATCGCTCCGAAGCCCTTGGCATCCTGGAATTCAGCCGCTGTACTGAAGACCATTCCCAGGGTCACTTTCGTAAACCCGTCCTGATCCTCGAACGCGGCCCATGCATCGGCATGTTTCGGCCCGTTCTCACCCCACAAAAGCGTATAGCCCAGCCGTTCCTCCGGCCTGACCTCACAATAGCGGTGGTGGTTCGGATAGGCTGTGCCGTCCGGGCCGATCATGTCGAAAACCCATTCGCCGCCCTGACGAAGATCGATCCTCTTTGTGCGACACGAAAAACCTTCCGGCCCCCACCAAAGCGGCAACGTCTCGGGGTTCATCCATGCCTTCCAGACAACCGCTCGCGGCGCCCGTATGATTTTCTGCAACACCATGGTGCGCTCGGCGGCTTGTGCCAGATTGTCTAGACCCGCGCCGAAGCCTTCGCTATAGCCCGCCTCCAGATTCCCGGCCAGCGAAGACAGCTGAACCGTCACCGCCACACTGCTGCGTTCCCCCTTATCGGCAAAGGTGGCCGTGACCAATGCTGCCGATTGCTTCACGCCTTCGCTGGAGATCACTTCGTAATTCACGCTGCGCAACGCGGGCTGCAATTCGAGCCAGCCACATTCGCAGCGAATGTCGGGCTGACCTTTCACCCTGCATAGCGAAACCTCGCGACCGCCGATCCGTGTGTCGGCTTCCAGAAATTCCACTTCGACGGCAGAGTTTGGCGCAGCCCAGACCGCCCGCGCGGCGGGTGCGGTCCACGCCTGCCACAGAACGGATACCGGCGCCGCCACGTTCCGCTCAAAGGTAAGCGTTGCAAAACGACTGTCATCTGTTGCCGCTACGCCCATGCTACCGGGCTTCTCAATCCGTGTCATTCTTGCGCTCCTCCATCACATTCATCACAAACGCATCCAGCCGATCCAGACGTGCTTCCCAAATGGCGCGCTGTTCATCCATCCAACTGCGCGCTGGCTCCATAGCTTCAGGGCGGATAGCGCAAGTGCGTATTCGTCCATCCTTCGATGACACGATCAAACCAGCCTCTTCCAGCACGGAAAGGTGTCGCATCACCGTCGGCAGGCGCAGCCCCGTCGGACCAGCCAATTCCGTCACCGCTGTAGGCCCACCAGCCAAACGGGTCAGGATCGACCGTCGTGTCGGGTCTGCCAACGCGTGGAACAATAATGAAAGATCTGGATCATGCTTAGCCATATTGCTAACTATTCAGATATCGGAACAATGCGCAAGAGAAAACTTCGCCAATCAGCTAAGTTTTCTCTTGCGCTGTTACTTTGCGTCCCGGCTATGAGAAACAGCTAGCCGCAATATGCGCGACTGATTTTGCCGGTCGTGGCGTCTGTTTCGATGGTGATGCGCTCCTGCCTGAAATCCATTGTAACCGGGTCGCCGGGCTTCACTTGGCGGACGATGGTTGCGCCTGTCAGCTGCATGGCGGCGTCGTCGGTAAGTCTATCCATGCCAGCGAGGGTTTCTGCGACATCTTTTTTGCAAATTCCAGCCTGAGCTTCGGGCGCAGCCGGGACTTGTTCTTTTTGACATGCGGATACCGCAAGCACCAACACCGCACCGGACAACAAAAATGAGCGACGCATGAAATCCATGATCAAGATATCCTTTCAGAACGAACCATCTGCCACCGGAATAGCGCTATTGCGAAACACCAGCAGCCTTATGACCGTTGATAATCTCGCTCAGATGACTGGAACCTGAACGCAGGACGATTTCCTGTTGGCGCAGCAAATCAGTATCGATATGTTTTGCCGGAATAGCGATCGGTATCAGGATGGAACTATGAACCTGCATAATGGAAGCATATGGGCGCGGTTCCGCTCTGCCTTGCTCCCATTTATCATATGGCTTCTGCTTAATCTTCTGGTAATCGGCGGCCTTGCAGTCTATCAGCGATCCGAATTGTTGTCCGAACTCCAGGCAGCCAGTTTCACGTTACATCGTGAAGCTTCTCAACGTGCGGTTCAGCATGATGCCCATTTGACTGCGCTTTCGACGATAGCGCAATCCAAGGTGCGGACTGCCGAACTCTCACAAGACGACGTGTTTCTCGAAGTCGCTACGACCATCACACGTTTCTATCCACGGATCGATGAAATTCAACTTGTGCCGATCGACCCGTCAGCGCCTGTCACTGGCACAAGACGGCTGGAACCGGAGCTGACCGCAACCATACGAGCGGCGGCACTTTCATCGAGCGGCATTCCGAAATTGATCACACCAGCGGCGCGTCCCGGGCATTACATGATTGTAAAGCGCAGCCCGAATAACGACGATCCCCACGATGGGCTGGCGCTATCGATAAATGCTGACGCCCTGATCAGCTCGGACGATGCATTCTGGCGCCGTAGCGGTGTTGCGCGCCGACTTCTGATGCCGGATGGAACAATTCTTTTCAGCAACCCAGTATCATTTGGCGCAGCGCTCTTTTCCAAGCAATTGGGAAGCGCCTCTCAGCCGCTTCTTTTCGAAACCGCCATGAAGGTGGGATGGGCCGCTCTGCTGCCTCTGGACCAGTTGACCCCGATCCTCATTCTCATAAATCTGCTTTTCTTCGGGGGGCTGGTCATCATTCGCCAAATGAAACGCACACGCCATGCGGAGCGTCGCGCCGAACTGAGCGGCCTTGAAGCCCGCCTGGCCCATGCGTCGCGCGTCAACACGATGGGGGAAATGGCAAGCGGCATGGCGCATGAATTGACGCAGCCGCTGACGGCGCTTCTCGCTGGGGCGCAGGCCGGACGCCGCCTGTTGAGCCGCAACAACACAACAGCGCTTGCGAGTGCGCTTGACGATATGGTGGATCAGGCGCGCCGCGCGTCGGCCATTCTGGATCGGTTGCGCAACTGGTCGCGTCCGCAACGCAGGGAAAACATCAAAGCCGACCTGCGCCTTTCACTGCAAAATGTACAAACCTTGCTGGCCTCAGAAGCAAAACGGCAAAGTGTCGGGTTAGACCTTCTGATGCCTGAAAGCCCTTTGATGGCCGCAGTAGACCCCGTGGAAATGGAACAGGTAATGTTCAATCTTCTGCGCAATGCTATCGAGTCTTTTCGTGACACCGACGATGATCGTGATCGGCACGTAACAGCGTCGCTTAAAACGGAAGGATCCATGGCGGTTCTGGAGGTTCAGGATAACGGCCCAGGTGTCACGCCCGAGCTGCTGCCCCGCCTTTTCACGCCGTTTACGACAACCCGCCCCGAGGGAACCGGCCTTGGACTTGCGTTGAGCCAACGTCTGGTTGAACGCTTCGGCGGCGAGATTTCCTATATCCCACAGGAACACGGCGCGCTATTTCGCGTGGTGCTTCCGATGGCTGTCGACAGAGAAAGTTGAAATTAATGGTTCAGCCTGTTTACCTCGTCGAGGACGATGCAGCAGTCAGAAAGGCCCTCAGCCTCCTGCTCTCGACCATAGATATCGAGGTTAAAACTTTTGTCGATCCGTCGGCTTTTCTGGCACAATTGCCACGGCTGACGCCCGGATGCCTGATTTTCGACATTCGTATGCCGGTGATGACGGGCCTTAAACTGCAGGAGGTTTTGGCTGCGCAGGAAATCGACTGGCCTGTGATCATTATTTCCGGCCACGGCGATATCGAAGCCTGTCGCCGCGCTTTTCGCAATGGCGCTGTAGATTATCTATCCAAACCCGTCGATGAGCAGGACCTGATCGATGCGATCCAGAAAGCCCAGCAATTGCTGGACCACAAGCTGGGCAGCAAGGCGCTGAGAGCCGAAACGCTTGCCTTGCTCGATATGTTGACAGCACGCGAGCGCGAGGTGCTGGACCGTATTGCGCAAGGCTTCACCACCCGGCAGATTGCGGATGGTCTTGGGTTATCTCCACGCACCATCGACAGTCACCGTGCAGCCATTGGCGTAAAACTAGGCACCACATCGCAAGCGGAAATGACTCGCCTGTGGCTCGAAGGAAGTGCAAATCCGTAGAACTACGGATAAGATCGCAAATGCTACGGATTCAGTTTCAGGGCGGGCAGAGTTAGATCACACCCATCGAAACCGAGGAACGACCATGATCCGCAAACTTGCTATTATCGCTCTGTCGCTGGCTCCGGCTACCGCTTTCGCTCAGACCCTTCCCACGACGCCCTATCTGCCGCTCGATCTGGCAACCAAAGCCGCTCAGGCTGCACTCGATGCATGTGTCGCCAAGGGCAACAATGTGAGCGTTGCAGTTGTTGCGCGTGATGGATCGACGAAGGTGCTGCTGAAAGCCGATCTTTCCGGCCCGCACACTGGCAACAGCGCCACAGGAAAAGCGTTCACGGCGGCAGCTCTTGGCCGTGACTCCGGCGAACTCGCAGAATTTATCGCGTCGAAGCCAGCCAATAGCGGCATGCGGGATATGGATTCACGCTTCGTCATCCAGGCGGGCGGGCTGCCGATCAAGATCGGCGATGCGCTAGTGGGCGGAATTGGCGTCGGCGGCGCACCGTCGGGCGCAACGGATGCCGAATGCGCACTTGCCGGTATCCAGGCAATCGTTGCAAAATAAAGAACAGTCGGGGCCGCAGCTAAGCGGCCCTAATCTTTTCTGGCAGGTGAGCCACTGTTGCCTTGAAACGAGGTTCCTTTTCATAGATGAAGGCGGGATAATCCGCGCCTACGGACTCTGAACGGGAAACTTTGATGACTGTTACGATTTACCACAATCCGAAATGTGGCACCTCTCGCAACACACTGGCTATGATCCGCGCCAGCGGAGAAGAGCCGGTCATCATCGAATATGTTCAAAATCCGCCTTCACGCGAACGACTTGCTGAGTTGCTCACCGCAATGCAGATGACACCCCGCCAGCTCCTTCGGGAAAAAGGCACGCCCTATGCAGAATTGGACCTCTCCGATCCAAAATGGACGGATGATGAGCTGATCGATTTCATGATGGCGCATCCGATCCTGATCAATCGCCCGATCGTTGAAACGCCACTTGGCGCCAAACTCTGCCGTCCATCAGAACTGGTCCTCGATATTCTCGAAAGCCCGATTGCGTCCTTTACCAAGGAAGACGGCGAACAGATCACCTATCAAAGAAAATAACGGTCAACGTCGAACGTTGCTGAAGCCATGCCGGATTTGTGCGACATTTCACCCGAGCATCTTGATAAAAAAAGCCACTTTGGTACTAAAAGAAGGCCATTACACAATCAGGATGTGATCAAGAATTTTGATATGACGAATATTTTTCAAATCTTGCTCAATATTTCCAACGGCTTGAAGAATGTGTCGGCATTTCCTCTCATGATGGATGCCAGATCAGACGATGCCATTGGGTTGCTGCACATCTAGGTTTGCAGCGACCCCGACACTCCCATCACTAAGAAACATCTAGTTCGCACTGGCAGGGCCAGTCGTTCTTTTCAACGTTTGGGTTTTTAAATGGCTATCTGGACTGAGTTGGCGCGCGCCGGCAATGACGCTGGCGACGAAATATTGTTGCGACAAAGAGGCGATATCTACGAAATTCGATATAACGGGTTGGAATTGATGTCGAACGTCAATTTCCAATCGGAGATTGTTCTCGCTGAACGTTCACTGCGCTTCTTAAATCACACGCCCAAGAGAATTCTCATCGGTGGGCTTGGCATGGGTTTCACGCTTCGAGCAGCGCTCGATTTTGTTCCGCAGGACACGCAGATAACCGTGTGTGAACTCGTTCCTGAAATTGTCGAATGGAACCGTTCCCTCATCGGTCATCTGGCCGACCATCCAATTCGGGATCATCGTGTTGAACTTCAGGTTGGCGACGTCATGGAGACGTTACGACAGCGGCCTGCGGCATATGATCTGATTTTGATGGATACCGATAATGGTCCTGATTTCCTCGTAAGAGAACAGAACAACGCAATTTATTCTGGAGGCGGCCTCGCCGTCCTGGGAAGAGCCTTGACCACGACTGGGGCGGCAAGTTTCTGGTCGGCAACCACATCGTCAAAGTTCGAGAGAATGCTTGATGCGGAACGATGGAACTGGAACCGTCACGATATATGCCTGATAGGTGGCAGAGCCGATGCATTTCATTATGTTTATTCTGTCAATCGAAGCGCAAAAACGGTTCTACAATCCAAAAAGAATAGCAGCCCGCGCCAAACAGTCAGTGCCTGACAACTCCATAGGGAGGAAGGCGGCTTACCGCTGCTTTCCTTTCATCATCTGCATATCCCGCACTGCTGCAAAGGCGAGGTCGGCGAGCGGCCCGGTCGCAAATTCTACCTCCACAGTATAATACGCTAGGCGTTCAGCGCATCGGATGCTAAATCCTCCATAGAAAGACATGACGACCACGGAAGCTCGAGACGCAGCGATGATGAATCACGAATCCCATGACCCAGGCGGCAAGGTTCGTTTGAAGGTTAAACCGGAGATCAGAGGCGACGCGGTCTTTTCCGAATGCGGTCGATACCGTCGTCTTCTGACGCGCGAATGGGACGGTGGAGATAAAGACGGATATGTGCTCTGGATCGGCATGAACCCCAGCACTGCAGCCTATGATGTGGATGATCCAACAGTTTTCAAAGAGCAGAAGTTTACGCGCCGCTGGGGCTACAGCCGCTATGTAAAATGCAACGTCATGGATTATCGCGCCACAAACCCAAAAATGTTGCTGGAAGAAGGCGTTGTTCCTTGCACCGAGGAGAATGTTCAGACAATTCTCGAACAGGCCAAACATGCAGCAATCGTGGTGATGGCCTATGGATCACTGCACAAGAAGTTGGCGCATCATGGCGAGCTCATCACGAATGCGCTGCGCAACAACAATATTAAGCTCCATGCGCTGAAGATTACAAATAATGGCTCGCCCGGCCACCCGCTTTATTTGAAGGATACGAGCGAATTGATCGCTTATTGAAACACGAACGATGTTCGGCTGGACACAAAAACTATTATCGCTCCGGTGAGCGACAGATGCGCAAAACCGGCACCGCAGATCAACGACAGAAAGACGGAAAATTGGCCAAGAACCCTCCCCGCAATCAGGCTGGTTTTGCAACGCGCGCGATCCATATCGGTCAGGAACCAGATCCTTTGACCGGAGCCGTGATCCCTCCGATCTACCATGCAACGACATATGTGCAGGACGGGATTGGAGCGAGCAAGGGTTTCGACTACACCCGCAGCGGCAATCCAACCCGAAATGGTCTCGAACGCTGTCTGGCAGACCTTGAAGGTGCAGAAGCCGCGTTCGTTTTTCCCAGCGGCCTAGCGGCAGCGGCGACATTAATTGAAGCGCTGCCGGCGGGATCGTCGATATTGGCGCATAACGATCTTTATGGCGGTGTCTATCGACTGCTTGCCGACGTCAAGCCGATCACGGCGGCGCATAATGTCAGTTTCGTGGATTTTTCCGACGAAGCCGCTCTTCGCAAGGCCGTCGCCGATCACAAGCCCGCTCTGCTCTGGCTTGAAACACCATCCAATCCTACGCTGCGCATCGTTGATCTTTCTCTGGTCGCGGAACTCGGCAACAAGGCTGGCGCGATCACGGTTTGCGACAGCACCTTCTCCTCGCCAGCTGGCCAGCGCCCGATCGACTACGGAATTGATGTGGTCGTCCATTCGGCAACGAAAATGCTGAACGGGCATTCCGATCTTCTCGGCGGAGTGGTTGCGGTCTCTTCGAACGCTCCCGCAGGGCTTGCAGAACGCGTCAAATATTTGCAAAACGCGCTCGGTTCCGTGATGTCGCCGACCGATTGCGCTCTTTTGCATCGCTCGCTGAAAACCTTGGAAATTCGCAGCATCCGACAATCGGAAACCGCGCTGAAGCTTGCAACCCATCTCGAACAAAGAGCTCAAGAACTCGGGCTGACCAAGGTTGTATATCCCGGTCTGGAAAGCCACCCGCAGCATAAACTGGCGGCAAATCAGATGATCAATTTCGGTTGCGTCATCTCCATTGAGGTTGCAGGTGACCTTGCGCGCGTCGAACGCATCTTGACTTCGACCCGCTATTTCCACTTCGCTGTCAGCCTTGGAAGTGTGGAAAGTCTCATTCAGCATCCGTTTTCACTGACACATGCGGTTGTGCCAGAAGACCAGAAGAATGATCTGGGCATTGGCGCGCAGCTCATTCGCATCTCTATCGGTCTGGAAGACCCGGAAGATCTGGAAGCCGACCTTGTGCAGGCATTGATAAATAACCGCTGATCGGTTTTTCGAATAGAAGCAAAGTAGCGAGGCGGCCCCAGCAATCCGCCCGCCATTTTGCTTCACTGACAATTAAAACCCGCATCAGCGACTCTGTGGGTGCATCGCACCTGTCGGAACATTATTCCAGCGAGACTGTTGATCTACTCATCTTGCAGCGATGAGGATAGAGCAATGAAACAGTTCATTATCGCGTTAGTTTTTGCAGTCGCCTCGACTGCAGCGTCTGCGCAAACACCCGGCATGCCGACCCAATCGGGTGGACAGGAACCTGAGGTGCCGGGAAACCCGCCGCCTTCGTCCAATCAGCAGCCTGCTGCACCAGAGAACGTACCCGTTCCTGAAAAAGCGCAACCACCAAAACATGATCGTAAAGACCGGATTGAGAAGCACACAAAGTGTGTGCCAGGTCAGGACGCGAAGAAATGCAGGGACGAACAGCGCGGTCGCAAGTAATCGGCTATCTGTCGTCATTCCTTTTGGAACAATCTCCGTATCGCGCGGTTTGGTAGGGCTATTTCGCTTCGCGTCTGTGCGTAGCGGACCAAGCACTCCATTCCAATGAGCGCATTGATGCCGGAGGAAAAGACATGCCCGCAAAATCGAAAGCACAGCAACAGGCCGCCGGGGCGGCCCTCGCCGCAAAACGCGGAGACAAAGCCAAAAGCAGCTTGCAAGGCGCGTCCAAGCAAATGGAAAAATCCATGAGCGAGACGGAACTCGAGAAGATGGCTTCCACCAAGCAAAAGGGAAAGCCGAAACACGCATCCAAGTCCTGAGCGTCAACCTGCAAGAATTATCGGGACAATGAAACAATTAGCGGCCTGACTGGTTGGGCAGGCCTGTCGCTGAACGGAGCGGCATCCACACCTGAAACACCAAAGGGAGAGTTGGAAATGGCCAAAACCAAGCAACGCACACTTGAGGATCTCTTTTACGATACGCTGAAAGACATCTACTATGCGGAGCGCAAGATATTGAAAGCGCTACCGAAAATGGCACGCGCCGCCGAAGACGAAAAGCTCAAGAATGCTTTCATGAAACACTATGAGCAGACGGAAGGGCATGTCGAACGCTTGCAGCAATGTTTCGAGATCCTCGGAAAGCGCGCGCAGGGCAAAACATGCGAAGCGATTGAGGGTATCATTGCCGAGGGCGAAGAGATTATGGATGAATTTTCCGAGACCCCCGCTCTGGATGCAGGCCTGATCTCTGCCGCGCAGGCGGTTGAGCACTATGAAATAACCCGTTACGGCACCCTGAAGCGTTGGGCGCAAACATTGGGCTACAATGATGTGGCCAAGCTGCTCGATCAAACCTTGCAGGAAGAAGGCCAGACCGACAAGGACCTGACCCAGCTTGCTGAAACGTCAGCCAATCGTCACGCCGAAGCTGCCTGATTTTGATGGACAGCTACGAGAAAATTTGCGTCGTCAGCCAGCCTTCCGACAGTCGGCATAATGTTGCCAGTGTCGAGGCCATCGCTGCACGGTTGGCGAAGCTGACAGGAATCCGTCTCGGTTCCACCGTGCAGCATTTCGACGACGCAGAGCGGACATTCTTTGTGCCGACTTTCTCGCTTATCCGACAAAGCCACCCCGAACTTGATGCCGGTCAGTTTTGGGGTGGCTGTGTGGATCAGGAATTCATGACGACCAAACTGGCGACACACCCCGCCTGGACCGAAGAAGACGCTCTGCCGACCGGCTGGATGCCCCAATTCGCGAAGGATCTGAAAGGTGCTGCCCTCTCCGGTTACTCCGTTTTCTCGCATGACCATGCTGCGCAAGCGGGTGCGTTTCTTATCGACAAGCGAAAGATCCGATTGAAAGATCCCTATGCATCGGGCGGCAAAAAGCAAATTGTCTTTCAAAACAACCACGAACTGGACCTGTTTCTTCAAACGCTTTCGGAAAGCGATATCGCTAGAGGAATGGTAATTGAGGAAGATATTGAAAACTCATCGACCTATTCAGTTGGGCAGGTCAGTCTTGCCGGTCTGACCATGAGCTATCTCGGTCGCCAATATACCGCGAGCGACCTCAACGGCGAGACCGTTTATGCGGGAAGTCGGCTCTATGTGGCACGCGGAGGCTGGGATGCATTGCAAATGCGACTGCGCATGCCTGTCGCCCATCGAATTATCGAAGGCGCGCAACGCTACGATACCGCAGCCGAACAGCATTTCGGCCTCGTCGCCTCGCGTAAAAACTATGACGTTCTGTCGGACCCGTGACGGAAGACGGCTTTTGCTGCGGGGTGCTAGAGCAATCATGGCGAGTGGGCGGGGCTTCTCCCGCGGAAATCCTTGCGCTCGAGGCGATGACTGCGGACAGTTCCGTCAGCGCCTTGAAGGTTGTCGCACGCGAGACTTACGGTGCAGAACCGCGGTTCGCAGTCGATGATTTTGTTGTGTATGCGGGCGAGGACGATATCGGCCAGCCGCTCCATAAATATGCACGAATAGAGAAACTCTATCATGATCCGTAATGCTACCACCATTGATGTAGACCAGGTCCAACTGGACGCCACGGTCATCTCACCGGACACAACCATTCCAGGCGTTTTGTTTCTCCACGGCTGGGCTGGCAATCAGGAACGCGATATTGAACGGGCTAAATCAATTTCGGAACTCGGTTGCGTTTGCCTGACATTCGACATGCGCGGTCACGGACATACAGTCACCAGCAACAAGACCGTAACGCGGGGAGACAATCTGGACGACGTCATTGCCGCCTATGACCGGCTGGCAAGCCTGAAGATCGTAGAGGATGGTTCGATTGTCGTCGTCGGAAGCAGCTATGGCGGTTATCTGGCGACGCTATTGACGGAATTTCGGCCCGTCAGGTGGTTGGCTCTCAGAGCCCCTGCCCTTTATCGCGACAGTTATTGGCAATTGCCGAAAGCGCAACTCGATAGGGTTGATCTCCAATCCTATCGCTCGGCGTTGATCGGAGCAGAGGACAATCGAGCGCTGCGTCAGGCCCGAGAGTTTCGCGGGGACGTCCTGCTCGTTGAGTCCGAACATGATACAATTGTACCCCATCCAACCATCGCCAGTTATCAAAGCGCTTTCATCCATTCTCATTCACTGACCCTGCGTATGCTGGATGGTGCAGACCACGCTCTTGAGGACGCTGTTCACCAGAAGACTTATAACCATCTTCTGACACGCTGGATCAGGGAAATGGTTCTCGGCGCCCGTTAGAATACAGCGTAAAAGCAGAAACTTACGGCCATTATCCAACTCTGTTGGATCAAAACACGAGGCAGTGGAACATCCTAGCCTCTCGCTGGTTAGGACACCTCTCACGATGAAGGGAGGAATTCCATGAAAAGCTCAGTCCGATATCCAGCAGCCGCTGCTTTTGTTCTTATTGCCACCACTGCCTTCGCCCAAACGGCGCCCTCTGATGAGCCGCAAACCCCTGCGGTTACAACGCCAGGCGAGACCAATCCGAACGCACCCGTTCCGGGCAAGAACAGTTTCACCGAAGAGCAGGCAAAGCAGCGTTTCACCGACGCAGGTTACACCAACATCATGAACCTCAAACTGGGCGAAGATGGCATCTGGCGCGCCGAAGCGGCGCGTGATGGACAGCCCTTTAAAGTTCAACTCGACTTTCAGGGCAACGTAACCACGCAATAATAACGCAGCCCAAAACGAACGAAGGAGATGACAATGGTACATGTCACCGGTCTTTTCGATAATCCTGACGAAGCGCTCGACGCTGTCCGGGCACTGCAAGAAGCAGGTATTTCAGCTGACGATATCAGTCTCATATCCAACAATACCAACGGCCAATATGCCGATGATGCTGTCAGAGAAGATCAATCCACCATTGCCGGGGTGGAAACTGGCGCTGGTGTCGGAGCTGTTGCGGGTGGTGGAGCCGGACTGCTGACGGGGCTGGGACTGCTTGCAATTCCCGGTGTCGGGCCCGTCGTTGCCGGCGGTTGGCTGACGGCCACCCTCGTCGGATTGGTCGGTGGTGCAGCTGCAGGCGGTGTTGCAGGAGGCATTGTCGGAGCGCTGATGGAAAGCGGCATTCCGGAGGAAGAAGCGCAAGCCTATTCCGAAGCGATCCGCCGGGGCAGCACGCTGGTCGTCGTTCGGTGCGACGAAGAGGATCGTCAAAAAGTGGAAGCGATTTTCGACGAGTGGGCGCGTGTGGACATCCGGAAACGGCGCAATGCTTATGTCGATGAAGGTTGGGAAGGATTCAGCGCTTCTGGCGCGCCTTACACATCCGACCAGATCGAGCAAGAACGCCGCCGATGGACATAATTTAGAAGTGGAGCAGCCAGCATGAAGGAGGTTACTCCCAAGGATGCCCGGCAAGGCCGGAAGGGAAGCCGGATTTTCCTGATACTTATTGTCAGTCTGGTGCTGGCGATGATTGTCTGGGCGGCGGTCGAATCTTACGGCCAGTTGACCCCCGGCAGGGGTTTCATGGATGACAACAGCAAGCCGCCCGCATCCACGGAATCGAAACCTCCTGCTTCTGCAACGGGCGCGCAATGACACGACCGGCGACAAAAATTACGGAGGCTACCCTAGCCTCCGTTCGGCATGAAGCACTTAGCTGTAGGCGTTGCGAGCTATACAAAAATGCGACGCAAACAGTCTTTGGCGAAGGGCCGGTGGGAGCCGGTATCATGTTCGTTGCAGAACAGCCCGGAGATAAGGAGGATCAAGGGGGGCGCCCTTTGATCGGTCCGGCAGGGCAGATGTTTGAACGCTGCCTCGCGGAAGTAGACCTTTCACGCGATCGTTGCTATCTCACCAACGCGGTCAAACATTTCCGACATATTCAGCGGGGCAAGAAAAGGCTCCATCAGCGCCCTTCGACCAGCCATATAGAGGCGTGTCGCTGGTGGCTCGAGCAGGAGATCGAACTGGTCCACCCGCAACTTATTGTGGCGCTGGGAGCGACCGCCGTGCAATCCCTGTCGGGGAAGCCAGTTCGGATAGCGGACATGCGCGGGCGATTGCTCGCTTACGGTGAGCATATCCAATTGCTCGTCACCATCCACCCTTCCTACCTGCTGCGGCTACGAAGCCGACCGGATTTCGAGAAAGAACGCGCCTTGTTCCTCAAAGAGCTCGCGATGGCTGCGGATTTTGCCAATTAATCCGAACTCTGGACAAACGTGAAGTTTGTTACAACGACAGCACGGAACATCGGCGCGCCGGTCGGGTTAGGCTTATGTCACGCGCGACACAACAACCTTGGAAAGCATAAAACCCACCGGAAGGAAAGATAATGGCCCAGAGTCATACACCAAGCCATACCCAGGGTGGCACCCACGAACAACATGTCAAGGCTGGTCAGCAAAGCCATAAGAACGACGGCAAGCAGGCTAGCGGTGGCAATAATCAGCAGTCTTCCTCACGCGGCGGCTCACACGAGCAGCATGTGAAGGCGGGGCAGCAAAGCCACAAGAACTCTTGACAAAAAAGGGGCGGCATAAGCCGCCCCACACTCAAACCGAACCGTGGTTCGGAAAGGTCAGACTGATGTCTTGCCCCCTCCATTCCGACTACACGTTGGAACCGGACGAGCTTGTTGATATGATCCCGGCATTGCGCGCATTTGCGCGCACTTTTTATAGCCAACGGGAAGATGCCGAAGATCTCGTACAGGAAACGCTCGTTAAAGCCCTAGCAAACCGGGAGAAATATATCCCTTATTCCCCGCTGAAATCCTGGCTTTTCACCATTATGCGCAACACATTTTGCACCCGCATCCGGTTGCAAAAGCGAGAAGCGCCCGGTGTTGCCGAATGTATATCGCCGACCGCAAGCGTCGGTGCTTCACAGGAATATACGCTCGAAGCACATGATGTGCAGATCGCGCTTGAAACCTTGCCACAGAAATATCGCCGTGTGCTTTCGCTGGTGGTGCTGGAAGGTAAAAGCTATGAACGTACAGCTGAAATTTGCGCTTGTTCGATTGGTACAGTGAAAAGCCGTCTGCATCGCGCCCGCCATAAGCTGCACGATATCGTCGATGGTTGATGAACGAAAAACTGTCGAACTGCCTATTCATAGCGTTTTGATTGAAGCGCAAAACCATCGCCCGATATCTTGCGTTTTGCCTTCGGACATGACTAACTAACTACTTGTTATGATTAGTCAATATGATAGGGCCAAGTATCTGTTTTTGGCTAAGCGCATTATGGTTTTCGAA
>NZ_JABXGB010000037.1:0-25227 GCF_022627935.1 Ochrobactrum sp. C6C9 | reverse complement strand
CGATGAAGCTACACAAGCGTCATCGCAACCGCTGAACGTGGCGATCTCAGATAAGGTGCAGAGCGTTATCGAGGATAAGGAACTGGCAGGCGCCGGCATGCGGGCCATCGCGGTCATTCACAACGGTCAACTCATCGCCGAAACCTATGGCGAGGGCTTCAATGCCGACACGCCGCTGCTTGGTTGGTCGATGACAAAATCGGTCATGGCGACGCTCATTGGGATGCGCATTGGGGAAAACCGCATGGATCTGGCCAAAAGCGATCTTCTACCGGAATGGCAGAACGATGAGCGCGCCAGAATCACCATCGCCAATCTGATGGCGATGGAAAGCGGGCTGCGCTTCAACGAGAATTATGGCGCAGTGGCAGATGTCACCCGCATGCTGTTTCTGGAAAAGGACATGGCGGGATTTGCCGCTTCGCTGCCACTGGAAGCAGCACCTGGAACGAAATTCAACTATTCGAGCGGGACCGCGAATATTCTGTCGAGGCTGTTCATGAATAGTTTCGACAGCCGGAATGCGGCTTTGGTCTATCCGCGCATCGCCTTGTTCGAACCACTCGGCATGAGCAGCGCCCTATTGGAAACCGACGCGTCGGGCGTCTTTGCCGGGTCGTCCTATATGTACGCGACCGCGCGCGATTGGGCCCGTCTCGGAGCGTTTCTGGCAGAGGGCGGGAAGCTCGATGGAAGGCAGGTACTGCCAGCTGATTTCGTGGCGTTCATGCGCAAACCGTCAGCGGCCTCGGATGGCCGTTACGGTTCTGCGCAGGTCTGGTTGCAGTCCGGCGGTGCCAAAGCGGGCGAGGATGGCATTCCCGATGATGCTTTCTGGATGTCCGGCCATGACGGTCAAACCGTCATGATCGTACCGTCCTTGCATCTTTCTGTGGTGCGTCTGGGACTTACGCCATCCCGCTCCGGCTATAGCGTTCAGAACCTTGATGCGCAGATCATCGAAGCTCTTCGTTAGAACCTGGTTCAGCCACCACCAGCTTGCGGAAATCCTTGCCGCTTGGGTTCTGGAAAGCGCTCAAGCCGAATTCCGGCAGCACCGCGTAAAGGTGGTCGAAAATATCGGACTGTATCTGCTCGAATGAGGCCCAGACGGTGGTGTTGGTGAAGCAGTAGATTTCGAGTGGCAAGCCTGCCGGGGTTGGGTCCATCTGGCGCACCAGCAGCGTCATGCCTTTATGGATGCCGGGATGGTTGCGCAGATAGTTTTCCACATAGGCGCGGAAAGTGCCGATATTGGTGAAACGGCGCGTATTGACCGGGTTTTTGGCGCGGTCACCCAGCTTGTTGTTCCATTCGGCGATTTCCTTCGCCTTTTTTGGCAGATAGTCGGCCAGCCAGTCCACTGACGCCATTTTCGCGCGTTCGTCGTCGGTCAGGAAGCGGATTGAATTCTGGTCGATAAAGAGCGCGCGCTTGATGCGGCGGCCGCCCGATTCCTGCATGCCGCGATAGTTCTTCATCGGTTCGGTGATGAGCTTGCGGATCGGAATGGTGGTGATTGTTCTGTCGAAATTCTGCACCTTGACCGTATAAAGCGCGATTTCGGTCACATCGCCATTGGCGTCGAGATTTTTCATCTCGATCCAGTCGCCCACACGAACCATGTTGGAAGAGGCGATCTGCATACTGGCGACCAGTGAGAGCAATGTGTCCTGAAAAACGAGGATCAGCACCGCAGCCATGGCGCCGACACCGGACAGCAGAATAACCGGCGACTTGTCGAGCAGGGTTGCAATGATGAGGACGGCGGCGATGATATAGACGACCAGCTTGCCGACCTGAATATAGCCCTTCATGGGCCGATAACGGGCCTCTGGGCGGCGATGATAGAGCGTGTCGACTACACCCAACGCTGAATTCACAGCGAGAGCGAGCGTCAGAATGATGAAGGCGATCGCGACATTGCGAATGACGGTGATTGCCGTATCCGGCAACCCCGGTATCGCCAGAATGCCGGAAGAAATGATCAGGGCTGGAACGATATTGGCCAGACGGCTGATGACGCTGTGGCGTTTCAGTTCTTCATCCTGACCGAATGAAGTCTTCTGAACGAGCCGGTCGAGCAGCTTGAGCAGGATCGCCTTGATCAGAAAATTTGCGATGAATGCGGAGAGAAACAATCCGCCGAGTGCCGTGAGTGTCTCCGCCCACGGATATTTAACAAAGAATTCCGACAATAGATTTTCCCGAAACGAGTTTCCGTGCGTTTTGATGGACGCCGTTCAAAGACCGAAACAGTTTTGATGATTGTATCATCGAGATCTATTGCGAAATAATGCGGTGTGGCTCGTAAATCAACCGCAGAGAGTGTTTTTTAGCGGATGCCGATCCGGTTGAATTGTTCACAGATCGGAATTCCGTTGCGAATAGATACAGTATTTGACCTTCAAAGGGATGCGGTGATGCCGCCATCGACATAAAGCACATGGCCATTGACGAAAGAGGACGCGCCAGACGCAAGGAAAATGCAGGCGCCAACGAGTTCGTCAACCTTTCCCCAGCGGCCCGCAGGCGTGCGCTTTTCAAGCCAGCTTGAGAAAGCCGGGTCTGAAACGAGCGCGGCGTTGAGCGGCGTGTCGAAATATCCCGGAGCAATGGCGTTGCATTGCAAGCCATATCTCGCCCAGTCGGTGGCCATACCCTTGGTCAGATTGCCAACGGCACCTTTGGTCGCGGTATAAGGCGCGATGCCGGGCCTTGCGAGCGCGGTCTGAACGCTGGCAATGTTGATGATCTTGCCCGTTCCGCGCTTTATCATATGTCTGGCGACCGCCTGTCCGACATTGAACACGGTAGACACGTTGGCTTTCAGCAAGCGCTCAAAGGCATCGGCTGGAAAGTCTTCAAGCGGGGTGCGATGTTGCATGCCCGCATTGTTGACGAGAATGTCGATGGCGCCGACATCTGCTTCGAACCCGTCTATTGCCGCGCGGACGGTGTCGTGATCCGTCGCGTCGAAGGCCAGCATGTGCTTTACGCTGAGGCTGTCGGCAGCGACTTTCAACTTTGCCTCATCGCGACCGTTGAGGACGACGTCGGCACCGGCGGCGGCGAGACCTTTTGCCAGCGCATAGCCGATCCCCTGAGACGAGCCGGTCACAAGCGCGCGTTTGCCTGTCAGATCGAAGAGTTGGACGCTCATATCTTCTCCTGAAATTCTTTAGAGCGGTTCCGGTTAGTACGGAATCGAGGGGCCGTTCTATCTATTTGTTTTTACACATTATCCCACGCAAATCCGCTACGCACTTTTGCTGGAAATGCTCTAGCTGAATGCGATCTGGGTTTTCATCGACTTCGTTTTATCCGACGCAATGTCGAAGGCGCGCAGCGCATCGGAAAGGGGCAGCGTCTGCGTGATGAGGGGGTTGACGTCGATCAGCCCATCCTGCATGAGTTTGACCGCGATGGCGAATTCCTCGTGGAAGCGGAAGGAGCCGCGCAGATCGAGTTCTTTGGCTGTGATCGTCATGATCGGCAGGTTCATTTCGCCGCCCATGCCAAGCTGCACGATAACGCCGCGCGGCCTGATGGCATGTATGCCCGCCACAAGGGCGGATGCTGCACCGGAGCATTCGTACAAAATGTCGAATGAACCCTTGTTCTGAGCGTATTCCGCCAGACCATCCGGGTTCTCCGATAGGTTGACGGTGCGGTCCGCGCCGACCTTGCGGGCAAAATCAAGCGCTGGCCCGGAAATATCCGCTGCGACGATTTCAGCAGCGCCTGCGCGGCGGGCAGAGAGGATCGAAAGCGTGCCGATCGGGCCGCAACCTGTCACCAGCACGCGCTTGCCCAATATCTCGCCTGCACGGCGGGTGGCGTGCAGGGTGACCGAGAGCGGTTCTGCCATTGCTGCTTCACCGGCGCTGAGGCCGTCGGCTTTCACGCATTGGCTGGCTTTTGCGACAAGCCGTTCGCGGAACGCGCCTTGAATATGCGGGAAGGGCATAGCCGATCCGTAAAAGCGCATGTTGAAGCAATGATTGGGCAGCCCCTTGTGGCAATATTCGCAGTGGCCGCAGGGGCGGGACGGCGATATGGCGACCAGATCGCCAATGGCGAGCCCGGAAACCCCTTCGCCAAGTGCTGCAATATGGCCGGAAACCTCGTGTCCGAGGATCATCGGTTCCTTGACGCGCACGGTGCCGAAACCGCCGTGATTGTAATAATGCAGGTCCGAGCCGCATATGCCGCCAGCCGCGAGACGGATTTCAACCTCTCCCGGACCGGCCATCTCGAGCTCGCGCTCATCAATACGCAAGTCCTTTGCAGCGTGGATGACAATCGCTTTCATCGCGTCCTCACAGAACCGGATTGGGGATCAGTCGGCCCTGGAAATGAGCCGACAAATTATCGAAGATCATTTGTTTTCGAAACGGAATGTACGGCTTGTTTTCGCTCATCACAAATAGAAAGAGCGCCCCGAAGGGCGCTCTTTTATCTCAATAAAAATGCTCGCGGTTTCCCCCGTCGCTCGATCAGCTGCAGCCGCTCGTCGCGCCGCAGGTGTCGCACTTCAGGCAGGTGCCGTTACGCACCATGGTGAAGTTCTGGCACTCCGTGCAGCTGTCGCCGGTGTAACCCTGCATCATCGACTTGATGCGGCGGTCCGCTTCGAGCTTCTTTGCCGAGTTGGCGCTTTCAGCACGGGCCGAAGCAGCGTCGGCAGCAGCCTTGTCTGAGAACAGTTCCGTTGCAGCTGAGGTTTCCTGCTGCTGTACCGGAGCGGTCTGCTCTTCAAACTCACGCTTGAAAGCCGTTGCACCTTCCGTCACCAGACCGATGGTCGCCGGGCGACCAGCCGGGGTAGCACTCGACTTCAAAGTCGTGACATTCGAAGCCTGCGGCGCCGATGCAGTCGAACCCTTGGCTTCGCTGCCGCCCGGTGCCGTATTGGTCACCAGTGTCGGCTTGTAGCCGCGCGTCCAGCCGGTCGAGACCAGATTGGTCTTGCCTTCCTTGATGCCCTTGCCAAGCGCTGTGTTCGAGAAATCGCTCGTGTCAACATGGGCGAGATCGTTGCGGCCCAGATAGGACACGGCCAGTTCGCGGAACACATAGTCGATGATCGACGTTGCGGTCTTGATCGCGTCATTGCCGATGACGATGCCAGCCGGTTCGAACTTGGTGAAGGTGAATGCCTCCACATATTCTTCCAGCGGCACGCCATATTGCAGGCCGAGCGACACGGCGATGGCGAAGTTGTTCATCATCGCACGGAAAGCAGCGCCTTCCTTGTGCATATCGATGAAGATTTCGCCGAGGCGCCCGTCACCGAACTCGCCGGTGCGCAGATAGACCTTGTGTCCGCCGACGACGGCCTTCTGGGTATAGCCCTGACGACGGTTCGGAAGCTTTTCGCGCTCATGCACGATCTTCTCGATCACCTTCTCGACGATGCGCTCCGTCACCTGAACGGCACGAGCGGCTGCCGGTGCTTCGATCAGCGCTTCGACTGCATCATCTTCGTCTTCATCATCCGAGATCAGCGCTGCGTTGAGCGGCTGCGAGAGCTTGGAACCGTCGCGATAAAGCGCATTGGCCTTCAGAGCCAGCTTCCAGGACAGCATGTAAGCGTTCTTGCAGTCCTCGACGGTCGCGTCATTCGGCATGTTGATCGTTTTGGAGATCGCGCCCGAAATGAACGGCTGCGCGGCAGCCATCATGCGGATGTGGCTATCGACCGACAGATAGCGCTTGCCGATCTTGCCGCATGGATTGGCGCAATCGAAAACCGCGTAATGCTCTTCCTTGAGGAACGGTGCGCCTTCGAGGGTCATCGCGCCGCAAACGTGAATGTTGGCGGCTTCGATGTCCTTCTTGGAGAAACCGAGCGTTGGCAGCATTTCGAACGAGAAGTCGTTCAGCTGTTCGTCGGTGAGTTTCAGCACGTCCTTGCAGAAGTCTTCGCCAAGCGTCCACTTGTTGAAAGCGAACTTGATGTCGAAGGCGCTCTTGAGCGCTGCATTCAGGGCTTCGATCTTCTCATCGGTGAAGCCTTTGCCGCGCAGCGACGAAGGATTGACGCCCGGTGCCTGATTGATGTTGCCGTGACCGACAGCATAGGCTTCGATTTCGGCGATCTGGCTTTCCGAATAACCGAGCGTGCGGAGTGCTTCCGGCACGGCGCGGTTGATGATCTTGAAGTAGCCGCCACCGGCCAGCTTCTTGAACTTCACCAGTGCAAAGTCAGGCTCGATGCCGGTCGTGTCGCAGTCCATGACGAGGCCGATCGTGCCTGTTGGCGCGATAACGGTGGACTGGGCGTTGCGGTAGCCATGCTTTTCGCCAAGTTCCAGCGCCTTGTCCCAGGCCGCGCGGGCATGGGTGATCAGATCCTGATCCGGGCAGTCTTCGGCAATTAGCGCCACCGGGTTGACGGCGAGGCCTTCATAACCTTCCGTCTTGCCATGAGCGGCCAGACGATGGTTGCGCATGACACGCAGCATATGTTCGGCGTTTGGTTCGTAGCTTGGGAAGGTGCCCAGTTCCTTCGCCATTTCAGCGGAGGTTGCATAGGCAATACCGGTCATGATCGCGGTCAGCGCACCGCAGATGGCGCGGCCTTCATCGGAGTCATAAGGAATACCGGAGGTCATCAGCAGGCCGCCAATATTGGCATAGCCGAGGCCGAGCGTGCGGTATTCGTAGGAGAGGCGGGCAATTTCCTTGGACGGGAACTGCGCCATCATCACCGAGATTTCGAGAACGATGGTCCACAGGCGGGCCGTGTGCTCGTAAGCTGCAATGTCGAACGAACCGTCCTTGTTGCGATAGGTGAGCAGGTTGATCGACGCCAGATTACAGGCCGTATCGTCAAGGAACATATATTCCGAGCACGGATTGGAGGCGCGGATCGGACCTGCGACCGGGCAGGTGTGCCAGTCGTTCATGGTGGTGTTGTAGTGCAGACCCGGATCAGCGGACGCCCATGCGGCATAACCGATCTTTTCCCAAAGATCGCGCGCCTTGAGCGTCTTCATGACCTTGCCGTCCTTGCGTGCGGTCAGGTTCCAGTCGCTGTCGTTTTCGACGGCGCGCAGGAATTCATCCTTCAGCGAGACGGAGTTGTTCGAGTTCTGGCCTGAAACGGTGAGATAGGCTTCCGAGTCCCAGTCCGTGTCGTAGGTCTTGAACTGAATGTCCGTATAGCCCTGACGCGCGAACTGGATCACGCGCTTGACGTAGTTTTCCGGCACCTGGTTCTTCTTCGCGGCCTTGATTTCGCGCTTCAGGGCAGGGTTCTTCGACGGATCGAAGCAATCGTCATTATCTGCTTCGCAGTTGACGCAGGCTTTCATGATTGCAGCCAGATGCTGCTTGACGATCTTGGAACCGGTGACGAGCGAAGCAACCTTCTGCTCTTCCTTCACCTTCCAGTCGATATATTCCTCGATATCCGGATGGTCGATGTCGACAACGACCATCTTTGCAGCGCGGCGCGTGGTGCCGCCCGACTTGATGGCGCCCGCAGCGCGGTCACCGATCTTGAGGAAGCTCATCAGGCCCGACGACTTGCCGCCGCCGGAAAGCTTTTCGCCTTCGCCACGCAGATGGCTGAAGTTGGAGCCTGTGCCGGAGCCATATTTGAACAGGCGCGCTTCACGCACCCACAGATCCATGATGCCGCCTTCATTGACCAGATCGTCAGCGACGGACTGGATGAAGCAGGCATGCGGCTGCGGGTGTTCATAGGATGACTTGGATTTGGTCAGCTTGCCGGTCTGCCAGTCGACATAGAAATGGCCCTGGCCGGGGCCGTCAATGCCATAAGCCCAATGCAGGCCGGTGTTGAACCATTGCGGGCTGTTCGGCGCGACGCGTTGTGTGGCGAGCATATAGGCAAGCTCATCGCGGAAGGCGAGAGCGTCTTCTTCCGAACCGAAATAGCCGCCCTTCCAGCCCCAATAGGTCCAGGTGCCAGCGAGACGGTCGAAAACCTGACAGGCATCCATTTCGGAGCCATAACGCTCGTTCTGCGGCAGCGACGCCAGCGCATCCTCATCGGCGACCGAGCGCCACAGCCACGACGGAACGTCGTTTTCTTCGACTTTCTTCAATTGGGCAGGCACGCCAGCCTTGCGGAAATATTTCTGCGCAAGGATATCGGCCGCAACCTGACTGAACTGAGCCGGTACATTTATGTTTTCCAGGCGGAATACGATGGATCCATCGGGATTCTTGATCTCGCTGGTCGCAGTCCGAAACGCGATGTCCGCATAGGCCGACTGATTCTCTTTCGTGAAACGGCGTTCGATCTTCATCTTTTCCATCCAAACGTTCTATATATAGTAGCCCCAAGGGTGAGTTTCCACCATGGCCTGCCACGTGCTGTCTGTACCGCGTCTCTGTTTCGAAAGCCCAACTGCGGGGAAGGGCTTCTTGGTGAGGACACCGGCAGATATCCGGGGCCCCAAAATCCTGCTTCTGCCGTATCCGGCGCGCAACAAAACACCCCATGGCAGTCGAAACCATCCTCGTCAGGGCATTGCAAACCAACAAATCAGCAGATCGAAAAATACTCTATCTTGTAAGAAGCATGAGCGCAAATACTAAATCTAGTGTTAACGCTCTTTCGTCATGTGGCTGCATCTGCTTCTCCAAAGGCGGTCCGACCCGGAATTCGGGCACGACGAAGTCCGGAGCGACAACTACGCTGAATAAGCGCAACGCCCGTTCCAGAACTTGACTAACCTGAAAGAAAGACCGGCTATTCAGACGCCCGGCCACGCCACTTACGCAACGATAAGTTCATAAAAAACGACTCGGCTGCGAGCGTCAAGCATTGGTTTGTTGTAAGGCGTCTAACGCTAGATATTGTGCGTCAGTCGCTGGGGGCGAATGTGGATAACGGGGAGAAGAGAAGCTTTTGTGAACGAAGCCGGCTAAAACGCTTTTACCTCTTTTTAACCAAATATGGAGGGCAATTATTTTGCAAAAACAGCAGGATCAAGCCGCTTGCTAATGCAAGCTTTGAGCAAAATGCCTCTTCCGGCCCCGCCATTCACGCTGCAATTGCCGAAAAATGCCGCCGTTGGACGCTCGCGATTTTCACCGTCAGCGTGATGCCCACGGGGATCATACGGCCCTATGGCTGGAATAGCCGCAGGAAACGCCGCATCAAAGCCGAATGACGATGGATAAAAAGCGTTGAGGGGGAAACGACGCTGCTATTCGGCGGCGACGACCATACCCGAATCACCGAAACGGAGAAGAATCTGCTTCAACTCTGTCTCTTCGACGCGCCGGGCGGCTTCGTGCGGGCAAACCCATTCGCAGATGCGCTGATCCCGTTCCGGCCAGCTTTTTTCCTGGCCGGTGAAACGGACGGCGTAAACGGCCACCGAAAACTGGTTGATCCGCTCGGGCGGCATATCCATCTTGCAGTAATTATAGCTGCCAATGGGTTCCGGGGAGACATCGCCGCGTATGCCTGCTTCTTCGAAGGCTTCGCGCAAGGCTGTTTCCGCAAGCGTGCGACCGACTTGCGGCCAACCTTTGGGGATGATCCAGCGGCCCGTGCCACGGCTTGTGATAACGAGAACCTGAAGGGCATCCATTTCGCGGCGGTAGACAAGGGCTGCAACCTGCTGCAAACGGCCAGAAGGCGTAAGAATACGCTTTTCCGTTGCGATAAGTTGTTTGGCTGCCGTCTTCACTGCTGGTTTCCCTCTTTTCCTTAAAATGGAACGATTCGCCAAAATAACAACTGATCAAATACGCAACAGTTCTTACAAAGGGGAAAAAAGCCCTTTATTTTAAAGCTACTATTAAAATACAGGAGAGGCGTATCGTTTTCGAACGCCGAACCTGAGCGCGATCAGCGTCATTTCATGTGCTTTCTATAGCACGTGAATACGGCAAAAATATCATTTTTTTGTTTTCGCTTTTTTTCGTTTTCGCACATCCTTGAAAACTTTCGTGGTTTTTTGAGAAATCCCTCCATTCTGAATGGTCTTGGGGCGATAACAGTGACGGACAATAAAAAATGCCAGCCGGTAAGGCTGGCATTTAGAATTTACTATCGGGCGTTAGAGCGCGTTTCAATCTGATTGGATCAGATCGGCACTCTAACAGTTTGTCATAACGCGCCTTATGTCCGAAATCCGTTTCACACTTTTCGGGGCGCGCGCTAAGCGAAAACTATCCGCGCTTGTCGCCTGCAATCGGTTCCAGATAGGTGTAGCCCATATCCCACGGGAAATAGATCCAAGTGTCCTGCGATACCTCGGTCACGAATGTATCGACCAGCGGACGGCCTTTCGGCTTGGCATAAACCGTTGCAAAATGCGCCTTCGGCATCATCTCGCGCACGATTGCGGCCGTCTTGCCGGTATCGGTGAGGTCGTCGACGACGATCACGCCTTCACCGCCATTTTCCAGAAGCTGGTCGCCGATACCCTTCAGAATTTGCATTTCGCCCTGCGACGTGTAGTCGTGATAGGAGGCAATGCAGACGGTTTCAATCAGGCGGATGCCGAGTTCACGGCAGATAATGGCCGCAGGCACCAGACCGCCGCGCGTAATGGCGACGATCGCACGCCAATCGTGCCCCATGCCGGAAATGCGCCAGGCAAGCGCGCGGGCATCGCGGTGGAACTGATCCCAGGATACGGGAAAGGCTTTATCGGGCAAGGACATCGAAACGCTCCATCGAACAGTCCGTGGGCTGTGGCCACAGACTGGCTAAACCAAAAATGCGCGATGACCACCGTCAAGCGCGCTGAACTGTGTAGACCTTCGCTTTCGCCATCTGCGCCCACCATAATAGGGGCTGCAATACTATGAAAAGGTTTCTTCAACCCGGCACAGTCAGCGCCGGGTAGTGCTGATAACCGCAAAAACACCGATCTTGCAAGTCTGTTATGGCTTGAAGGCGTTCATTGCCACCAATTGGGGATAATTGCCCGCTCTGAATGAGCGGACATGTCACCGAGAAAACAGTGTCAGGACGGGGAGGTCATTCAGCATGGATCGCGTCACTCCACCGAAAACAAGCTCGCGCAGGCGCGAATGGCTATAGGCGCCCATGACGAGCAGATCGGCACGTTCCGCAACGATGTGCTCCCGCAGCGCATCCTGCGCATAGCGCCCATGCGAGGCGAGCGGCGTCACGTTGACCTCAATGCCATGGCGGGCGATGGATTCGGCCAATTCGGTTCCGGCGAGCGCTTCGTCCTCGCCCTCGGCTTCCGGCGGATCGACCCAGACGATTTCCGTCCGTCCAGCCTGTTTCATCAAGGGCAGCGCATCGAAAGCGGCGCGCGCGGCCTCTCTTTTGCCGTTGAAGGCAACGACGATCCGGTCAAGGGACAATTGCGGCAAGACGGGTGCGTAGGGCACGAGCAGCACAGGGCAGCTCGCATTGAAGACAATCGTGTCGGCGGCTTCGTCATTGGTAGCCGGATCATCGGGGTCCGGCTGGCCCGCGACCAGCAATTCCGCGCCGAGACAGGAGGTCAACACGCCATCAGCGGCGGTGCCGGTTTCCGAGCGGGTGATACGAAATTCGAAATGCGCATCCTGACGGCGCATTTCTTCTTCAAAGACGTGTTTCAGCCGCTCGGAGAGTTCCTTGTGCTGCTTGTCGTGCAGCTCGAACATGCCTGGATCGATAAAGCCGTTGGGATCGGCATAGACGATGGGAGAGGGGATGGAATAGAGGCCGATGACATGAAGGTCGGGCACTTTTCGCATCAAAAGCGCGACGGCGGACAGAACCCGCTTCAGTTCAGCCTCGCTCCGGGAATAGGCAACCACCGTTTTGTAGGTCATGACCGATCTCCTTCCAGCTGTGTTTCCATTTTAGCATAGAAAGCAACGCGTTGCGTAGGCAAAAGGTTGCAAGGCATAAAGAGTTGTCAGCTTGCGCCAGAAGCCACCAGCCCGGCAATCATGGCTTCAATTTCGACAACTGCCGCATCAATCTTTTGCGGATCGCTGCCGCGTACCACGAGTTCGGTGCTGAAGCGCCCGCCTTCGAATTTCGGATAGGAACCGATGATCGTATCAGGGTTCTGCTTCTGGATTTCGGCCAGTGGCGCGCCGATGACGCCTTCGCCGAACGGGCAATGCACCGCGCGCGACAACAGCTTGCGCCCGGTCCGCAGCGTAGGGAGAACATTGTCGAGCATGGCCTGAAACACGGACGGCACGCCCGCCATCACATAAACATTGCCGATATGAAAGCCCGGTGCAGCAGAAACCGGATTGTCGATATGTTCCGAACCCTCTGGCATGCGGGCCATGCGCTTGCGGGAATCGGTGAATTCCAGACCCCGCCGCGCATAATTGTCGCCGAGAAGCTTCATGGCTTTTTCATCATAGATGCAGGGCACGCCAAAGGCTTTCGATACAGCGTCGGCGGTGATGTCGTCATGGGTGGGGCCGATGCCGCCAGACGTAAAGACATAATCATAGTTCGAACGCAGGGCATTGAGGGCGGCAACGATGGCGTCTTCCTCGTCCGGCACGATCCGCACTTCCTTGAGGTCAATGCCCGCAGCCGTCAGCAGATCGGCGAGATGCCCGATATTCTTATCCTTGGTGCGCCCGGAAAGAAGTTCGTCGCCAATGGCGAGCATTGCAGCCCTGACGGCCTGCTGCGAAGTGTCGGTCATACCCAGACTCCATTTCAATCTGGCGACAGTTAAGCCTCAGCCGCACCCAGCCGCAACCGGTTTTCGCAAAAGGCAAAATGTTCCTCCCTTGGTCCACCTTTCCAAAATGAAAATGCTCTCTAGTTGAGTGAATGCGGAAAAGGGGTTCCGTAAAATCGAAAACGGAGACGTCAGATGGTAAAGGTTCTGGTGCTGTACTATTCGTCCTATGGACATATGGAGCAGATGGCCAAGGCTGCGGCAGAAGGTGCGCGCGAAGGCGGCGCAGAGGTCACGATCAAGCGGGTGCCCGAACTGGTGCCGCTCGAAGTCGCCAAGGCCTCGCATTACAAGGTCGATCAGGACGCACCCATCGCATCGCCGAACGATCTGGTCGAATATGACGCCATTATATTGGGCACGGCGACCCGCTATGGCATGATGGCCTCGCAGATGAAGAATTTTCTCGATCAGACCGGTGGTCTGTGGGCAAAGGGCGCGCTGCTCAACAAGGTTGGCTCGGTGATGGTTTCAACGGCGACGCAACATGGCGGCGCGGAACTCGCGCTGATTTCGGCGCAGTGGCAGTTGCAGCATCATGGCATGATCATCGTGCCGCTTTCCTATGCCTATCAGGGGCAGATGGGCAATGATGTCGTGCGCGGCGGGGCGCCCTATGGCATGACGACGACGGCAGATGGCGACGGCTCGCGCCAACCATCCGAACAGGAACTGGAAGGCGCGCGTTTTCAGGGCAAGCGTGTTGCAGAAATCACCGCCAAGCTGCACGGCTGAGATATCTGATTAAAACAAAAGCCGCCGAGAAAACACGGCGGCTTTTGCGTATGAAAAATTGTGGTGCGGTCGGCGGGACTTGAACCCGCAAGCCTAAAAGGCGACGGATTTTAAGTCCGTTGCGTATACCAATTTCGCCACGACCGCAGCGACTGGATTTCTATGTCATGATTTGCGCGATGATTTCAAGACAGAAAGCTTGTCAGCAATAACAGCGAATTTCCGAATATCTGCATGTTCTAAAATAGAAAAGAGACGCCATCGCTTTAATTATTGCAGTTGCATCCAAGCTTATAGCTTCATCCTTGTTTGCATGGGCAAACCCGTATAGCGATAAGCCCTATCGAGTAGGAATGAAGAAAGTTTAAGTATGACCGCCTTCGTCAAATCCGTGGCTCAGGCCGAAAAGGCAATGCGTGCGCTTTTCCCCGAGACACAATTGCAGCTCAACGATTATCTCTCCCGCAAATATGGTGCGGAGATTTGGTTGAAGCGCGAAGATCTGACGCCGGTGCGCTCCTACAAGATTCGTGGCGCTTTCAATTTCATTTCCAAGGCAGTGAAAACGACTGATGAGAACGCGGTGTTCGTCTGCGCTTCGGCAGGCAATCACGCGCAGGGTTTCGCTTTCGTTTGCCGCCATTTCGGTCGCAAGGGTGTTGTTTTCATGCCGGTGACCACGCCGCAGCAGAAAATCGACAAGACCCGCGCTTTCGGTGCTGAATTCATTGAAATCAAGCTGGTCGGCGATATTTTCGACGTTTGTTATGCCGCTTCGCAGGAATTTGCGGCCAGCAACAACGGTGTCATGGTGCCGCCATTCGACCATCCGGGTATCGTGGAAGGACAGGCAACCGTCGCTTTGGAAATCGAAAGGCAGCTACCGGAGGGCAAAAAGCCCGATCTGGTTCTGCTGCCGGTGGGCGGCGGCGGGCTTTCCGGTGGCGTGACGCAGTATATTTCCGATCTCGGCTGGAAAACCGCGTTTCGCTTTGTCGAACCGAAGGGCGCCGCAAGCCTGAAAGGCAGCCTTGAGGCCGGCAAGCGCATCAAGCTTGCCCATGTCGATAATTTTGTTGACGGGGCGGCGGTTGCCGAGATCGGCAAAGAAAACTTCAAGCTTCTCAAAGGCTTCGACGCAAAGTCTGTCATAACGGTTCCGGAAAACCGTCTCTGCGCGACCATCATTGAAATGCTCAATATTGAGGGCGTGGTGCTGGAGCCAGCGGGCGCTTTGGGCATAGACGCGCTGAAGGATTTCAAGAAAAGCGAAATCAAGGGCAAGCGCATCGTGATTGTCGTTTCGGGCGGGAATTTTGATTTCGAACGCCTGCCGGATGTGCGCGAAAGGGCGCTTCGCTTTGAAGGTTTGAAGAAATACTTCATTTTCCGCTTCCCGCAGCGTCCGGGCGCATTGCGCTCGTTCCTCGATCTGCTGGGGCCGGAAGATGATATTGCCCGCTTCGAATATCTGAAGAAATCGGCGCGCAATTTCGGCTCGGTGCTGATCGGCATCGAAACGAAGGATGCCGCGAATTTCAAGCTCCTGGAAAAGAAATTCGGTGAAGCCGGTTGGGCTTATCAGGACATTACGGATAATCAGGTTCTAGCTGATTTCATCATTTGAACCGGAGCTAAGCGTCTGAATCAAAAAGGCGACAGGCCATGGCGAAAATGGTGATTTCGAGAACCGGAGCGCAGCGTACTTGAACGTACGTGAGCACCGGAAGCGCAGAAATTGCCATTTGCAGACCGGCATGATGGCTTTTGGATCAGACGCGAAAACGAAATCATTTGCTTTTTTGCTCAAACCACCCCATATGGGCGGCAGGCGCATGGGCCGACGTTAGTTGTCGGCTTTCCCGGCATTGGACTTGTTGCGTCACACCTTTGTCTTCCGGAATGGTCTGGAAACGGAGGGGACCTGAGATTTGCTCGGGCACGGCTGCGCAAGTCGCCAGGGGTTTTCCCGGCGTCCCGTCGTTATCATAAAAACAGATTTGGCTCGGGCAAGTTGCGCTTTCCCGGCATTGAAAGCGGATCGCAGATGTGCGGTGCCGCCGAAAGAGATTGAATTGACAAATGAAAATACGAGCGGCTTTGCCGCTCTTGGCGTCACCGGCGTTTTGCTTAAAGGTGTCGAAGCTGCTGGCATGACCGAACCGAAGCCGATCCAGACGCAGGCCATCCCGCCGCAGCTGGAAGGCAAGGACATTCTCGGCATTGCGCAGACCGGCTCGGGCAAGACCGCGGCTTTCAGCCTGCCGATCCTGCAAAAGATCATCGGTCTGGGCGATAAGCGCCGCCCGAAGACGGCGCGTGCGCTTGTCCTCGCACCGACCCGCGAGCTGGCCGTCCAGATTGAACAGACGATCCGCAATGTTTCCAAGAGTGCGCATATCTCGACTGCGCTCGTGCTCGGTGGCGTATCGAAGCTGACGCAGATCAAGCGTATCGCGCCCGGCATTGACGTGCTGATCGCAACGCCGGGCCGTCTGACGGATCTGATGCGCGAAGGTCTGGTTGACCTTTCGCAGACCCGCTGGCTGGTGCTCGATGAAGCCGATCGCATGCTCGATATGGGCTTCATCAACGATGTGAAGCGTATTGCCAAGGCAACTCATGCCGACCGCCAGACCGCGCTTTTTTCGGCAACCATGCCGAAGGAAATCGCGGCGCTTGCGGGTAGCCTGCTTCGTGATCCGGTTCGTGTGGAAGTTGCGCCGCAGGGCACGACGGCTGCCGAAATCACCCAGGTTGTGCATCCTGTGCCGACCAAGGAAAAGCGCCGTCTTCTGTCGGCTCTGCTGGCCGACAAGAACATGCGCTCGGTCATCGTCTTCACCCGCACCAAGCATGGTGCGGATGCGGTTGTGCGCCACCTTGAGCGCGACAAGTTCGACGTTGCGGCCATTCACGGCAACAAGTCGCAGAATGCCCGCCAGCGCGCGCTGAACGGTTTCCGCGATGGCACATTACGCATTCTGGTTGCGACCGACATCGCCGCGCGCGGTATTGATGTTCCCGGCATCAGCCATGTCGTCAACTACGACCTTCCTGACGAGCCGGAAACTTACGTGCATCGTATCGGTCGCACCGGGCGCAATGGCGCAAGCGGCGCTTCGATCACCCTGTACGATCAGGCGACCGAGGATTCGAAGCTGCGTGCAGTAGAACGTGTGACCCGCACCAAGCTTCCGATCAAGGAGGCTCCGGTCAAGCTTGCTCCGGCGCCAACGGCAGCGCCGCGCATTTCGATTGTGGGCGAAGACAAACCGCAGAAGACGCAGCACCGCAAGGGCCCGTCGCCGCAGCAGCATCGTCGCCCAGCGCAGAAGCCGGGCGAACATCGTGGGGGCAACCACGCTTCCGCAGGTGGTCATGCCAATGCGACTGGCGAAGCTGCACCGAAGGCAAAGCGCCCATTCCGCCGCAAGCGCCGCACAGGCAATGGCGGCGGTGGTCAGCGCGCTGCGTAACCGTCTTTCGGAACATCTTTTACAAAAGCCGCCCATTTCGGGCGGCTTTTTCTTTTGGGATGGCCTTTTGTGGATTGAGTTTGCCAGTTGGTGTGGAAAATTATTCCATCCTTCCTTGAAGGGCAGGGCAGTTCCTCATACTTTCCGGGCAAACAATTCGGCCCAAGATGAAGGATGGAAGCTATGCTCCAATCGGTTCTAGACGCAATCGGTAACACGCCATTGATTCGTCTCAAGAAGGCTTCCGAAATCACCGGTTGCGAGATTTACGGCAAGGCTGAATTCCTCAATCCGGGACAGTCGGTCAAGGACCGCGCGGCGCTTTACATTATCCGTGACGCCGAAAAGCGCGGCCTGCTTCGCCCCGGCGGTGTCATTGTTGAGGGCACGGCAGGCAATACCGGCATTGGCCTGACGCTCGTTGCCAAGGCGCTCGGCTATCGCACGGTCATCGTCATTCCGGAAACGCAGAGCCAGGAAAAGAAGGATGCGCTGCGTCTGCTCGGAGCGGAACTCATCGAAGTTCCGGCAGCGCCTTATCGCAATCCCAACAATTATGTACGACTGTCGGGGCGGCTGGCCGAACAGCTCGCCAAAACCGAACCGAATGGCGCGATCTGGGCCAACCAGTTCGATAATCCAATCAATCGTCAGGCGCATATCGAGACCACTGCGCCGGAGATCTGGCGCGATACCAATGGCAAGGTCGACGGTTTCGTGGCGGCGGTCGGATCGGGCGGTACGCTTGTCGGGACGGCCTTTGGTTTGAAGGAACACAATCGCGACATCAAGATCGCGCTCGCCGATCCTTATGGCGCGGCACTTTACTCCTATTACACGACCGGCGAATTGAAAGCCGAGGGCGATTCGATCACCGAAGGCATCGGGCAGGGGCGTATCACGGCCAATCTGGAAGGGTTCACACCTGATTTCTCCTATCGCGTTGCGGATGCCGACGCGCTCGACGTTGTGTTCGATCTCGTGGAGAATGAGGGGCTTTGCCTTGGCGGTTCTTCTGGCATCAACATCGCCGGTGCGATCCGGCTTGCAAAAGATCTCGGGCCGGGCCACACAATTGTGACGGTGCTTTGCGACTATGGTAATCGTTACCAGTCGAAAATGTTCAATCCATCCTTCCTGCGCGGCAAGAACCTGCCGGTGCCGGGCTGGCTGGAAACGAAAACCGAGATAGACATACCGTTCGAGGAATAAAACAATGGCCTATGAGACCGATGCGCTTTTCCGTGAAGATTCCTATCTTTCAACGGCGGAGGGCAAGGTTCTCGCCATTACCGACACCGGCGGCATTATTCTCGACCAGACGAATTTCTATGCGACCTCCGGCGGACAGCCGGGGGATATCGGCTTTTTCGAGCGCGCCGATGGATCGCGGATCGAGATTACCGCGACCGTTACCGGCGAAAACAAGAATGAAATCGTCCACGTGCCCGGCGAAGGTCAGGCCGTGCCGACAGTCGGTGAAACACTCGTCCTGCATATCGACTGGCCGCGCCGCTATAAGCTGATGCGCATGCACACTGCCTGCCATCTGTTGTCAGTCGCCTGTCCGTTTCCGATCACCGGTGCTGCGGTGGGCGAGGATGAAAGCCGTGTCGATTTCGATCTGCCCGATCCGACCTACACGAAGGAATTCGTGACCGAAAAGATCATGGAACTGGTCAAGGCCAACGATCCGGTTTCGATCAACTGGATCAGCGATGAAGAATTTCTCGCCAATCCTGATATTGTGAAATCGAAGAATGTCCGCCCGCCTGTCGGGCTCGGACGCATCCGGCTTGTCGCCATTGGTGAAAATGGCGCGGTGGATTCCCAGCCATGCGGCGGCACCCATGTGTCCGAAACGCAGGAAGTGGGCGAAATCCATATCGGCAAGATCGAGAAAAAGGGCAAGGAAAACCGCCGTTTTCGTATCCGCTTCGGTGCTTTGCCGGACGCGTGAGCATACAGGAGTTTTGACTATGGCTGAGAAAAGCGCATTTGTCGTTTCACGTGACTGGTTGAAGGAGCGGCTGGAAAAGCCGGGCATCGCCATTGTGGATGCATCCTGGTATCTGCCTGCGGCGGGACGCAATGGCCTTGAAGAGTATCATGGGGCGCATATTCCGGGCGCAGTGTTCTTCGATCAGGACGTGATCGCCGACAAGGATTCTGGCCTGCCGCACACTTTGCCATCGCCCGAACTCTTCGCGCAGCATGTCGGCGCCATGGGCATCATGGCAGATGAAACCGTGGTGGTCTATGATGGGCCCGGCATGTTTGCAGCACCGCGTGTCTGGTGGATGTTCCGCATCATGGGCGTTAAAAACGTCTTCGTTCTCGATGGCGGTTTCGATGGCTGGAAGGCAGCAGGATATCCCGTGACCGACGAACCGACGAAGATTGCGGCGACGCTGTTCACGCCTGCTTTCGATCCGGCTGGCGTCGTCGATTTTGCCGAAATGCGGGAACTCGTCGATGAACGCCGTACTCAGATTGCCGATGCGCGCGCTGCCGGACGTTTTACCGGTCGCGACGCCGAACCGCGCGCGGGCATGCGCTCCGGTCATATGCCGGGCGCACGTAATGTTCCAGTCGGTACGCTGTCGGAGAACGGCGAGCTGAAGGATCTGGATAGTCTGCGCGCAATTTTCGACAAGGCTGGCGTCGATCTCACCAAGCCTGTCGTCACAAGCTGCGGCTCTGGTGTCACGGCGGCGGTCATCATGCTGGCGCTGGCCTCGCTCGGCCATAAGGATAACCGGCTTTATGACGGTTCCTGGAGCGAATGGGGTAGCAGGCAGGATACCCCGGTAGTGACGGGCGAAGCCGACTGATCATGGTCGAAAAGCTGAAAGCCCGCATTACGCATCTGGAAATGCAGTCGCGACCGGCGATTTCCGTGCCGGTTCCCTCTGGTTTGCGGCTCGCCATCATGCGGGCGAGCGGCATGCCGGTGCATTTCTATCGCTATCTTTACGAGCAGGTGGGGCGGCAGCATCACTGGATGATGCGCCGCGTGCAGAGCGATGCGGAAGTGGCCGACATTATCCACGCCGATACGAGTGAAATTCACGTGCTTTATGCCGATGGCAATCCAGCCGGTTTTGTGGAACTCGATCTGACAGCCATGCCGGAAACGGCAGAAATCCTCTATTTTGGCCTGATGCCCGATTTTCAGGGGCGGGGGCTTGGCAAGTTCTTTCTCAGTGAAGCAATCTCGGCGGCCTGGGCGCACGGGCCGCAGAAAATTGCGATCCATACCAATACGCTCGACAGCCCGCGCGCTTTGCAGCTCTATCAGAAGATGGGTTTTGTTCCGGTCGGCTGGTCGGAGGAAGAAGTTATCCCTTGGGTTGAATAGCTCACCGAATATCAGCTGCGCGCTATTTCGCGACCACTGTTGATAGAGACAACTGAAGCGCTCGCCAGTCGAGCGCTTTCTTCATCCAGCACCACGCAATTGCGTCCGCGTTGCTTGGCCATATACAGGCAGCGGTCGGCGCGGCTCATCACTTGCGAATTGGTTTCGGTTTTTGGAGCGGAAGCCACGCCGATGCTGATCGTCAGCGGATAGACCTGATATTCGGTCGAGTGAAAGGGCGTACCTTCCACTTCCGTGCGGATGCGCTGCGCTACGCGCACGCCGGTTTCGCTGCTGGCGCCCGGCAGGAAGACGCAGAATTCCTCGCCGCCGATGCGCCCGACCAGATCGCCTTTACGCGTCACGTTTTGCAGGGCAAAAGCAATCAGCTTTAAAGCACGGTCGCCGGCGCTGTGGCCGAACGTATCGTTGATGGCTTTGAAGTGGTCGGCATCGATCACCATCAGTACACCTGTTTCAATACGCGACCGGCTGACTTTCATGGCGTCGAAAAGCGCTTCGCGATTGAGCAATCCCGTCATGTGATCGACGCGCGCGCGCGCCTGCAATTCAACATGCGCTCTCTCAAGCTGGGTATAGGCGTCTTTCAGCCTGTTATGCTGCCGGAAAATATAAGCGAGTGACGGAAAAGCCGTGGCAAAGGGAATTCCAGAGCTGAGCGCCAGCGCCACAATCCCAGGTCTTTCACCAGACAGGGCGGCAGCAGTCCAGGTCAGCGTGACAGAAAACAGCACGACAGAAAGGGTTATCACTCCTGCTTTCCATAAAGCTGCCTTCATTTCCTTACTCCCCGTCCCCGGATCAGGATTATCTGTTTGCCACTCGAAACCTTACGTTAAGGGAGCAATTGATTGAACGGCTTATAAGAGCAACTGCTCGTAAGGAAAAGATACCAAAAAGCCCGGATGCAACTTTTCCAAGAAGCGTACCCCGAAAGACACAATTTAAGGTTTTAGTTGTCCTCGTGCGGGTAAGCAAAAAGACAACAAGAGCGGGGGAGGTATCGGGATTTTCGAAGGATATATTCGCTTTGAAATGGCTAACATAAGCAAGGGACGGAAACAACCGCCCGGAGCAGTTTCAGCGAAAGTTGAATCACCGTAATCCCTATAATCTTTGGCTTTTGCGCACATTTTATCCGAAACAGCTTCGTGCTTTTCGAACCATGCTCAAGCGACGAAGACGAGCCTTCCGAGGCGTACAGATGGCAAGGACGCTTCGAAAAAACTCGTCTTATCCGGGCAGTGCATAACGTTTGGAGATTTCCGGTTGTGAACCGGTAAGGCGGTGGTCGTCAGAAGACAGCGAGGTATTTCAGCAGCGAGATGATGCCGATGATGATCACGATAACTTGAGCGATCTGTTTCACCTTCGCATCCAGTGGCAGCATGTTGATGAGATAAAGCACGAGGAAGATAACAAGAATTGTTATCAGAAGGCCGATGAGGATGGACATAGCTGTTCTGACCCTTACTGGAACGGCGCATTGTTCTTACCGTCTGACCGCCGCTCCTCCAGAACGTCAGACTGAACGTTAAGCGAAAAGGCTGGTGCAAGAGCCCAAGTCCTTTCGCAGCATTCTCGTCTCCCGTTGGAAAACGATATGCCGGATAACGTTTCGACGTAGAGAAAGTTCCGCTGGAACTGCGAGCGGGAAGGGCGAAGGGTGGCTGGATTTGAACTACCGCCACCCGCAGAAGAATATTATCCCTGCTTCATGGTGCCGCTTTCGCGACGGCGTGTGTGCCAGCTGAAAGCTTCTTCCAGAAGGTGTGGCGTGTGGCCGCCACGCGCGCAGGCGCGCTCGAAATAATCATTGAGCTGGTCGCGATAATCCGGATGCGCGCAATTGTGGATGATCACACGGGCGCGCTCACGCGGGGCGAGGCCGCGCAAATCGGCGAGCCCCTGTTCGGTCACCAGAATATCGACGTCATGTTCGGTGTGGTCCACATGGGTGACCATCGGAACGATAGACGAAATGGCGCCATTTTTGGCTTCGGACTTGCTGACGAAGATCGAGATATAAGCATTGCGCGCAAAATCACCCGAGCCGCCAATACCGTTCATCATATGTGTGCCATCGACATGGGTGGAATTCACATTGCCATAAATATCGAACTCAAGCGCGGTGTTGATGCCGATAATGCCGAGGCGGCGAATGACTTCCGGGTGGTTGCTGATTTCCTGCGGGCGCAGGATCAGCTTGTCGCGATAGCGGTCGATATTGTTAAAGACGCGCTCGCCGACGGCGGGGCTGAGCGTGATCGATGCACCGGAGGCGTAGTCCAGCTTTCCAGCATCGAAAAGCTCGAAGGTGCTGTCCTGCAGCACTTCGCTATACATACGCAGATTGTGGAAAGGGCTATCGGCAAAACCGTTGAGCACAGCGTTTGCAATGGTGCCAATGCCGGCCTGAAGCGGGTTCAGTGTCAGATCGAGACGGCCATGCTCCACTTCCTGCTTAAGAAAATTGATCAGGTGGGTGGCAATGGCAACGGTTTCGCTGTCGGCAGGTTCGACCGTCGAGGCGCTGTCGTTTTCCTGCGTAATGACGATACCGGCAATTTTCTCGACCGGAATCGGAATATAGGGCAGGCCGACGCGGCTGTCGCAGGCCGTGACCGGGATGGGGTCGCGGGTAGGGCGCTTCGTCGGAATATAGATGTCGTGCAGGCCCTCAAGCGCCATAGGCTGATTGAGATTGACCTCGACGATCACCTTCTCGGCCAGGATGGCAAAGCTTGCCGAATTGCCGACCGACGTGGTCGGAATGATGCCACCGCTTTCGGTGATCGCCAGCGCCTCGACAACAGCATAATCGATCGGGCCGATCTGGTTGGAACGCAGCTGCTCGACCGTCTCCGACAGATGCTGGTCGATGAACATGACCTCACCGCGATTGATCGCGGAACGCAGGGTACGGTCGACCTGAAACGGCATACGGCGCGCAAGCACATGGGCTTCGGTCAGGATCTTGTCGACGTCATGTCCAAGCGAAGCGCCGGTAATCAGCGTGATCTGAAAAGGATCGGTTGCCGCACGCGCGGCCATGGCAACCGGAACTGCCTTGGCGTCACCGGCGCGGGTAAAGCCGCTCATGCCGACGATCATGCCATCCTTAATGAGGCTGGCCGCCTGCTCAGGCGTGATGATCTTTTCTCGTAGCGAAGCGTTTCGAATACGTGCTTCCAACATCTATAACTCTACCTTCTATCCCATCCAGCCAGCGGGCCGGGAATGCCCGTTTAATATGCGTCAAGACCCACAAATGCCGGTCAGGAACGCGAGCGCTGGAACCCATGTCGGGTCATACAACATGTACACCACGAATACATGCTGCTTTGGTCTTAGACCGTTCCAGGCTCCATACACTTTTCAGTCATTCTCATGATGCGCGCAGTGAGGAAATGATTTTAATCAACCGCCGATTTTGTCAATCACAGATGAGATGAAACGCCTGATCAGTCACGCCTTAAGCGTCGGGCCGGTCACGTTTTTTGTGTTTGTTATCTTAATATAATTAGATATTACTTATATTGATTCAATAAATAAAACAAATATATTTGCAATGTAAATTTCAATGCATCATATTAAATTGATAACGGGGCGGGGGATATGATTATATTATTATTCTATAATTTATATTATCGACTAATATCCATTCTTTTTTTCGTTTTGTTTCTGTTGACGATTTGCGCAACTGCTAATGCGCAGGGGCCGACACAAGCCCCAAAGCCTGTGCAAGTTGGCGTTTATGTCAGCGAACCTTTCGTCAACAATGAGGGCAATAGTTACTCCGGCATGGCGATCGATATCTGGCAAAACGTCGCTGCACGCCTGAATATTGCATCGCATTATGTGGAATTTCAAAACTACGGCGCGTTGATGAGGGCCGTTTCCGAGGGCGAAGTCGATGCAGCCGTTACCAATCTGACCATCACCGAAAGCCGGGCTGAGGTCGCCGATTTTACCTATCCATGGTTTGATGCCGGTCTGCGTATCATGGTGCATACCCAGGCCGGAACCGGCTGGGATGATCTTGTCGGACGCCTCGGCCGCGCTGGCCATCTGACCACCTATGTCTGGATTTTGGGCATCCTTCTTGCAGCGACGGTGCTTCTGACGCTGTTCGACAGGCGTTTTGATGAAAGTTTTCCGAAACGGTGGCGGGAAGGGCTGGCGGAGAGTTTCCATCATGTGGTTTCGATTGCCACTTCCGGCAAAACCTCACGCAAAAATCTGTTCGGTTGGATTGGACGTATCTGGCAAACCTTCTGGATGGTTTTCGGCATCGCCATTATCGCCTATGTCACATCATCGATCACCAGCGTGATGACCGTGGCGCATATCGACAACAGGATATCGAACCTGAACGACCTGCAGAGAAAATCCGTTGGTGTGCGAACTGGCAGCGTTGCAGAACAGTTTCTGAAATCCCGCTCCATCGCCACCGTTACGTTCGATCATTTGCCGGAAGCCGTTACCGCGCTCGTCAATGACGAGATAGCGGCAATCGTCGCAGACGGTCCCGTGCTGGAATATTATATGCATCAGCATACCGATCAGCCGCTCGATCTTGTCGGCGGTGCATTCAGCCCGGACAAATACGGATTTGCATTTCCGCGTCACAGCGAACTCGTCCAACCAGCCAGCGTAGCCATCATCAGCCTGCATGAAAGCGAGGAGATCGCAAAGCTGAGGGCCAAATATCTCGGCGCGGCGAAGTGAGTGAGGGTACGAGCACTGATGGATTCTCGCGTTTCGAATTGAACGATATGCCGTTGGTGTCAGGCCCATATCGCAGGTCAGATCGGTATGGCCATCGTAGGTCAGTCGCACTTCAAGCTAGAACCCACCCCCTGTTATATATGTTGTTTTAGCAAGTTAAGGATGCGACAGCGCCAGCAAGATAGAAATGCGACAGGCGCGCACGCTCAGCCCCCATTCC